>JBBSOW010000015.1:0-49370 GCA_038259365.1 Propionibacteriales bacterium
GCCCAACAGGCCGACATCGTCCATGTGGCCTGCCACGGCCTCTTTCGTTCCGACAATCCGATGTTCTCGGCCCTTCAGCTGTGGGATGGCTGGGTCACCGCGCAGGCCGTCGCCGAGATCTCCTTCGACGGTTCGCTCGTCGTCCTCAGCGCCTGCGAGTCCGGCCGGATGGGCCGCCGCGGGCGCGGTGACGAATCCACCGGACTGACCTGGTCGCTCCTGGCGGCCGGAGCGGTGGGGGTCATCGTAAGCCTATGGCTGGTCGACGACGCCGTCACCGCAGACTTGATGCGGCGGTTGCACAACCGACTTTCCAAGGGCTGGTCTCCAGACAGCGCGCTGCGACGCGCGCAACTCGAGATTAGGCAACGTCATCCGCACCCTTACCTGTGGGCGCCGTTCGTCTACGTCGGGGGCACACGTCACTTAGCACCGCACGACACCAACATTCAGGGGACATCATCGTGAAAAAGCTCACCGCCCGGCTACTCGGCTGCACTCTGGCAGCGACGCTTTCACTCGCCTCGATTCCACCCGCTGCGCAAGCCAAACCGTCATCACCGTCGAGCAATCAAATCGTCGTACGTTTGGACGAATCGACCGAGGCAGCGGCGTTCGCCTCCCGCTGGGGCGTGCAGATCGCCAACACGATGCTGTCCTCTCGAAGAATCTACCTCCTCCAAACGAGTTCAGACACTAAGGAAAAACAATCTGACAAAGGTGGCCAGAAGGCCCAAGACGGTGGGAAAGGACCGGACCTGAAAAAGGTCGCCGAATCCATGGCCAAGGACGATGGCGTCGTCTATGCCGAGCCGAACTACGATCTCACCCTCTCCGATGACCGCATGCACTACTGGGCGCTTCCCGGTGAAACCAGTCCTGACGAGACCGAGGAGAGCTACGTCTCGCAGCCGGCCGCCAACACCCTGCGTCTTTCCGAAGCCCACCTCAGTGCGCGTGGCCAGGGCACAACGATCGCGATCCTCGACACCGGGGTGGTCCTGAACCATCCCGCCCTTGTCGGACAGATCGTGTCTGGCTACGACTACGTGGATGACGACGCCGATCCAAGCGATGACGCCGACGGGATAGATTCGGATAACGACGGCCACGTGGATGAGGGTCAGGGGCACGGCACCGCCATTGCGGGGTTGGCCCACCTCGTCGCCCCCGATGCCACCATCCTGGCGAGCCGAGTGCTGGACAGCGACGGCAACGGCAGCGTCTATCTGATGGCCGAGGCCATCTCCGACGCCGTGGACGCGGGGGCCGATGTCATCAATATCAGCGCGGGCGTGGAGGGGGACAACGAATCCAAGGTGTTGTCCGACGCGTTGCACGACGCCGCCCATGGCGACCGGGTCTCTATCGTGACCGCGGCCGGAAACGACGGCAACGGATCCAAGACCTACCCGGCTTCGGACAAGCACGTCATCTCGGTAGGGAGCACGGAATCGAACGATCCGCTGCGCTTGACCGGGTTCTCCAATTACGGCAAATGGGTGACGGTGGCAGCTCCGGGTGTAAATCTGATCAGCACCGCCACCTACGGTTACCAGCACGGCAGCGGTACCTCTCTGTCTGCTCCTCTGGTGGCCGGAGCAGTAGCCCTCCTACGCTCGGAGCGTCCAGACGCGAAGTCAAAGGACGTCGTCAAGGCGATCAAGGAGTCGTCGGTGTCACTGCAGAACGGACCCAAAGTGGAGACCGGCAGCATCGACATCGTCGCCGCCCTGGACAGGCTCCGCTGAGACTCACGCCCCCACCGGTGCTGGGACGGGCGCTTAGAACAAGACGGTGGCGAACTCGCCGACCTCGCGAAAACCCATCCGTCGATAGGTCGCTCGGGCCGGCCGGTTGAAGTCGTTGACGTAGAGCGAGATCGTGGGCGCCACCTCGCGGGCGAGCCGCACCACGCCGGCCATCGCGGCGGGGGCGAGGTGCTGGCCCCGCAGCTCGGGGCTGAGCCACACGCCCTGAATTTGGGCGACGCCGGGAGTCACCGAACCCAGATCGGACTTGTAGATCACCCGGCCGCGCTCCAGGATGCCGAAAGCGCGGCCGGATTCGATCAGCCGACGCACGTAGAGCCGATAGGAGGATTCGTCGCCCTGAATGGGCGATTGGCCCACCTCTTCTGTGTACATCGCCACGGCGGCGACGAAGTAGGCGTCGTAATCGTACATCGTGATGCGCCGCACCCTTGGGTCCGGCGCTATCGTCGGGTCGGTGCTGATCGCCATCATGGGTTGACGCGCCCGAACCTCGCGGACCGAAGACCAGTTGTGCCCCCAGCGCTGCGCCAGCCCCTGCCACATGGCCATCGCGACAGCGGAGGGGCCGATGATCGAAGAGCAGGTGCGGGCGGCCCCCAGAAATTCGACGTAGGCCTCGACGGCCTCGGGATGGTCGGCGTTGACGGGCACGAGGTTGGCGCCCGAATGCAGCATCGAGACCAGTTCGCCGCCGCACACGTAGCCGAAGACGGAGCAGCCGAGCCGAAAACGCTCCAGCCCGCCGGCGCGGACCCGCGCGGCGACGAAGACATTCTCGACGGGGCGGGAGCGCAGCAGTCGTCGAGCCGAGGACAGATCGTCGTCGCTCAGAAGACGGACGTGCCCGCCCATTTAGCCGACCGAGACTTCCGCGCCACCCTCGCCCGCCGGCATCTCCTCGGCCAGACGCATGGCCTCCTCGATGAGGGTCTCCACGATCTCGGACTCCTTGACCGTCTTGATGACCTCGCCCTTGACGAAGATCTGGCCCTTGCCGTTGCCCGAGGCGACGCCGAGATCGGCCTCGCGGGCCTCCCCGGGGCCGTTGACGACGCAGCCCATGACGGCCACGCGTAGCGGCACGGTGAGGCCTTCCAGCCCCGCGGTGACCTTGTCGGCCAGGCTGTAGACGTCCACCTGGGCCCGGCCGCAGGAGGGGCAGGAGACGATCTCCAGCTTGCGGGGTTTGAGGTTCAGCGACTGCAGGATCTGGTTGCCGACCTTGACCTCTTCGACCGGCGGCGCCGACAGCGAAACGCGGATCGTGTCGCCGATGCCGCGGCTCAGCAGCGCCCCGAAGGCGACCGCTGACTTGATGGTGCCCTGAAAGGCGGGCCCGGCCTCGGTCACGCCGAGGTGGAGGGGCCAATCCCCGGCCTCGGACAGCATCTCGTAGGCCTTCACCATGATCACCGGATCGTTGTGCTTGACCGAGATCTTGAAGTCGTGGAAGTCGTGCTCCTCGAACAGTCCGGCCTCCCAGACCGCGGATTCCACGAGCGCCTCGGGGGTCGCCTTGCCGTACTTGTCCATGATCCGCTTGTCCAGCGAGCCGGCGTTGACCCCGATGCGGATGGAGACGCCGGCGTCCTTCGCGGCCCGGGCGATCTGCTTGACCTGATCGTCGAACTTGCGAATGTTTCCGGGGTTGACTCGCACGGCGGCGCAGCCCGCGTCGATGGCGGCGTACACGTACTTGGGCTGAAAGTGGATGTCGGCGATGACCGGGATCTGCGACTTCCGCGCTATGGCGGGCAGCGCCTCGGCGTCGTCTTGGCTCGGGCAGGCGACCCGGACGATATCGCAGCCCGTGGCCGTCAGTTCCGCGATCTGCTGGAGCGTGGCGTCGATGTCGGTGGTCTGCGTCGTGGTCATGGACTGCACCGAGACCGGGGCGTCGCCCCCGACCAACACCTTGCCCACCCTGATCTGACGAGTCTTGCGGCGCGGAGTGATCAGCTGGGGGGCCGGGGCCGGCATGCCTAGATCGATGGTCATGGGTCTGTGGTGCCTCCAACTAGAAACGGGTGCCGCGCGGGCGGGGTCAACTAGAACAGCCTAATAGGGTCGATCAGATCGGCCAGAATCAGCACCACGCCGCAGACGGCGATGAACCCACCTACAAGATAGGCCACCGGCAGCATCTTCGCGGTGTCGACGTGGCCCGGATCGGCGCGGTTGAACAGCCGGGCGAGGCCGCGCTTGATGCCCTCGTAGAGCGCGCCGGCGATGTGGCCGCCGTCGAGCGGCAGCAGGGGGACAAAGTTGAACAGCGCGACGAACAGGTTGACCGAGCCAAGCAGGCGGAACAGCGTCGCCACCTTGTCGTCGCTGGTGATGAGGTCGGTGGAGGCCACCTCCCCGGCCGCCCGGCTGGCTCCGACGATACTCATCGGCCCGTAGACGTCTCGCGCCTGCCCGGTGATGAGGTTGTAGCCGACGTAGTACACCTTGACGGGGAAGCCGAGCAGGGCGTGGAAGGTCTGCTCGGTCATCTGCACCATGTCGTGGGCCACCACGACGGGGCCACCCTTGACGAGCTTCTGCTCGGGCGCGACCCCGAAGAAGCCGGCCTCGATGCGCTTGCTGGGATCCCACTTGTCGCGGACGCCGGTGAGCAGCGTGTTCACCGGAGCCAAGGCCAGTTCGCGGCCGTCGCGCTCGACGACGACCTGCGCGCGGCCAGCACGGTTCTCGCGGATCAGGGTGGAGAGTTGTTCCCAATCGTTGAGTCGGACGCCGTTGAAGGAGATCAGCCGGTCCCCCACTTTGGCGCCGGACTGGAACGCGGGCGTCTTGGGCTCGCCCGTGGTGCAGTCGGTGGTGGTGCCCGCCGGGACGACGCACTCGTTCACCTGGGCGATCGTCAGCTCGAGCCGGGGCGCACCGTAGAAGGCGGTGACCCCCCAGAACATGACGAAGGCCAAGAAGATGTTCATCATGGGCCCCCCGGTCATGATGATGAGCTTTTGCCAGGTCTTCTTCTGGTAAAAAAGTCGCCCGTCGTCCTCGGGTTCGATCGATTCCCACTCCATCTCTCGGGCCTGATCGGCCAGGGTCTGGAAGGGGCCCGAGTTGGAGCGCCGCAGCTTGTTGCTGCCCTTGGCCGGCGGATACATGCCGACGAGGCGGACGTAGCCGCCGAGCGGGATGGCCTTGAACCCGTATTCGGTCTCGCCGCGACGCCAGGACACGAGCGTCTTGCCGAAGCCCACGAAGTACTGGGTGATCTTGACGCCGAAGATCTTGCCGGGCACGAGGTGACCGACCTCATGAAGGGCGATCGAGGCCATGATGAGGGCGAAAAACAGCACGGCGCCGCCGAGGTAAAGTACGAGTTCCATCGGCAAAAAGCCTACCTCGCCGCGGGTAACGTCACTGTGCTTACGCCTGCTGGCGGGCCCAGGCGTCGGCCGCGAGGATCGCCTCGACGGTCAACTCGTCGTCGCCGACGAACCCGTCCGCCAGATGTTTGTCCAGTACCGCGGTGACGGTGTCGACGATGTCGAGAAAGCCGATCCTACCCTCGTGGAAGGCTTCCACCGCCTCCTCGTTGGCGGCGTTGAAGACCGCGGGGGCGGTACCCCCGTGCTGGGCCACCCGCTTGATGAGGATCACCGCTGGGAAGGCCTCGTCGTCCAGCGGCTCGAAGGTCCAGGTAGCGGCGGTGGACCAGTCACACGCGCTGGCGACACCGGGAATCCGCTCGGGCCAGCTCAGGCCGAGGGCAATGGGTAGCTTCATGTCTGGCGGCGAGCACTGCGCCAGTGTCGAGCCGTCGCGGAACTGCACCATCGAATGCACCACCGATTGCGGGTGCACCGTGACGTCGATCCGCTCCATGGGAACGCCGTAGAGCAGGTGGGCCTCCAACACCTCGAGGGCCTTGTTGACCATGGTGGCCGAGTTCGTCGTCACCATCCGCCCCATATTCCAGGTCGGGTGGGCTAGGGCCTGCTCGGGCGTCACGTCGGCCATCTGCTCCCGGGTCCAGCCGCGAAAGGGACCCCCGCTGGCCGTGACGATCAGCCGGTCGACCTCCTCGGCCCGCCCCCCGCGCAGGCATTGGGCGAGGGCCGAATGCTCCGAATCCACCGCGACGATCTGGCCGGGCTGCGCGGCGTCGGGGACGAGCCTCCCGCCGATCACGAGCGACTCCTTGTTCGCCAGCGCCAACACCGAGCCCGCCTCGAGCGCGGCGAGGGTGGGCAACAGGCCGGCCGCCCCGGTGATCCCGTTCAGCACGACATCGACGGGCCGGGCGGCCAGCTCGGTGGCCGCGTCGGGGCCGGCGATGAGCCGCGGCAGCCTCACCTCGCCCTGGGACCAACCGCGCCGCTTCGCCTCGGCGTACAGGGCAAGCTGGAGATCCTGCAGGACGGTGGGCTTGGCGACGGCGACGATCTCGGGCTGGACGCTGGCGATCTGGCTGGCCAGCAGCTCGATGTTGCCCCCGCCGGCCGCCATCGCGACGACGCGGAACCGCCCCGGATTGGCGGTGATGACCTCGATGGCCTGGGTGCCGATCGATCCGGTGCTGCCCAGCAGGGTGACGGTGCGCATGGGCGCCAGTCTTCCAGCCCGCGCACTGGGTATCACGAGCCCCGGGACCAGACGGGGTTGTAGCGTGGGCACTGTGGCAGTTGAGCAGGGTGGGGATCCGGTTCGATCCGGCTACCCGCGAGCGCAAACCCTGGACGAGTTGAACCGCAACCTTGCCGCGGTACGGACACGAATCACCGCAGCGGCTGAACGCAGCGGACGCTCCCCCGCGGACATCCGGCTGCTGCCAGTCAGCAAGACCGTCCCGGAGCAGCGGATCAGGCTGGCCGTGCAGGCAGGCTATTGCGAGTTTGGCGAGAACAAGGTGCAGGAAGCCCAGCGAAAGCACGACAACTTGGCCGACCTCGATGTTGCCTGGTCCATCATCGGCCACCTCCAGACCAACAAGGCCAAGAACGTCGCCGCGTTCGCCACGGAGTTCCAAGCCCTCGATCGGTTACGCGTGGCACGGATACTGGACCAACGACTGCAGGCGGCTGGCCGCGGGTTGGACGTGTACGTCCAGGTCAACACCTCCGGCGAGGACTCCAAGTACGGCCTCCCGCCCGAGGAGACGCTCGACTTTCTGCGCCAGTTGCCTCGGTTCACCGCTCTGCGGGTCCGCGGGCTGATGACCCTGGCCGTCTTCAGCACCGATGCAAACCGGGTCCGTCCGTGCTTCGCTCGGCTATCGAAGCTGCGAGACCGCGTCCGCGAGGCCGACCCCGACCTGATCGGCCCCGGCGGGCTGTCCATGGGCATGTCCGGCGACTACGAGACGGCCATCGAAGAGGGCGCCACCGTCATCAGGGTCGGTCAGGCCATCTTCGGCGCGCGCCCGGTTCCGGACAGCCACTACTGGCCGGGGATCGAATCCTGATCGATGCCTCCGCGAGGCCGGCACCAGCGACCAACCATCGGATACGGTGGCGTCATGACAATCGAGGGATCCACCACGTTGGCTGACTTGGTGATCGGGGACGGCCGCCGCGCTCGGGTTCTGGAGCGGTTCGGCCTCGACTACTGCTGTCGCGGCCACCGCACCCTCTCGGACGCCACCGCCGAGGCACACGCCGACCTGGCCGAGGTGCGCAAGGCGCTGGACCTCCCTGACGTCCGCCCCCACGAGGCGGCCAGGGTGCCAGAACGGGCTGCCCTCGCCCATGACATCGTCGACACCCACCACGCGTACATGTGGGAGGAGATGCCCCGGTTGCTGGCCCTGATCGAGAAGGTCCACCGGGCTCACGGCGACCGGCATCACGAGCTGGCCAGGGTGCACGAGCTCTTCACCGAAGCGGTCGCCGCGCTCGATCCGCACATGACCAAGGAGGAGCGGTCGGTCTTCCCGGCGATCAGCCGCCTGGAAAAGACGCGGTCCCTGGGCGCCTCGGGACCGATCGCCGACCAGATCGACCTGCTGGTCCAAGAGCACACGGTGGTCGGTGAGCTGTTCAATCAGATCAACGCCGTGACCGGGAGCTACACGATGCCAGCAGACGGGTGCGCCTCGTACCGGGCGATGCTCGACGGCCTCCGCGAAATGGAACTCGACCTGCACGAGCACATCCACAAGGAGAACAACATCCTCTTCCCTAGTGCGCTCGAGCTGGAGCGAAGCGTCACCGGCAGGTGACGGCTGCCACAATGTTGCCTGTGCCCGAATCGTTGAGCCCCCAAGACCGAGCCAAGTCCTCCGTCGGCTACGCCGCCGTGGAGCGGTTCGTCCGCGACGGCATGACCATCGGTATCGGCTCGGGCACCACGATGGCGTGGTTCGTGCGGGCGCTGGGCGAGAAGGTGGCCAGCGGCCTCGATGTGCGCGGGGTCCCGACGTCCCGGCGCACCCGCGCGTGGGCAGAAGAGGCCGGCATCGAGCTGGTGGGCTTCGAGGACTTCGACCGGCTCGACCTCGTCGTCGACGGGGCCGACGAAGTCGATCGTGACGGTTACATGATCAAGGGCGGCGGCGGTGCGTTGCTGTGGGAACGCATCGTCGCCGACGCCGGCAACCACTACGTGTGCGTAGGGGACAGCAGCAAGCTCGTCGAGAATCTGGGCGCCTATCCGCTGCCCGTCGAGGTCGTGCAGTACGGCTACGCCTCCACTCTGCGTTCGATACGCCACCTGCTCGGCGAGCTCGGCTACGGCCAGATCCACATCAGCCAGCGGATGGTCGGCGACACTCCCGGCACCCCGGCCGCCGACGACGCTCGACCACCAGCCCCGTTCGTCACCGACTCGGGCAATTTCCTCGTCGATCTGCACCTGGGCCGCATCACTGACGCGCAGCGGTTGGACGGCGAGATCACCTGGATCCCCGGCGTCGTCGAGTCGGGCTTGTTCACCGGCATCGCCGACGAGGTCATGTTCTGCGACAGCAGCGGCGAGATCAGCGTCATGTCCACCCGGCGCTCCCCCGCCGGCCGGCCCAGCACCACCGTTCGGGGCCGGGGCGAGGCCTGAGCCTGTCGGCGGCGGGCAGACTGTGTCCATGTTGAAACAGACGTCTCCATGTTGTTGAACCGGGTCGTCGTTGCCTCCGCCGAGATCGCCGCGACGCGCTCGCGCAAGACCAAGGCGCAACTCATCGCCGCGGTGTTGGCCGAGGCGACTGATGGGGCCGAGGCCGGGTTGGCGGCCAGCTATCTCTCCGGGGACAGCGGGTTGCGCCGCACCGGTATCGGCGGCCGGTCGCTGCAACACCTTCCAGAGGCCGCCGAGGAGCCGAGCCTGACGCTGCTGGACGTCTGCGAAGCGCTGACCGCCTGCTCGGAGGTGTCGGGGGCGGGCTCGGCGGCGCGACGCGCCGCCCTCGTCGACGGGCTGTTCTCCCGCGCCACCGCCGCCGAGCAGCGCTTCCTGGCGATGTTGATCATGGGCGAGCTGCGCCAAGGGGCCCTCGATGCGGTGATGCTGGAGGGGCTGGCCCAGGCCTACGCCGTGCCCATCGCCACCGTCCGCCGGGCCGCGATGCTGGGCGGTTCGAGCCCCGAGGTGGCCGCCGCCGCCCGCGAGGAGGGCGAGGCGGGCCTGGCCCGGTTCACCCTGCGCGTGGGCGTGGGGGTCTCCCCGATGTTGGCCGTCTCCGCTCCCGACACCGATACGGCCGCCGAGGGTTTCGCCGACGGCGCGGAGTTCGCGGTGGACGCCAAGCTCGACGGCATCCGCATCCAGGTGCACCGCAGCGGCGATCGGGTGTGGGTCTTCACCCGCTCGCTCGACGAGATCACCGAGCGGCTGCCCGGGGTCGTGGCCGCCGTGCTGGCAATGGAGGCCCGGGAGCTCATCCTCGACGGGGAGGCCCTCGCCGTGGACCCGACCGGGCGCCCGATGCCATTCCAGGACTCCGCCGCCAGCGCGGCCACCCACCACGCCGACACCGCCACGAACAGCCGGGGTCTCCGCGGCTTCTTCTTCGACGTCCTTCGTATCGACGGCCGCGACCTCATCGACGAACCCGCCCGGGTGCGCCTGGCCGAGCTGGATAGGGTTGCCGGCGAGCACGTCGTGCCTCGGCTCGTCACCGCCTCCGCCGCGGCGGCCAGAGAGTTCTTCGCCGAGCTCGTCGCCGGGGGGCAGGAGGGGGTGGTGATCAAATCCCTCGAGGCGCCCTACGCCGCGGGCCGCCGGGGCGCGGGCTGGATCAAGGTGAAGCCCCGTCACACCCTCGATCTGGTCGTGCTGGGGGTCGAGTGGGGCAGCGGTCGCCGCCGCGGGTACCTGTCCAACATCCATCTCGGAGCCCGCGACGGTGACGGGTTCGTCATGCTCGGCAAGACCTTCAAGGGGATGACCGACGAGATGCTCACTTGGCAGACCCGGCGCTTCCTGGAGCTGGAGGAGCGACGAGAAGGGCAGGTGGTGTGGGTGCGCCCCGAACAGGTGGTGGAGATCGCCATCGACGGGCTGCAGCGCTCGACCCGCTACCCCGGCGGGGTCGCGCTCCGGTTCGCCCGGGTGCTGGGCTACCGCGAGGACAAGACCGCCGGCGAGGCCGACACGCTCCAAGACGTGCTCAAGGTGGCAGCATGGGCAGGGTGAGCGCACTCAACGACTTCCTCGACGGCTGCCAGACCGACGGCCTCGAACTGCACAGCCTCATCGTCGAGGTGGACCGGCAACGGATCGCCGAGGGCTACGCCGCCCCCTACGAGCGCACGGACACTCCCCTGGTCTACTCGCTGAGCAAGTCCTTCATGGCCACCGCCGTCGGTTTCGCCATTGACGAGGGACTGTTCTCGCTGGAGGACAAGGTGCTGGATCTTCTCCCGGCCTACCGCGACCTCGATCTGTCCCCCGCCTGGCGCGACGCCACGATGCATCATCTGCTCTCGATGAGCACCGGCCACACCGAGGATACCCTCGCAACGCTGCTGGAGCCCGGCAGCTCCGACCCGATCGCGTCCCTGCTGCGATGCGCCCCGCAGCGCCCCTTGGGCAGCGTCCACGTCTACAACAACGGCGTCAGCTTCCTGGCCGGCTACATTTTGCAGAAGCTGAGCGGCGAGCGCCTCGTCGATTACCTGCGTCCGCGGCTCTTCGATCCGCTCGGTATCGGTCCGGTCAGCTGGGATCAGGGCGGCACGGGCGTCGATCTGGGGTTCAGCGGTCTGCACATCAGCACCGACGGGCTCGCCCGGTTCGCGAGGCTCTACCTCGACGACGGCGTGTGGGAGGGCCACCGACTGCTCCCCGCGGGATGGGTGGCCACGGCCGCGCGCCACCACATCGAGACCGGCATCATCGAGGAGCGGCCCCTCGACTGGTCCCAGGGCTACGGCTACCAGTTCTGGATGGCCAGGCACGGCTACCGCGGCGACGGCGCCTGCGGCCAGTTCGTCATCGTGTTGCCGAAGCAGCGGGCCAGCGTCGCCATCACGGGCCTCACCGAGAACATGCAGGGAGTCCTCGACCGCTTGTGGACCCACCTGTTGCCGAGCCTCGCCGAGGATCGCTCCGGCGGTGGCCTGGCCGACGCCGAGCTACACGAACGACTCGACGCCTGGCAGCTGCCCGCGCCCACCGACGGCGAACCCGTCGAGGAGACGTCGGTGCTCGACGGTGGACTCGAGCACCGGTTGGCCACCGGGTTCGGCGAGTACCGCCGCCAGGAGCTCAGCTACGCGGGAGGCCACACCGTCCCCGTCGCGGTGGCGGCCGTGCGGCGAGGCGGTCGGATTCGGGGCCGAATGTACGTGCTGAGCACGCCGCATAGCGCCGAGCTCACCGGCGACGCCGACGGCCGTGCCGCGCTGAGCTGGAACCTCCCCCGCCCGCTAGACCCCGTCGTCAGCCTCGCCGACCTCACTGCCGGGTAGGCGCGCGGCCATCCGACCAGGGAGGCGGCCTCGGTGGCCGTGCCGCGCTGGGTTGGCCCGCGTTGTGACGTGCGACGGGAGGCTCATCGCCGGGCCTGGACCGCCTGCTCCGGTTCGGCGCCGAAGATCGACCGGTAGAGGTCCGCGCCGTAGCTTGTCGGGAGGGGATCGCCCTCGACGAGGACGAACGTGCGCTCTCGCTCCGCGCGCAGGCGGTAGGCGTCCGGGCGTTTGCTGAGCTTCCGAGCGAGGTCGTACAGGTGTGTCACGTAGGCGACGCGGACCCCGGAGTCGAGTAGAGCGCCGACGACGTCTCGCCCGATCTGGGACCCTTCCCGTTCGTTCGTCGACGAAAACGCCTCGTTGATCAGGACGAGGCACCCCGGTAGGACGTTCTCGGCGATGTCGCGCATCCGCGAGAGTTCTTCTTCGAGCTTGCCCTCGTTCATCGCGGCGTCTTCTTCTCGTTTGAAGTGGGTGAAGACCCCGTTCGCGATGCTCGCCGAGAAGGCTTGGGCGGGCACGGGCATCCCGGCCTGCATCATGAGCTGCGCGAGGCCGACGCTGCGCAAGAACGTGGATTTTCCGCCGCGATTCGCACCGGTCACGAGGATCAGCGCCCGCCCATCGGCGTGTGCGTCGTTGCCGAGCACGGGTTCCTTGCTGATCAACGCGAGAGAGGCATCGACCAGGCCCGCACACTCGAGTCGGATCGTCGAAGCGGGTTGAGGCGTTGGGAACACGAGGGGTTGGCCCGACGCGTCGAGGCGGTGTGACAGGTTCAAGCACCCGAGGTAGAAGGCGAGCTCGGTGCGCAGGGCTCGAAAGAAGTCGAGGATGTGGTCGGTCGAGCGCGCCAGCGCGTCCGCGACCGCGTTCAGTCCCCGGCCCTTCATCTTCGTGAGTGCCTTCGCTCCGGCTTGGTCGCGGTCGGGGATCTCGAACGAGGGGTCGGGGTGAACGAGCCCGCCCCACCGTTCTCCGAGTGAGCGCTTTTCGTGCTCGGGCCGGCGCAGGACGAGCTCGGTTGCCTTTCCGTGCTCCTCGAGACGCGCGCTGACGATGATGCCGCCCGGGAAGCGGAGGCGGCGCAGGTGGCGCTCGATCTCGGCGAAGTAGCCGTCGTCGAGCTCGGTGCGGACCCTTTCGAAGAAGCGTTGAAATCCCGCCGAACCGAACTCGGCCCCGTGTTCCTCAGTCATCGTGCGCAGGCGCCGCAGGGAGGACACGAACAGCTCGAGAACCTCGATTGCGCGGGAGACGGTCGCGGATGGGTTGGGGTGGCTGAGCCAGCCGTAGATCTTGCGCTCGCGGGCGATCGCCTCGACCGCGAGGTCGTACAGTTCCCGCACGACCGGCTCATTGCGCTGAGCATCGCGCCCGGCATCCTGGCGGTAGACGATGTCCTCGATCGAGGTCAGACTTTCGAGCAGGGCCCGCTTCGCGATCCCGGCCAGGAACCGATCGCCACCCGCCATGGCCTCGACGAGGATGTCGAGCTCGAGGTCTTGGATGAGCGTGTCGGCATTGGTCGGCGGCTTCGGCTCGGACGCCAGGTCTCGGTCTGCAAACAGCAGGAATGTTTTCACGATGCGATCTCCTTCGTCATGGCGGCGTACGTCAGTCCGTATTTCTCGGCGAGGGCGAGCGCGTGGGCGCGTCCGTCGGCCGCTCGGCGTTCGAGCTGGAAGGTGCGCGCGACGGGATCGTTGGGGTCGACGGTCGCGACCATGCTCACGGTTGTCTCGCCCAGGATCGAGAGCTCATCGACGAACGTGACGCACAGGCCGAGCAGATCCCGATCGATGACCTGCCGGATCACGGCGGTCCCGAGGACGATGGCATCGTCGAGGGTCGTGGCGTTGAAGATCTCATTCATGATCACGATGCTGTCTCCGGTCGCGGCCTCGAGAATGTCGTGGATGCGCACGAGTTCGTCCTCGAGTTTGCTGTGCAGCGTGGTGATGTCCTCCTCCTTCTCGTAGTGGGTGAACAGCCGATCGAACAGGAACAGCGAGGCGCGCGTCCCGGGAACGGGCAGCCCGAGACGGGCGAGCCAATGCGCCTGGCCGAACGCCCGGGAGAAGGTCGTTTTACCGCCCTGGTTCGCGCCGGTCACCACGATCAGGCGCTCGTGTCCTTCGAGGCGGAAATCGTTGGCGACGACGCGTCGGGAATTTTTGGCCAGCTTGCCCGCGAGGACGATGTCGAAGATGCCTTCCCCGGAGACAGCCTTGTTCGATGAGACCGTCGGCATGCAGAAAGACAGGCCCGTGTTCGCGAGACGCCTGGTCTGCTCGAGGTAGGACAGGTAGAACTGCAACTCGCGATCGATGCGCGCGATCGTGTCGTCGACGTGCGAGTCCGCGTTCTGGCGCACGAACGCGTCGAGCGCGCCGAAATCGTCGGGATGCTCCTGCGCGAGCAACTTGAGCACCCCGGCCTCGACCGTATCGAGCTCAGTCTCGCCCGCGAATCGAGTACGGTGGCTTTTCCCGTCGCCCTGACGAAAGCGTGCGAAGGTCGCTTCGATCTCGGCACTGTAGTCCGGCTCGTCTCCGAACGCCGAAACCGTGACCTTCGCGCCCCTGATCCGCATCGTGTAGCGGATCGCCGTCAGATTGCCGCTGATCGTCTGGGCCTGCTCGCGGGGCCGGGTGAACCGCTCGCTCGCGACGTGGTCGGACAGCCACGCTCGCAGACCGCGCATCCCGTCGGAGTCGAGGTCGTCGGCCTCCAGGTCATCGGCGAACCGGGCGACCGCGTCGTAGTAGGTGATCATGGACGTCAGCAGCCCTAGGGGGCGCTGCAACGGGGTGTGAAGGGAGAGCGCCCGCGCGCGTTGATTGCGATATTCAGACATCGCCGCGCCGAACCCCGTCGCGTGGCCATACACCGTGTCGCCGGCGAGATCGAGGTAGACGCGCTGCCGGTATTCGATCGCAGCCCCGGAGCGCAGCGGGGTGAAGAACAGCGACGCGAGCCCGTACTCGCGGCGCTCGGCCGTGAGGGTCTCGACGAGCTGATCGAGGAACAAGTCGTGAAAGCAGGCCGGCTCGTCCTCGGCGAACGCCGGGTTGGCCGCCTCGTCGCCGGTGAACATGAGGCTGTGGAAGGCCGACGGATGCGGATTGGTCATGGGTGACTCCTACCTAGACATTCGTGTGCATCTCAGGTAGAGGCCATCAGCGGAGATTCCGCAACTCGCGGCGAGCCTCATCGCCACTTTCCAGTATGCCCCAACCAAGGGCGCAGCGCCGAGGGACTCCGTCCGCCCACGATGTGATTTACTGATCCGAAGCGGCGGTGGGGCCTCGCCGCACCCGATCTCGGCAGCGGTCCCGATCCCGGCAGCGGTCCCGATCCCAACAGCGTCACGCTCACACGAGGTGAGACGGTTATGACCCACACATCGACCGACCAGCGCCCCCTCCCGACCGCTGATCCCTGCAGACACCCACACCGACAGCCACGAAGGACTCGCGCCTTATGAACAGCAACGTCGGCCACGGCCACCACACCGCAGGCACGTCCTCGGGCGACTCCGTCGCCGTCTCGATCGAGGACGTCGTCGCTCGTCCGGTGCTCGACTCCCGCGGATTTCCGACGATCCGCGTCGATCTCCACCTGGCCGACGGGGCCATCGTCTCCGGCGCGGCCCCCTCGGGCGCCTCGACGGGCGCACACGAGGCGGTTGAACTGCGTGACGGCGGCGCGGCATTCGGTGGCAAGGGGGTCGACAGGGCAATCGAGCTGATCCGCCACGAGCTCACCCCGGTGCTGGTGCACCGCGACTGGACCGACCCATCGAGCCTCGACGCGATGCTCTCCGACATCGATGGCACCGGCCAGTACGCGCGGATCGGCGCGAACAGCGCGGTCGCGATCTCGATCGCCGCGAGCCGCGGATTCGCGCACGAGGCGGGCCTCGAGCTGCACGAGTGGATCGCCCGCTCCAGCGGGTCGACGCAGCGGATGCCCGTCCCGCACTTCAACGTGCTCAATGGTGGCGCCCACGCGGCCAATGCCCTCGATTTCCAAGAATTCATGATCGCCCCGCTCGCCGCGACGAGCGAAGCGGAGGCCGTGCGGATCGGCGCCGACGTCTATCACGCGCTCGCGACGCTGGTGAAGCGGCGATACGGGACCGCCGGGCTCGGGGATGAGGGCGGTTTCGCGCCACCGATCGAGCGCCCCGAGGAGGCGCTCGATCTGCTGGTCGAGGCGATCACCGCGGCCGGCTACACCCCCTCGCGCGATGGCGTCGCGATCGCGCTCGATCCCGCCGCCAACGGCTTCTACGCCGAGGACGACACCTATTCGGTCGGCGGACGAACGCTCTCGCGAGGCGATCTTGTCGCCTACTACCAAGAGCTCGTCGGCGCCTATCCGATCCACAGCATCGAGGACGGTTTCGACGAGACCGATCACGAGGGCTGGGCCGCGATGGCCGATGCGCTCGGGGACACGATCCAACTCGTCGGAGATGACCTGTACGTGACCGACCCGGCGCGCATTCGCGAGGGCGCGGAGAAGAAATGGTCGAACGCGGTTCTCATCAAGCCGAACCAGATCGGGACCGTGACCCAGACGCTCGAAGCGATCCGCACCGCGCGCGAGGCCGGTCTCGCGTGCATGGTCTCCCACCGCTCCGGTGAGACCGACGACACGTTCATCGCCGATCTCGCGGTCGGGACCGGCGTGGGCCAGATCAAATCCGGGGCGCCCGCGCGCGGGGAGCGCGTCGCGAAGTACAACCGCCTGACCGACATCGAGGCCGCGGGCCACCTGCCGTTCGGGTTGGATCGGTAACCGGACGCAGAGGCGGCGAGCAGAGAGCCCGGGTGCGTCACTCATCCGACGTTGGCCACAGCCAGTTGGCCCTCACTTAGCCGGCTGGGTGGCGTTGCACCCTCAGCTCCACCATCGGCAGGCTTTCGATCGGGTGCCCCGCCGCCTCCTCGATCGCTCCGCTGAGGCGGCGCCAGGCTTTGGGGTGCTCGCGCCGGTAGCGGGCCAGGCTCGCCTCAGCCTCGTCCTCACTCAGAGGCCTGGCGCGGGCGGGCACGCGCTGCAGCGCGCCGACGCTGACGTGGCAGTCGGGGGTGACGGCCAGGTTGCGGTACCACTGGGCTCGCTTGCCGAACCCGCTGGCCACCACCAACGTGTCGGGGGCGGGACGCTCGACGACCTCCAGGCAGACAAATCGTGGCTGGCCCGTCGTGCGACCAACGTGTTCGATCATCAGCATCCGCTGCCCCAGCAGCCGCCCGGCGCTGTGCCGATACAGCCAGATGGGCGCACGGACGAGCCAGCGGGTGCGAAGAGCCCGACCGAACAGGCGTGCTGAATCTAACCTCACACAACCAACCTACGTCCGTGGCGCCGCTGGTACGGTCCACTCGTGCAGATCAACGAATTCGGCCAACCTGTGGGCGATGCGATCCCCACTTGGTCGGTCAGGCCGCTGCCGGGCGAGGTAAACCTAGCGGGCGAGCGGGCCTCGGTGGTTACGTTCACCGACGAGCACCTGACCGGCCTCTTTGTGGCCACCTGCGGCCCCGAGAACGATCGCCTGTGGACGTACATGTCGACCGGTCCCTTCGAAGCCGTCGAGCAGTTGGCGGAGTATCTCGGCCTGCTTCGGGAGCGCGCCCATCCTGTCGCGATCGTCGTCGGCGGGAAGGTGGCGGGGATCGCCAGTTACCTGAACGCGGTCCCGGCGAACGGCAGCATCGAGGTGGGTCACATCACCTACGGACCCATCTTGGCCGGCACCCGCGCCGCCACCGAGGCCATGTACCTGATGGCCCGGCACGCCTTCGACGATCTGGGCTATCGCCGCTACGAGTGGAAATGCGACAGCCTGAACACCCCCAGCCGACGGGCGGCCCTGCGCCTCGGATTTCTCCACGAGGGCACGTTCTCCCACCACGTCGTCACGCGGGGCCGGAACCGCGACACGTCCTGGTTCGCGATCACCGACGACCGCTGGCCAGCCGTCCGCAACGACCTGGAACGCTGGCTCACCCCGGGAAACTTCGACGAGTCCGGCCGGCAGCGGCAGTCGCTGGGCGCCCTCCTCGGCACCTCCCGGACCGACCAACCGTGACCCGGCGAAGCGAGCAGATCGAGTCCCTGGACCAGTGGGACGCCCACGTCGCCCGGGCGCACACCCTCGCCGGCTGGTTCGTGCAATCGGTCGACCTCAGCGAACGCTCCGAGGACCTCTCGCGGGTCGACCCGGCGGGGGCGATCTTCCTCGGCTGCACGCTCGGAGACGAGCAGGTCACCGGCCTGCGCTCGCGCGGCGCCCTGGTGTTCCCGCGGCTCCCCGACGTCCCGTTCAACCCCTACCGGGCGGGCCTCTACGACGCCGACGAGCTGTTGGGGCCCGCTGGGACCGAGTACGCCGACACCGTCGACGCCCGCGTGTACGCGTGGACGAGGAACTCCCGTCGCCCCCTGGCGACCACGCTCGCCGCCGCGCTCCACGACCACGCGATCACCGACGCGCTCGACGGGGCGACCGCCGCCATTGAGCCAACCGACCTGGTCGGCGTCATGGGTGGGCACGCGCTCCAACGCGGGGAAGGGCAGTTCCGCGCCGCCGCGCGGTTGGGAGCCGACCTCACGCGCGCAGGCAAGACGGTCATGACGGGCGGAGGACCGGGCGCCATGGAGGCCGTCAACCTGGGCGCCTGGATGGCGAACTACTCAAGCGCCGAGCTCGACGAGGCCTGCCGCGTGCTGGCCGAAACCCCGTCGTTTCGCCCCAGCGTGGCCGCCTGGGTCGAGCGCGCGAGGCAGGTCCGCGAACGGTGGCCGGACGGAGGCCGCAGCTTCGGGATTCCCACCTGGTTCTACGGCCACGAGCCGCCCAACGCGTTCGCGACCGACATCGCCAAGTACTTCGCCAACGCGCTGCGCGAAGACACCCTGCTGCACCGCTGCCGGGGCGGGATCGTCTACCTTGGCGGCGCCGCGGGCACCGTGCAGGAGATCTTTCAGGCGGTGACCGAGAACTACTACGCCGCCGACGAATCCCTTGTCGCGCCGATGGTGCTCGTGGGCAAGAAGTACTGGACCGAGCACCTACCCGCCTGGCCGCTACTCCGCGGCCTGGCGGAGGGTAGGCCGATGGCCCGAAATGTCCACCTCGTCGATACCGTCGACGAGGCCACACGGGTCCTCGTGCACGCCGAGGGGTAGGGGGTGTGGCCTCGGCTAGAAGATGAGGCTCAAGGCGAAGGCGAATACGAACGCTATGGTGCCCAGCAGGGTCTCCAGGACCGTCCAGGTTCGCAGCGTCGTCTTCACATCCATCTCCAAGAAGCGACCGACCAGCCAGAATCCGGAATCGTTGACGTGCGACAGCACCGTGGCCCCGCCGGCGATCGCTATCACGGTCAGGGCCCGGTCCGCAGAACTGAGGTCGCTGGCCTCGAGCAGTGGCGCCACCAGGCCGGCGGTCGTGATGAGCGCGACGGTCGCCGAGCCTTGAGCCACGCGCAGACAGACAGAGATGATGAAGGACCGCGCTGCCGGAGAGCCTCGCCGCCAGCCGAGAACCCACATCGCCACCAACACGCTGATCGGTAGCGAGATGGGGCTCTGGCCGAGCATGATGAGAATCTGGATGAACACGTTCTCCTCGCTGACGACGCCCGTCTTGCCCAGCGTCGTCAGCCCGGTGTTGAGGAAGATGAGCACCAACGGGAGCAGCCGGACGCCGATAATGGTCCCAAACCCCGGCGGATTTGTCGTCGCGGCCGGTCCCGTGTCCGCCGGAGCCTCCGGGTCGGCTGTCGCGGTGGTCGCCTGGGCCCCCTCACCCTCGGCCCTGCCGCCTCCGGCGGGTGTCCCGGCCGGGCCGGAGACAGTGCCCCCGCCGCCGAGGATCGTCGGCACCGGGAGGTCGATCCGCCGGCCCACGAACGTGCCGTAGAGATAGCCGCCGAGGAACCAGGTCGGGATGCCGATGAGCAGACCGAAGATCAGGCTCAGGCCGACGTCGGCGCCGAGCAGTTCCGCGGCGGCCACCGGGCCGGGATGCGGGGGGGACGAAGGCGTGCATCACCGCGAACGCGCCCGCCACCGGTAGCGCGTAGAGCAGCACCGATCCGCCGAGCCGGCGGGCGACATTGAAGACGATGGGCAGCAGCACGACCAGCCCGGCGTCGAAGAAGATCGGAAAACCGAAGGCCAGGGCGGTGACGCCCAGCGCCAGCGGGGCCCGCTTCTCCCCGAACTTGCGGATCAGGGTGTCGGCCAGGACCTGCGCTCCCCCGCTCACCTCCAGCAAGCGTCCCAGCATCGCGCCGAGGCCGACGAGGAGGGCCACGCTGCCGAGGGTCTTACCGAAGCCGTCGACCATCGTCTCGACCACGTCGGCGATGTTGATGCCGGTCGCCAGGGCAGTGAGCAGGCTGACCAGGATGAGGGCAACGAAGGCGTGCAGTTTCGCCTTGATGATCAACAACAGCAGCACCAGGACGGCGCCGAGCGCGATCAGCAGCAGTGGAACGGTCTATAGGACCGGTTGGACGTCAGGCATGCTCGTTCTCCTATCGCTTTGAGGTGTGAAATCAGCTGACGTTCGCTGCCGCGTCGTCTCGCGCGGCAGCGAGCTCGGAGAAGGTCTCCGAGAGTAGGTGGACGAGGTCGACGTATCGTCGGTGCGCCTCGTCGTAGACGCCTCGGCGCGCGGCGTCGGGTTGGATCCGATCGCGCACCACGATGAGATCGTTGATCGCGTCGATACTGTCGAGCAGGCCGAGAGCGGTCATGCCCAAAACGCCGGCACCGAACGCCGTCGCCTCGGTCACCTGTGGCAACTCCAACTCGACGTCGAGGATGTCGGCTACGAGCTGGGTCCACAACGCCGAGTTCGTGAACCCGCCGGTGGCGCGGAGCCTGCGTACCGGGTGCCCGCAGTCGGCGAGCGCGTCGGTCACCAGCCTCAGTTGATGGGCCACCCCCTCCAGTCCCGCGCGGACGAGGTGTCCCCGGCCGTGATGGAACCGCAAACCGAAGATCACTCCCGACGGGTCGGCCGACCATTGCGGTGCCCGCTCACCGGTGAGATACGGGAGCGACAATAAGCCATCGGCCCCTGGAGGGATCTGCGCAGCCAACGCGGTCAGCTCCTCGTCGTCGAGGGCGGCATCGAACACGGTCTCCCGCAGCCAGCGCAGCCACAGGCCGCCGTTGTTGATGGCTCCCCCGACCACCCAGCGGTCGTCGGTCAGCGCGTAGCAGAACACGCGCATCGCGGGATCGGTCACCGGTGCGTCCACCGTCACCCGGACCGCGCCGCTGGTGCCGATGGTGATGGCGCCCAGGTCGTTGCCCAAGGCGCCAACGCCGAGGTTGGCCAACACTCCGTCTGTTGCTCCGATCACCACGGGGGTGTCGTTGCCCAATCCCGTCCGCTCCGCGGTGGCGACGGTCAGGCCTGGCAGGATGTGGGTCGTCGGCACCAGGGGTGCCAGCTGGTCCGCGCCGATGTGCGCCAACTGCAGCGCCTCGCTGTCCCAGCGTCGACCTTCGAGATCGAACAGCCCCGTGGCCGAGGCGCTCGCATGATCGACCGCCCAGGTTCCGGTGAGAGCATGGATCAGGTATTCCTTGATTCCCACCCACATCCGCACGCGGTTGGCCAGGTCCGGTTGCTCGTCGTGGAACCAGACGAGCTTGGCCAGCGGCGCCATCGGGTGCATCGGCGTGCCGGTGCGGCGGTAGACCCCGAGGTGATCGGCCCGCAACACCTCCGCCTGGGTTCGCGATCGGGTGTCGGCGTAGGTGAGCATCTGGGTGAGCGGGATGCTCCGCTCGTCTAAGCCGATCAGGCTGTGCATCGCTGTGCTGACGGCGATGCCAGCGACACTGATTGCCGCTCGCCCCGCGTGCGTGGTGATCTCGGCGAGGGCGGCGAGGCAGGCCTCGACGATCTCGTCGGGATCCTGTTCGGCCCATCCGGGATGAGGGGTACTCAGGGGATACTCACGGCTGGACACCGCATGCTCGGTGGCGTCGGCACTATACAAACCGACCTTCACCGCCGTCGTGCCCACGTCGAGACCGATGACGCCTTGGACTTCACCACGGCCGCCGCGCATCGTTACCTCCTCGGCTGCCTCGTTGGCGATCTCAAACCTAGCGGGCGGCCAGGTGGCGAGTGCACCAGGGGCGTGCGGGCTTGAGAGGGGGCCGCCGAACTACTCACTCGTTGTCAGGTGAGCGACGGCTCGTCGGGGGCGGAGAGGGTCAAGATCGCCTCCACGACCTCCTCGCGCGCCTCGACCAGAGACTCCAGTTCGCGCACGCGCACCGCGACACTAGATTCAGGGTCGTCGCCCACCAAGTCCACGGCGGCCACCAGGAAGACCCGGGACGGGCCGACAAACTCCAGATACAAATACGTCACCCGCTCCACGCCCGGCAGCGTGCGGAGCTCGTCCAGGATCGCGGCGCGCGTGCGCTCGGGGACCTGCTGGCCCACCAGGAACTCGCGGTTGCGGTTGATGAGGAAGATCGCCACCACGGCGAGGAGCAGTCCGACGAGGATCGAGCCGATGGCGTCGAAGACCGCCAACCCGGTGATCTGATGCAAGGCAACGCCGGACCCGGCGAAGATCAGCCCGACGAGGGCGGCGGAGTCCTCGGCGAACACCGCCCGTAGCGTCGGGTCCGAGGTGCGGGAGACAAACCTGAGCGGGTGCAGCCCGCGCTTTTCCGCCTGTCCCCTGGCTTGGCGAAGGGCCTGCAGGAACGAGGTTCCCTCCAGCACGAACGCCACCCCCAACACGACGTAGGCTATGAGGTAGTCAGCGGCCGGCTCCGGGTTGCCAAGCTGCTGAATGCCGTGGAGGACCGAGACCACCGCTCCGGCGGTGAACAGGCCGAACGCGGCGATGGTGGACCAGAAGTAGGTCTCGCGCCCGAATCCTAGCGGGTGCCGGCCGTCGGCCGCCTTGGCGCCGCGCCGTTCGGCGATGATGAGGAAGATCTCGTTGCCGGCATCCGCCCAGGAGTGGGCGGCCTCGGCCACCATCGACGCCGAGCCAGTAAAGAACGCTGCGATGCTCTTGGCGATGGCGATCAGCAGGTTCGCGGTGAAGGCGATGATGACCGTGCGCATGCTATTCCCACCGTCCGAATTCTTCTCACTATCGCCGGTCACCTAATCCCCCCCGTGTCGACAGGAGGGTCGTGGTCGACGGATCGCCCACCGAGCGCGATCACCGCGTGGCCCAAGCGTGAGCGGTGGGCATCTCTTTCGTCTGTTGTCACGTTATCGACCAACCGCCTGGGTAGCGGCGAGCTGACCGCAGGCGCCGTCGATCTCTTGGCCGCGGGTGTCGCGGACGGTGACGGGGATGCCGTGGGATTCGAGGCGGCGGACGAACTCGCGCTCGTCTTGGGGCCGCGAGGCGGTCCACTTCGAGCCCGGGGTCGGGTTGAGCGGGATGAGGTTGACGTGCACCCAGCCCCAATCGCCGCGCTGTTGCAGCTTCTTGGCCAGCAGGTCCGCGCGCCAGGCCTGATCGTTGATGTCCTTGATCATGATGTATTCGATCGAGACCCGTCGCTTGGATTCGCGGGCGTACTCCCACGCCGCGTCGAGCACCTCGCCGACCTTCCAGCGCGTATTGATCGGCACGATCTCGTCGCGCAGTTCGTCGTCGGGGGCGTGCAGGCTGAGGGCCAGCGTCATCGGCACGCGCTCCTGCACGAGCTGCCTCATCCGGGGCACGAGGCCAACCGTGGAGACCGTGATGCCGCGGGCGGAGATGCCGAGCCCGTGGGGCGCGGGGGCATTCATGGTGCGCACGGCGCTCACGACCGCGCGGTAGTTCGCCAGCGGTTCCCCCATGCCCATGAAGACCACGTTGGAGATGCGGCCGGGCCCACCGGCCAGCTCGCCGCGCGCCAATGCCCCGGCGCCGTCGACGGCCTGCTGAACGATCTCGGCCGCGCTCATGTTGCGCTGCAGGCCACCCTGGCCGGTCGCGCAGAACGGGCACGCCATCCCGCAGCCGGCCTGAGAGGAGACACAGATGGTGGTCCTCGTGCGGGCCGCGGACTCGCCGGTGGCGCTGACGCCGTAACGCATCAGCACAGATTCCACCAGCGCGCCGTCGTGCAGCCGCCACAGCGTCTTGCGCGTGGTGTCGTCATCGCAGGTGCTGGTGTGAAGTGGCTGCAGCAACGCGGGGAAGAACGCTTCGCCAAGTTCGGCCCGCGCGCCCTTGGGCAGGTCGGTCCACTCACCGGGATCCTGGCTGAGCCGTTCGAACCAGTGCTTGGACAGCTGAGCGGCTCGAAACTCCGGCTGCCCGGCCTCGACGACGGCGGCCTTGCGCTCGTCGACGCTGAGGTCGATCCAGTGCCTCGGCGGCTTGCCGCGCCGGGGCGCGGTCATCACGATGGGTAGCTCGTTGCGACCCTCGGCGGGTTTCGCCGTGGTCACCTGCGGTGGTAGTTCTGTCATGGTTTTTGCCTATCCGCCCTGCCTTTTTGGAGAGTGTGGTCTCAGCCACCGGGCACGAGCATGTACATCACGAACCACGCCACCGGGGCCGCAACAAGAAGGGAATCCAACCGGTCCATGACCCCGCCGTGGCCGGGCAGGAAAGACGACATGTCCTTGATGCCGACGTCGCGCTTGATCAACGATTCGATCAGGTCCCCGCAGACCCCGACCAGGACCACGGCGAAGCCCAGGACGATCCCCACCCACCAGGGCGCCTTGAGCCCGTACACGGTGATCAGCATGGCGGCGACGATCCCGAAAACGACCGAACCGGCCAGGCCCTCCCACGATTTCTTCGGGCTGATCTTCGGCGCCATCGCGTGCTTGCCGAGGAAGACCCCGACGACGTAGCCGCCGACGTCGCTCATGACGACGACGAGGATCGTCGCCACCATCCGCATGACGCCACGCTCGCCGGCGAGCAGCAGGGCCACGAAAGATCCCAGCAGGGGGACGTAGGCGATGACGAACAGGCTGGCGGAGGCATCCTTGACGTATCCGTCGGCGCCCTTGGGCATCCGCCAGATCAGCGCCGCCAACACGGTGGCCGCGAGCGCGGCAAGGAGGAAACTGTTCGACGGAATGGGCGCCCACGTGTTCAACCCGGCGAAGTAGGAGCCGAAAACGATCGCGATCGTGCCCGCGATGATGGGCACAATGGCGGCGTACATCCCGATCCGCTTCAGCGCGTTGCTGATCTCGACGGCCGCCAGGCACAACGCCACCGCCACCAGGAGCGCGAACGCCGGTTTGAAGAAGGCCAACGACACCACGACGTAGGCGCCGAGCGCCACGCCCACCCCGATGGCGGCGGGCAGGTTCCGCCCGGCCCGCCCGTGATGGGGGCCCGCGGCGTTCACCTCATCGGTGCCGGGCTCGTCGGCGTCAGGCTCGTCGGGGTCGGTCATCGTCGAAGTTTTAGCCGCTCAGACTTCGAGCAGTTCCGCTTCCTTGCTCTTCAGCACATCATCGATGGTGTCGACGTGCCTCTTCGTCGCGGCGTCGAGTTGCTTCTCCGCGCGGGAGGCCTCGTCCTCGCCCACTTCCTTGTCCTTGACGAGCTTGTCGATCGCGTCCTTGGCCTGGCGGCGGGATCCGCGCACCGAGATGCGAGCGTCCTCAGCCTTGGTCTTGGCCAGCTTGATGTACTCCTTGCGACGCTCCTCGGTCAGGATGGGCAGGGTGACGCGGATGGCGTGACCGTCGTTGGAAGGGTTCACGCCGAGATCGGAATCGCGGATCGCCTTCTCGATGTTGTTCATCGCGGTGCGGTCGAAGGGGGTGATGAGCACCATTCGCGCCTCGGGCACCTGGAAGCTGGCGAGCTGCTGGATCGGCGTCATGGCGCCGTAGTACTCGGCCTGCAGCTTGTTGAACATGGCCGGGTGCGCCCGTCCGGTGCGGATGGCCGCGAACTCTTCCTTGGCGTATTCCACGGCGTCGTTCATCTTGGCTTCGGCTTCTCTATTGATGTCGGCGATCACGCTGATCAGTTCCTTACGTCGTCAGGGGTTGAGCTGAGTGTCGAGTTTGACCTCGTGGGTCAGGCGTGCACGGTGCTTCCTATTGTTTCACCACTGACAACCTTGGCGATGTTGCCCGCGACGTCGAGGCTGAAAAAGACCATCGGGAGCTTGTAATCGCGCGCCATCGACACGGCGGTGGCGTCGGCCACTTTGAGATCGCGAGCGATGTAGTCGGTGTAGGTGATCTGGTGAAACTTCTTGGCGTCGGGGTTGTGCCTGGGATCGCTATCGTAGACCCCGTCGGTGCCCTGCTTGCCCATCAACAACACCTCGGCGCCGATCTCCAGCGCCCGCTGGGCGGCGACCGTGTCGGTAGAGAAGTAGGGCATGCCCGAGCCGGCGCCGAAGATGACGACGCGCCCCTTCTCGAGGTGTCGTTCGGCCCGCCTTGGAATGTAGGGCTCTGCCACCTGGCCCATGGTGATCGCGGTCTGGACGCGGGTCTCGAGCCCGGCCTTCTCGCAGAAGTCTTGCAGCGCCAGGCAGTTCATCACGGTGCCCAACATGCCCATGTAATCGGCCCGGTCACGATCCATCCCGCGCTGCTGCAGCTCGGCGCCGCGGAAGAAGTTGCCCCCGCCGACGACGATCGCCACCTGCACGCCCTGGGCGACCACCTCGGCGATCTCTTGGGCGATGCCGCCCACGACATCGGGGTCGACGCCGATCCGGCCGCCACCGAAGGCTTCACCGGAGAGTTTCAGTAGGACGCGCTTGTAGGCGGGCATCGTGTTCCTTGTCGTTTTTCCCTGGTGAGGTTGGGAGGTGGTGCTCACCCTAGCGGCAAAGAGCCGCCGCCCCCGACCGTCGGGTCGTGAGCGGCGGCTCATGGTGCTTGTGCTCTACGAGCGTTGTCTTGACAGACCTACACGGCCTCGAAGCGAACGAAGCGCTTCACCGAGACACCGGCGGCCTCGAGGACCTGCTGGACCGACTTCTTGTCGTCGGTCACCGCGGGCTGATCGAGCAGCGCGACGTCCTTGAAGAACCCGTTCAGGCGGCCCTGCACGATTTTCGGCAGAGCAGCCTCCGGCTTGCCCTCTTCGCGAGAGGTCGCCTCGGCGATGGACCGCTCGTGCTCGACGATGTCGCTGGGCACGTCATCGCGAGAGAGGTACCTGGGACGCATCGCCGCGATCTGCAGCGCCACGGTGTGGACCGTCGATTCGTCATCGCCCTCGTACTCCACCAAGACGCCCACCTGGGGAGGCAGGTCGCTGGCCCGCCGGTGCAGGTAGACGTGGGTGTCGCCCTCGAAGTAGGCGGCCTGCTTGAGTTCCAGCTTCTCCCCGATCTTGACGGCGAGTTCCTGGACGGCATCGCCCGCGGACTTCCCCGAGGGCAGGGCCACGGCCTGTACTGCCTCGACGCCGTCGGCCTTGGCCTGGTCGGCCGCGCTGGCGATCTCATCGCCGAGCTGCACGAACTCGTCGTTCTTGGCCACGAAGTCGGTCTCCGCGCCCAGCTGGATCAGTGCCCCGCCGGCGGTGGCGACGAGGCCGTTGCTGGCCTCGCGTTCGGCCCGCTTGGCGTTCTTGGCCTGGCCGTGCACGCGCAGGATCTCGATAGCCTTATCGAAATCACCGTCGGCCTCGGTGAGGGCCTTCTTCGCGTCCATCATTCCGGCGCCGGAGGCGTCGCGGAGCTTCTTCACATCGGATGCGGCAAATGATGCCATCAGTTACTAGTCCTGTCTTGTCTATCGTCGGAAGCGAGCTACTGGCTCAGTTGGCCTCGGTAGCGGCGGGAACCTCGGTGGACTCCACCACAGCAGCAGCGGGAACCTCAGGGGACTCCTCCACCGCAGCAGCGGGAACCTCAGGGGACTCCTCCACCGCAGCAGCGGGAACCTCAGGGGACTCCTCCACCGCAGCAGCGGGAACCTCGGCCGGTTTGGCTTCCTCGGTGGGCTTGGTTTCCTCGGTGGGCTTGGCCTCCTGGCCGCCCAGCAGATCGCGCTCCCAATCGGGCATCGGCTCGGCCTGGGCCTCCTCGCCGGTGCGGGCACCCGAGCGAGACATCAAGCCATCGGCGACGGCGTCGGCCAGCACACGGGTGAGCAGAGCCACGGAGCGGATGGCGTCGTCGTTGCCGGGGATGGCGTAATCGACCTGATCGGGATCGCAGTTGGTGTCCAGGATGCCGATAATCGGAATGTGCAGCTTGCGTGCCTCGTCGACGGCCAGATGCTCCTTGTTGGTGTCCACGATCCAGACCGCCTGCGGGGTTCGGGCCATGTCCCGGATACCGCCGAGGGTCTTCTCCAGCTTGTCCTTCTCGCGGCGCAGCCCGAGCAGTTCCTTCTTGGTCAGGCCGGAGGCCGCGACGTCGTCGAAGTCCATCTGCTCCAGCTCCTTGAGGCGCTGAATGCGCTTGCTCATGGTCTGGAAGTTGGTGAGCATGCCGCCGAGCCAACGCTGGTTGACGTACGGCATGCCGACTCGGGTCGCCTGCTCGGCGATGGCCTCTTGGGCCTGCTTCTTCGTGCCGATGAACAAGACGTTGCCGCCCTTGGCGACGGTCTCCTTCACGAAGGCGTAGGCCTGATCGATGTAGGTGAGCGACTGCTGCAGGTCGATGATGTAGATGCCGTTGCGCTCGGTGAAGATGAAGCGCTTCATCTTGGGGTTCCAGCGACGGGTCTGGTGCCCGAAGTGGACACCGCTCTCGAGCAGTTGGCGGGTGGTGACGACGGCCATGGCCGTTCCTCCTTTAGACGCTGGGCGCGCCCGTGGTTTGTCGGGTCCTGAACCGTTCAGGCCCCCCTGATGCGGCTGACCTCAGGATCGCCCCCGTAAGGGACCGTGATCGAGGCGCTACTTTCACCGCATGCGAAGTCAGCACACTCGCTCGTGCTGCTGGCCTTAGCGTACGCCGCCCCACTGGGTTGGGACCAATCGAGGGGAGTTATCCCCAGGTGGGGGACGGAGGGGAGTTATCCACAGTTTTGGCATTGGCCGGATCGCCGGGCTCGAACCGCGCCATAACGAAGGTATGCGTACGCAACGGCCCCGCCCCCTCCTCGCCCTACTCGCGGCGGTCCTGGTCGTCGCCGCGCCCTCGGCGGGTGCTCCGTCTCCGGCTGCGGCGCTTCCGCCACCGCTGCGCACCGCGGATTGGCCCGCTTCAGCCGGCTGGCCGCTAACCGGTTCGCCGGTGGTGCTCTCGGAGTTCGCTCCCCCGCCCCAGGACTGGGAGTCGGGCCACCGGGGCACCGACCTCGCCGCCCGCATCGGTCAGTCCGTGCACGCCAGCGCCGCCGGTCGGGTGAGCTTCGCCGGCCAGGTCGGGGGGACCCCCACGGTGGTCATCGCCCACGGTCGGTTGCGGACCACCTACCAGCCGGTGACCCCATCGGTCCGCGTGGGCCAGCGGCTGCGGGCGGGGCAGCGGATCGGCCGGCTGGCCAGCGGTTCGCACTGCGCTCGATCGTGTCTGCACTGGGGACTGAAGGAAGGCGGACGCTATCTCGACCCCACGTTGCTGCCCACCCAATCCTCGGCCTCGACCGAGCCGAGGCTGGTCCCAGAGACCGCCATGGCAGCGGCGCTGGCGGCCGAGCGGGCCGCTCTCGCTGCCGCGTCGCAACCCGCGGGGGCGGGCGGTGCGGGTGGAACGGTGGAGACTGGCAGGCCGGGCTCGCACGGCTTCGTACCGCCGGTGCGCGGGCCCGTCACGTCACGGTTCGGGCCACGCTTTCATCCGATCCTGAAGCGCTGGAAGCTCCACGACGGCACCGATTACTCTGCCTCGTGCGGAACCCCGATCGCGGCCAGCTTCGACGGAACGGTGCGGCAACGCTACTTCAACGCCGGATACGGCAACCGGCTGATCATCGATCATGGGAGGGTCGATGGGGTTCGGGTCTTGACCGCCTACAACCACGCGATCGGCTATTCGGTCAGCCCGGGTCAACGGGTCCGTCGGGGCCAGATTATCGGCCGGGTCGGGACCACGGGCTACTCGACCGGGTGCCATCTGCACCTGATGGTGTGGGCCGACGGGGCGTTGATCGATCCGCAGCGGTGGCTCTGAATGGTTGGCCAGGGCGGCTCAGGCCCGCGGGTGGGCCTGACGGAACGCGTGGTTGAGTCGCGCGTTGGTGACGTGGGTGTAGATCTGGGTGGTCGCCAACGAGGCGTGCCCCAGCATCTCCTGGACGCTGCGCAGATCGGCCCCGCCCTCGAGCAGGTGGGTGGCCATGGCGTGCCGCAGCCCGTGCGGCCCGAGATCGGGGGCGCCGGGCACAGCCTCCAACGCGCGATGGACCACGCGTCGCGCCACCCGAGGATCGAGCCGGGCCCCGCGCTCGCCCAAGAAGAGAGCGGGCCCGCTCGCTGGGTTCGCGAGCTCGCCCCGCCACCCCTGCCACGTCTCCAGCGCCCGCCACGCCGGTCGGCCGATCGGCACCACGCGTTCCTTGTTGCCCTTACCCAATACTTTGATCACCTGGCGTTGGGCGTCGAGGTCGTCCACGTCCAGCCCGCAAAGCTCCGAGACGCGGATCCCGCAGCCGTACAGCGTCTCCAAGATCGCGACATCGCGCCGTCCCATGGGCCCGGGTCGCTCCTCGGCCAGCTCGACGGCGCGCGTCATCATCGCCACGGCCTCCGCGCGCTCCAGGGTCGGTGGTAACCGCCTGCCCATCTTCGGCGATTTCAGCAGCTGCGCCGGGTCACTCTCGATCCGGCCGGTCTTGGCGAGCCAGGCGAAGAACACGCGGGTGGCCGCGGCCCGCCTGCCCAGGGTGGCCCGTTCCCGGCCCAGGGTTTGCTGCAACGCCAGCCAGGAGCGAATCGAGCGCAGATCGACGGTGCCGAAGCCGACGTGCCCGAGGGCGTGCAGGTGCTGACTCAGGGCCATCAGGTCGCCCTCGTAGGCGCGCACGGTATGGGCCGACAGCGAGCGCTCGCGGCTGAGGTGGCTCAGGTATTCGCCGAGCACCTCGGTGATCGCGGCTGGTAACTCCTGCGCGGCTGCATCGACCATTACTCCACTATCGGCCATCACGGGGCGGAAGTTGCGCCTTGAGGCGACGAATACTGCGCAATTGTCGGATAACGTCGAGGCTATGAGCGATCAACCCGACCATGGATCAACCCCCGACGACGCCTCGGTCATCGCGCGCGGGGATCGGGTCTACCTTGGCGGCTACACCGGCGATCTCGGCCGCAGCGAGGGCGTCCAGGGCTTCGTGTGGACCAACGAGGTCGACGAGCCCCTGGGCCTCACCGAATTCGCCCCCCTCGCGCTGCCCTCTCCCGGCTACCTCATCCGACATCCCACGCGGCCGATCCTCTACGCGGTCACCGAGACCACGCCCACCGAGGTGCACGAGATCGCCGTCGCCGAAGACGGTTCGCTCTCCGCGCGCAGTTCGTTGAGCCTGCGGGGTAGCGGAGGCTGCCACCTCTGTTTCGACGAAACCCGCCGATTCCTCCTCGTGGCCAACTACGGCGACGGCTCGATCTCCGCCGTGGCGGTCGGCAGCGACGGCCGACTCGAGACCGAGATCGATTGCCACCACTTCCACGGCCATGGGCCCAAGGCGGATCGCCAAGAGTCCGCTCACGCCCACCAGGCCGTCGCCTTCGAGGGCATCGTCTATGTCCCCGATCTGGGCACGGACAACATTCACCGGATGCGGCTCGACCCGGAGGGCCACCTCACGGTGGCGGCGGATCCGCTGGCGCTGCCGGCCGGTTCGGGACCGCGCCACCTCATCGTCGACGAGCATCACCTGGTCGTCGCCTGCGAGCTATCGGCGGAACTGTGGTTGGCTCACCGCGATCACCAGGATTGGCACTGGATCGGGGCCTACCCCACGTCGGCGGTCGATCAACAAAGCTTCCCCTCCGCCCTCATCTGCCGTGGAGACGACCTGTTCGTCGCCAACCGTGGCGCCAACACCTTCTCGGTGTTCGCGCTGGATCGCGACGCGGAGACGTTGACGATGCGGGCCGAGGTCTCCACCGGCGGGGACTGGCCGCGCGATCTGGCCGTCAGTGGGGACCGGATCTGGGTGGCGAACCAAAACAGCGACACCGTGGCCGCCTTCACCAAGACCGGCTTTCGTCGGGCCAACGGGGCCAACGGCGCGGATTCCGAGGTCTGGACCCTGGATTTCGAGCTTCCCAGCCCGAGCCCTGCCTGTATTGTGCTGATGCCGCAAAGGCGCACTGAACCGCGCGCCTGAACCAGGCCGTGAAACAGACTGAAGGCCAGCAAGAGACGAGGAAAACCGACGCATGCCGAACGCGAGGAACGCCACACCCCCCGATGTCAGCGAGTTCACCTCGGGCGGAAACGTGCTTGCGATCACCCGCTGGAGCGCCCCGGTCATGCACGCCAAGACCGCGCCCGTCACCGCGTTCGACGCCGAACTGCACCAGCTCATCAAGGACATGTTCGCCACCATGGAGGCCGCCCGGGGCGTCGGCCTAGCCGCCACCCAGGTCGGGGTGGACTCGGCGGTTTTCGTCTACGACTGCCCCGACGACGACGAGGTGCCCCACGTGGGAGTCATCTGCAACCCCGAGATCACGCTGCCCGAGGGTCGCTTCCGCAAGCTCGAATCGATCGACGAGGGGTGCCTGTCCCTACCCGGGGGCTACGCGCCGCTGGCCCGCACCGATCGGGCGATCTGCCGCGGCCAGGATCCCCACGGCAACCCCCTGGAGATCGTCGGCACCGGGCTGTTCTCGCGCTGCCTCCAACACGAGACCGACCATCTCAACGGCATCGTCTTCGGGGATCGGCTGTCCTCGAGGGTGCGCAAGAAACTGTTCGCCGCCCACAACGCGATCGCCGAGCGCTACCCCGACGATTGGCCGATCACACCCAAGCAACCCGCCCCGCAGGGCTCGGCCGGTACCGACGAGAACCAACCCGACGAGGATGACCCCGAGAGCTAGCTGACACCGGAGGCGCACCCATCGCGGCAGCGTCACCGAGCCAGGGCGTAGCAACCGATGGCCATGGCGGCCGCCACGTTGAGCGAGTCGATGCCCGCCGACATGGGGATCTTGGCCACGACGTCGGTGGTGGCGAGCCAGCGCTCGCTAAGCCCGGCCCCTTCGGTGCCCACGATCAGCGCGACCTTGGATTCGGCGAGCGTCGGTGCGAGCGTCGCTAAATCCTGGGCGTCGGGGCGCAATGCCAACGCCACGGTGGTGAATCCAGCCTCGCCCAGATCGGTGAGCGCCGATGACCAGTCCGGCAACCTCGCCCAGGGTAGGGAGAACACCGCGCCCATGCTGACCTTGATCGAACGCCGGTACAGCGGATCGGCGCAGCGCGGCGCCAGCAAGGCCCCGTCCCAGCCCAGGCCGGCGGCGCTGCGGAGCACCGCGCCGACGTTGGTGTGATCGACCAGGTCCTCCAAGACGATCAAGCGCCGGAACTCGAGGAGGTCCGAATAGGTGTGGCGTTGCTCGCGGTACATCGAGCCCAGGGCACCGCGGTGCACGTGAAAGCCCGTGACCTCCTCGGCCAACGCCTCGGACACCACGTAGACGTCGGCGCCGGGATGCTGGGCGAGCACATCACGCAGGGAGCCCAACCAGCGAGGCGCCAGCAGGAAGGACCGTGGCCGGTAACCGGCCTCGACGCTGCGCCGGATGACCTTCGCCCCCTCGGCGATGAACAGGCCCTGCTCGGCCTCGAGGTGCTTGCGAAGCGAGACGTCGCGCAGTTGACTAAAGTCGGCCAGCCGCGGGTCGTCAGCGCGATCGATGAGGATCTCAGCCACCGCCGACCTCCCGAACGCCGCGAAGGCCGACGATCAGCTCTCCTGCCCGCGTGGCCGCTGCCCCGCCGAACGTTGCGGCGCGTCGTAGGAGGCGCGCTCGGTGGCCTGCGGAACCGGAGACGCACTCTCCTGGGGCAACGCCTGACTGGCGTCGTCGGGCTGCGCGCCGCTGATCGCGCGCTGCTGCTCCTCGGAGAGGCTCACCGGTTTCGCCGACGTCCCCCGTTCCGCCTGCTTGGCCGCCTTGATCGCCTCGTCCAGGGTCTTTTGGGACTGCGAGGAGTCGGCCTTCTTCTGATCCTCGAGCTCGGCGAACACATCGATCCGCTCCGGCGCGCTGAACTGGGACTTGTCGGTGGTCTCCTGCGGGATCGCCGACGCCACGCTGCCGACGGCGCTACCCAGTCCCTCGAGCGCCTTGTTCAGCTCGCTCGGCACCACCCAGACCTTGTTGGCATCGCCCTGGGCGATCGAGGGCAGCATCTGCATGTACTGGTAGGCCAGCAGCGCCTGATCGGGCTGCCCGGCATGGATGGCGTTGAAGACGGTCGTGATGGCCTGGGCCTCGCCCTCGGCGTGCAGCATCTGGGATTGGCGATCGGCCTGCGCCCGCAACACCATGGCCTCGCGGTCACCCTGGGCGCGCAGCACCGAGGATTCGCGGTCGCCGCTGGCGGAGAGGATCTGGGACTGGCGCTGCCCCTCGGCGATGAGGATGGAGGCACGCTTGTCGCGCTCGGCGCGAGCGCCCTTCTCCATCGCGTCGCGGATCGTGGGAGGCGGCTCGATGGCCCGCAACTCCACCCGGTTCACCTTGATGCCCCATTTGCCCGTGGCCTCGTCCAGTACGAGCCGAAGTTTCTGGTTGATCTCCTCGCGGCTCACCAGCGTCTGTTCGAGATCGAGACCGCCGATGATATTGCGCAGGGTGGTCATGGTGAGCTGCTCGATGGCGCGGATGTAGTCCTGGGCCTCGTAGGCCGCGCGGACGGGGTCGACGATCTGAAAGTAGATCACCGAATCGATCTGCACCATCAGGTTGTCCTCGGTGATGACGCCCTGGGGTGGGAAGGGCACGACCGCCTCGCGCATGTCCATCGTGTGCCGAACCGTGTCCACGATCGGGATGATGAGGTGCGGGCCCGGATCGAGGCGGCGGCGGTACTTACCGAGCCGCTCGATGAGGCCGACCTGCTGCTGCCGGATCACGCGAACCGAGCTGACCAGCAGCAAGATCACGAGGACGAGCACGATGCCCGGGATGATCAGTTCCATGCGATTCCCTTCACACGTTGGATTAAAGCAACAGCTAAAACTGGCCCAGCGCCTTCATCGGATAGACGATAGCGGTCACGCCGTCCACCTCGTACACCTCGACGGTGTCACCTGGAGCAACTACCGTCTCGTCGTCCATCGTGCGCGCGCTCCAGGTGAGACCGTCGATCTTCACCTCGCCGGCGTGGTGGCTGATCTGGGCCGTCGCCACGCCGACGCTGCCCACCATCTTGTCCAACGACGACCGATAACCCGGCATGTTGCGGATCTTGACCATCAGGGTCGGACGCAGGACGCCCAGCATGCCGACCGACGCGCCGGCGGCGACGAGGATCTGCAGCCACCACATGCCGGGGGCGATCAGGGAGACCCCGGCGCCGGCGAGCGCGCCCGCGGCGAGCATGATCAGCACTAGGTCCAGCGAGAGCACCTCGGCAATCCCCAGCAACAGCGCGACCGTCAACCACAGCGCCCACGGGTTGTCCCCCAGCCAGTCGGTCAAGTTCAGGCTCATCTCAGTTCAGTCCCACGTTGATTGTTGGAGCTGACCCCAGGCTACAAGCCAGCCCTAGCCATCCAGCCGCTTGGTGGTGACCCTTACCATCCAATTACTTGGTGGTGGCCCTTGCCATCCAACGCCCTTCGTCGTTGCCGATGGTGAGCGCCATGTCGAAGGCCTCGCTCATGTTGGCGGAGGTGAGTGTTTCGCCTAGCGGCCCGGCCGCCACGATCTTGCCCTTCCGCATCAACAGTGCGTGCGTAACGCCCCGCGGAATCTCCTCGACGTGGTGGGTGACCAGGATGCTGGCCGGGGCCATGGGGTCTTGGGCGAGGTCGCTCAGCGTCTGCACGAGCGCCTCGCGGCCGCTGACGTCCAGGCCGGCCGCCGGCTCGTCGAGCAACAACAGTTCCGGGTCGGTCATCAGGGCCCGGGCGATCTGAACCCGCTTGCGCTCGCCTTCGCTGAGGGTGCCGAACGTGCGGTCCGCGAGGGCGTCGACGCGTAGTTGGGCCAAGAGTTCGCGGGCGCGCTCGTAGTCCATCTCGTCATATTCCTCCCGCCAGCGCCCGAGGACGGCGTAGGAGGCGGACACGACGACGTCGCGCACCGGTTCGGCCCTCGGTATCCGATCGGCCAGGGCGGCCGAGGTCACCCCGATTCGGGGGCGCAGTTCGAACACGTCAGTGGTGCCGAGGATCTCCCCCAGCACCTCGGCGATGCCGTCGCTGGGGTGGATCTGAGCGGCCAGCACCTGCAACAGGGTGGTCTTGCCGGCCCCGTTCGGGCCGATCACGACCCAACGATCCGAATCCTCCACCCGCCAGGTGATGTCATCCAAAAGCAACGCCCTGCCACGCTCGATGCTTACCGAGGCCAAATCCACAACTGCCGACATAGCCTCGAACCTACAAGATGATCGTCAAGCTAGGGTGGCGCCGTGTTGGTGTCGGCTGCAGTTCGTCTGGTAACTCATCTCAACGCCGCAAAATGCGGCGCCGTCAGCGTCGAGGTGGCCGCGCACGCCATCACCCAGCCGGAGCTGGTGCATCACGTCGTCGACCCCGATTCGCTGCTGGGGCTGGATCCGCTCCGGGCCAGCGACCTTGCCTCGGCGCTGCCCAACGCCCTGGCCGCCGCGAGCCGTTGGCAGCTGGCGCTGCCCCAACCGGGGAGGTTGGCCCCCCTGCGCGGGCCGAGCGCTCTCACCACCGCAGCCCTGGCCACCGGCGTCGCGGTGCGGCCCGTCGAACCGGGGGCCGCGTGGCTGCCCCACCAGGTGGGCCCGACGGTGCAGTGGCGGCTGTTGCCGGCCGAGCGCCCGGCCTCCCCGCCGGGGCGTTACGAGGCCGATCGGGCGATGTCGGAACTGATCCTGGACGCCGCCAAGACCCTGGGCGATCTCGGCGCGGTGGCCGGCGCCCGCCCCGGCTCGCCCGCTCAGGTGGAGCTGGCGCCCGGCTACCCGGTCCGCAACGTCTCCGCCGCGGATCGCGCGATGCGCATCCTCGCCGCCACCCAGTCCGCGCGCGAACGCGAGGCCGAACTGCTGCACTCCCACGCGATCGGCGTCCGCGCCTCGACGATGCGTGCGCTGGAGGTCGCCGCCATCGATCTGTTGTGCGCGGCCTGCGACTGGCCGGGGTAACGAGTATTTAGGCGCCCCCATTTGCCCGGCAGGGCTAGGCGCCCCCATTTGCCCGGCAGGGCTAGGCGCCCCCATTTGCCCGGCAGGGCTAGGCGCCCCCATTTGCCCGGCAGGGCTAGGCGCCCATGGCGTGCACGCCGCCGTCGACGTGGATGATCTCGCCGGTGGTGGCCGGGAAGTAGTCGCTGAGCAGCGCCAGTACCGCCTTGGCGGTGGGGGTGAGATCCTTGGGATCCCACCCGAGCGGGGCCCGGTCACGCCACACGCTGTTGAATTCCTCGGCGCCGGGAATGGCGCGCTTGGCCAGCGTCTCCAGCGGCCCGGCCGCGATGAGGTTGGAGCGCACGCCGTCGGGACCGAGATAGCGGGCCAGGTACCGGCTCGTGCTCTCCAGGGCCGCCTTGGCCACGCCCATCCAATCGTAGGCGGGCCAGGCGATGCTGGCGTCGAAGGTGAGCCCGACCACCGAGGCACGCCCGGATAGCAATGGCTTACACGCCATGGTCAGCGAGGCCATCGAATAGGCCGACACGTGCACCGCGGTCGCGACGTCCTCCCACGGGGTGGTGGGGAAGCCGCCTCCCAGGGCGGTCTCGGGGTTGGCGAAGGCGATGGAGTGCACGATCCCGTCCAGGTGATCGGTGTGCTCACGCAGCGCGTCGGGCAGCCCGGCCAAGTGCTCGGCGTTGGTGACGTCGAGTTCCAGCAGCGGTGGGGTGGGATCCAGCTTGGCGATCACCCGCTTGGTCAGGCTCATCGCGCGGCCGAAGTTGGACACGATGACTTCCGCGCCCTCGGCCTGGGCCTGTTTGGCGACCTCGTAGCCGATGGAGGTGTTCATCGTGACCCCAGCAACCAGGATCGTCTTTCCGTCGAGAATGCCCACGAATTCTTTCCTTTCCCTTACAGGTTCTTTGCTCAATGACCCATGCCGAGGCCACCATCGACGGGCACCAAGGCCCCGGTGATGTAGCCCGCGGCATCGGAGGCGAGGAAGCACACGGCGGCGGCGACATCGTCGGTGCTGCCCAGCCGGCCCAGGGGAATGGAGCCCGTGTACTTAGCCGTCAGGTCCTCGCCGAGCTCGGCGGTCATGTCGGTTTCGATGAATCCGGGGGCCACCACGTTGGCGGTGATTCCGCGCGATCCGAGCTCACGGGCCACCGAACGAGCCAGCCCCACGAGGCCCGCCTTGGAGGCGGCGTAGTTGACCTGGCCGGCCGATCCGAGCTGGGCCACCACCGAGGAGATCAGGATGATGCGGCCGAATTTCGCGCGCACCATGGGGCGGGCCGCGCGCTTGACGACGCGGAAGGCACCGCTCAGGTTGGTGTCGACGACGTCGACGAAATCCGCCTCGCTCATCCGCATCAACAGGGTGTCCTTGGTGACGCCGGCGTTGGCGACGAGGACCTCGACGGTGCCCAGTTCGGCCTCGATGACGGCGAACGCCTCGTCGACCTGGGCGGTGTCGGTGATGTCGCATCGCGCCCCGAACACGCCCTCGGGGACGGATCCGCTGCGGTAGGTGGCCGCCACGCGATAGCCGGCCTCGAGGAAGGTCTCGGCCAGCCGGCGACCGATGCCTTTGCTGCCCCCGGTGACCAATACGACACGACCTGGCTGGCTCTGACTGGTTGCGTTCACCCCATCACCGTATCCATGAGGGCGCATAGAATGGATCAATGGTCACCCGCAGCGCGTCGACCGGCACGGCGAAGGGGCGTTCCGCCCACGAACCGACAGTGCTGATTACCGACGCCCGAGAGAGCAAGTCCGTCGAGATCAACCGACGCCAGCGTCAGTACCTGTTCACGATGGGTCTGCGCACGGCGTGCTTCTTGGGTCTGGTCCTGACCCAGAACAACTTTCGTTGGCTGTTCCTCGTCGGGGCCGTCGTCCTGCCGTGGATCGCGGTGTTGTTCGTCAACCAGCGCGATAAGCGCGGCGGCAAGGGGGCTTTCGCCGAGCCTGAGGCCCGGCGCCAGGCGCTGCCGGGCGCCAGCGCCGATCAGGTGATCGACGTCGATTCCGAGGACATCGAGGACGAGAAGGGCGCCTAGCCCCCGATGGCCGACATGGGCCGCGCGGGCTGCAGGAAACTCGGGTCGTTGATGCCGTGCCCGGGAAGCTTGCCGGCCATGACGCGCAGCCACTGTTCGGCCACCTCGGCGTCGCTGGCCCCCCCGCGCAGGCCGGTCCTCAGGTCGGATTCCTGCCGGGCGAACAGGCAATTGCGCAGCTGGCCGTCGGCGGTGAGCCGCACCCGATCGCAGTCTCCGCAGAACGGCTTGGTGACCGCGGCGATGATCCCGACCTCGTGCTCGGTGCCATCGATCCCGAACAGTTCCGCGGGGGCGCTACCCCGCGCCGAGTGCGGTCGGGGGACGAGGTGGAACTTTTCCCCCAGCGAACGGTGAATCTCTTCGGCGGTGATCATCTCGTCGCGGCTCCACCCATGCTGGGCGTCCAACGGCATCTGCTCGATGAAGCGCAGCTGTGCCTTGTGGTTCATCGCCCACTCCACCAAGGAGACGGCCTCGTGATCGTTGATCCCGCGCATCAGCACGGTGTTGATCTTGACCGGGGTCAGCCCGGCCGCGACGGCGGCGTCGATGCCGGCCAGCACGTCGTCCAGGCGGTTTCGCCGCGTCAGCGTCTTGAAGGTTTGGGGTTCCAACGTGTCGAGCGAGACGTTGATCCGGCCCAGCCCGGCCTCGGCCAGGCTTTCGGCCCGCCTGGCCAACCCGATCCCGTTCGTGGTCAACGCCACCGTCGGGCCAGGCTCCAGCGCGGCGACGTCGGCCACGATCTGGGCCAGGTCGGAGCGCAGCAGGGGTTCCCCGCCGGTGAGCCGTACGGTCCGCACGCCCAGCATCGAGACGGCGATCCGCAGCAGCCGCAGCAACTCCTCGGGGCTGAGCATCTCCTCGCGCGCCATCCACTCCAAACCCTCGGCGGGCATGCAGTAGGTGCAACGCAGGTTACAGCGGTCGGTCAAGGAGACGCGCAGATCGGTCGCGACGCGACCGTACCGATCGGCCAGGGGACGCGGCCATCCCTCGGTGGCGGATCGGCCACCCCCGTGGACGGCATTAGCCAACTGAGCGCTCATGACCCGAGTGTATGTAGTTTCTGCGCAGACCGCGCCTTTCGTTGCCGGTAACCCTGCTGGCGCGCTCGAATGGGCGGCGTGTCATGATCGGACGCGGAGGAGATCAATGACTGAAGAAACCCGACGTTTGTTCCGCTGGATGAACGAGTTGGCCGAGGAGATCGGTACCGCTGATCTCGACGTCAACGACGAGATGGTGCACATCTTGTTGGATCTGGCCCGCGACGCCGCCCATCAGGTGGTGCGGCCCGCCGCGCCCTTGACGTCCTTCCTCGTGGGCGTGGCCGTGGGGCGTGGCGAATCGCTGGAAAACGTTGCCGCCAAGGCGACAGCCCGCATCCTGGCCGAGGACGTCGGCGGCACCGAGCCGGCGTAGCCCGAGCTACTAGGCTCGTCGGGCGCAGCGAGCTACTAGGCTCAACGTGTGCAACGTTTGTGGGTGCGGTGGACCGCCATGGCGATCTTCGCGACGGTGATGATCACCGCGTTCGTGTTGTTGGGCCGCTGGCAGCTGAACCGGCTGGAGTGGCGTCGCCACAACAACGCCATCATCGCCCGGCACGAGGTTGCCCCGATCCGGCCCTACTCCGAGGTCTTCGACCATCCGATCGCCGACGCCGACGCGTGGCAACGGGTGAGCGTCCGCGGGGTCTACGACGCCCAGCACCAGTACCAGGTGCGCTACCGCAACTTCGACGACCGTCGCGGCATCGAGGTGGTGACGCCGCTGCGGCTCGACGGCGGGCGAAGCATCCTCATCGACCGCGGCTTTATCGAGGTGCCGACCGGTAAGCCCATCCCCGACGCGCTTCCCCCCGCGCCCAACGGAGAGATCCGCATCGTCGGCTACGTTCGCCGCAACGAGAACGGTCGCGAGAAGGCGACGGTCCCGGTCAACGGCCAGCTTCGGTTGATCAACTCCACCGCGATCGGCGGCACCCTGCCCGAGCACGATCTGTTGAACGGCTACATCAGCCTCCTCAGCAGCGAGCCGCCCCAGGCCGGGGAACTCATCCCCCTCACACCACCCAGACCCACCGAGGGGCCACACTTGTCCTACGCGCTGCAATGGTTCGCCTTCACCGGCATCGCGGTGATCGGACTCGTGGTGCTGATTCGAGCCGACGTACGCGAAGGCCAAGGAAGGAAGATTCGCCGTGGATCTCAAGCTCACTGACCGCGCCTACCTCGTGACCGCCGCGAGCGGCGGCTTGGGCCTGGCCACGGCCCGCCAGCTGCTCGCCGAGGGAGCGCGGGTCGTGCTGGTGGCCCGCGATCGGGGGAGGCTGAGCGCCCTCGCGGACGAGTTGGGAGCCGAATTCGGGGACGACAGGGTCGCGCACGTGGCCGCCGATCTGGCCGACCCCGGGACCGCCGAGTCCGCCGTGCAGCGGTGCCTGGCCGGCTTCGGTCGCCTCGACGGGGCGATGATCTCGGTCGGTGGCCCGCCGCGCGGCACGGCGCTGGCGAACACCGCCGAGGAATGGCACGCGGCCCTCGACTCGGTCTTCCTCGCCGCGCTGCGGGTCTCCCGGGAGGTGCTCGATCACGCCACCGGGGAGGACACCGCGCTGGCGTGGGTGCTCTCCAGCACCGCGAAGATCCCGCTGCCGTCGATGGCCATCTCCAACGGTTTGCGGCCCGGTCTCGCGGTGCTGCTGAAGCAGCTGGCCGACGAGATCGGACCGCAGGGCCGTCGCGTGGTGGGGCTGCTGCCGGGCAGCATCGCCACCGAGCGGGTGCGGTGGTTGGCGAGCCAAGCCGAGGACCCCGAGGCGACCCGCCGATCCGCCGAAGAGGCCATCCCGCTGCGCCGCTACGGCCAGCCCGAGGAGTTCGCCCGCGTTGCCGCCTTCGTGCTCTCCCCTGCCGCCTCCTACCTGACCGGCTCGATGATCGCCGTCGACGGCGGCGCCATCCGCGCGCTGTGACACCGAGCCGTGGCAACCGAGCCGTGGCAACCGAGCCGTGGCTCCGAGCTGTGACCCGCGAGCGGTGACCGACGCACTGGGCCTTGCCGCACCGCTGCTCGTCTGTCCCACGGCCGGTTGCCGCCAGGGCCCGCTGGTCCTAGCCGACCGAGTGCAGGGCCACGGTGTGTTGGCCTGCCCTGTGGGCCACCGCTTCGACGTCGCCAAGCAAGGCTATGTGAACCTGCTCGGGCGGCGCCCCCGTACCGCCTCGGACACCGCGGAGATGGTGGCGAGTCGGGAGGAATTCCTCGGTGCCGGGCACTACGAGCCGATCCGCAGCGCGCTCGCCGACGCCTGCCGAGGCGCCAACCGGGTGCTGGAGGCCGGCGCGGGCACCGGCTATTACCTGGCTGGGGTGCTGGCGCACAATCCGCTGGCGCTGGGCATCGCCACCGATCTCTCGGTGCCCGCCAGCAAGCGGGCGGCCAAGGCGCATCCCAGGCTGGCCGCCGTCGTGGCCGACACGTGGGCCGGGTTGCCGATCGCGGACGGGGCGCTCGACGCGGTGTGCTGCGTGTTCGCACCGCGCAACGGGGCCGAGTTCGTCCGCGTCCTGCGGCCAGGCGGGCGGCTCGTGGTCGTCTACCCCACCGCCGAACACCTCCAACCGCTTCGCGAAGACGCGGGCCTGCTGGGGGTGCAGGCGGATAAAGGGGAGCGCCTCGCGGAGAGCCTCCGTCCACACTTCCGACCCAGCGGGAGCACCGCGGTCCGGTTCCAGCTCGCGCTGGACCGGCCGGATCTGGCTCAGCTCATCGGCATGGGCCCCAACGCCTTCCACGAGCGGGGTCGCGCGCTGCCGATGCGGGCCAACGTGTCGATCTCGGTGCTCGTGCACACCTTCACACCCAAGCCTGGCCCCTAATCGACACTGGCGAACTTAATCGACGCTGGCGAACTGCGTCCGGTACAGGTCGGCGTACAGCCCGCCTGCCGCGATGAGCTCGAGGTGGCGGCCTCGCTCCACGATCCTTCCGTCGCGCAGGACGAGGATCTCGTCGGCGTCGCGCACGGTGGCCAGCCGGTGCGCGATCACGATGCTGGTGCGGCCCTCCATGGCGACGTCGAGGGCCTTCTGCACCGCGGCCTCGGATTCGGAATCCAGGTGGGCGGTGGCCTCGTCGAGCACCACGATCGGTGGCGACTTCAGCAGCAGCCGGGCGATGGCCAGGCGCTGGCGCTCCCCACCGGATAGCCGGTAGCCGCGCTCCCCCACCACGGTGTCCAGTCCCTCGGGCAGCTCACGAGCCAGCGCGCCGATTTGGGCGGCCTCCAGGGCGCTCCAGATCTCGGCGTCGCTCGCCCCGGGCTTGGCGTAGAGCAGGTTGGCGCGGATGGTGTCGTGGAACATGTGCGCGTCCTGGGTGACGTAACCCATCCTCGATTGCAGCGAATCCTGCCGCAGTTCGCGCACGTCGGCGCCGCCGATCCTGACCGACCCGCTGCTGACCTCGTACAACCGGGCGACGAGATGGGTGATCGTGGTCTTGCCGGCGCCCGAGGAGCCCACCAGAGCCACGGTCTGGCCCGGGTGAACGGTGAAGCTCACGTCGTGCAGCACCGGCTTGTCCGGCCGCGACTCCGAGGTGGCGGCGGATTCCAGGCTGGCCAGCGATATCTCGCTCGAGGTCGGGTAGCGGAAGCCGACGTGTTCGAACTCGACCGAGGCCGGGCCGTCGGAATCGCGGGCGTCCTCGGCGTCGGCGATCGAGGGTTTGAGATCCAACATTTCGAAGACCCGCTCGAAGGAGACCAGCGTCGACATGATGTCGACGCGAACGTTGGTGAGCTGGGTGAGCGGGGTGTAGAGCTGGGTGAGAAAGGCGGCCAGGGCGGTCAGCGTGCCGAGGCTGAGTTGCTCGTCGATGACGAAGACCCCGCCCGCCCCGTAGATCAAGGCGGTGGCCAGCGCCGCCACCAGCGCCAGCGAGGTGAGGAACACGCGGCTGTTCATGGCGATCTTGACCGAGATCTCCCGAACGGCTCCCGCCCGACGGGCAAACCCCGCGTGCTCCACCGATGGCTTGCCGAACAGCTTGACCAGGAGGGCTCCCGAGACGCTGAAGCGTTCGGTCATCTCCGAGGCCATGTCGGCGTTGTACTGCATCTGCTGGTAGGTCAGCGAAGCGAGCCGGTTGCCCAGGATCCGCGCCGGGATGACGAAGATGGGCAACAGCACCAAGGCCGCCAGCGTCAGGACCGGGCTGAGGGTGAGCATCGCCGCCAGCACCAGCACCAGGCTCACCACGTTGGACACCACCGTCGACAGCGTGGAGGTGAACGCCCGCTGGGCCCCGATGACGTCGTTATTCAACCGGCTGACCAGTTTGCCGGTCTGGGCGCGGGTGAAGAAGGCCAGCGGCATGGCGAGCACGTGATCGAAGACCCGGGTGCGCAGATCGAAGATCAGGCTCTCCCCGATCCGCGCCGAATACCAACGCTGGAACAGCGTCAGCACGGCGTCGAGCACCGCGACCACCGCGACGACCCCCGCCAGCCACAACACCACCGACTTGTCCTTGGCCAGGACCCCTTTGTCGATGATCTCCCTCAACAGCAGCGGCGGGGCCACGGACAGGGCGGCGCTGATCACCACGAGGGTGAGAAAGACCGTGATCATGCCCCGGAAGGGAGCCGCGAAGTCGAGCACGCGCCTGACGATGCCCTTGGCGAGCTTGTGCTCGGCCATCTCGGGGTCGCGGCGCATCCGCGCCATCAGGTATCCGGCCCCCGACATCAGCGCCTACCCACAGTGAATGTCACTTCTTCTTCGACTTACCCTTCTTCGACTTGTCGTTCTTCTTGCCCTTCTTGCCCTTCTTGCCCTTCGAGGCCTTGGCGTCCTTGCCCTTCGAGGCCTTGGCGTCCTTGCCCTTCGAGGCCTTGGCGTCCTTGCCCTTCGAGGCCTTGGCGTCCTTGCCCTTCGAGGCCTTGGCGTCCTTGCCCTTCGAGGCCTTCGCCTTCTTGCCCTTCGCCTTCTTGCCCTTCGAGGCCTTCGCCTTCTTGCCCTTCGAGGCCTTCGCCTTCTTGCCCTTCGAGGCCTTCGCCTTCTTGCCCTTCGAGTTCTCGGCCCCCGCCTTAGCCGGCTCCGCCTCCGCGGCGCGGTCGGCCATTTCGTTAGCCACGTCGGCCTGAATCTTATTCCCCTGACCCGAACTGGCCGCCTTTTGAGCCGCGGGACGCGGGGCCGCCGCCTTCTTCGCCGCCGGGGCGGACGGGGTGGCTTGACCGCCGCCACCGCGGGTGGCGCCACCGCGGGTGCGTAAAGGTGTGCCATGCTCCTTCAGCAGGGTCTGGACGAAGCCGTAGCTTCGGCCCGAACTCGTGGCGATGGAGCGGATGCCGTCGCCGCTGGTGTAGCGGTCACTGAACTCCTTCGCCATCGTGGCGCGCTGAGCGCCGGTGACGCGGGCGCGGGGTGCGGTGGTGGCGGCGTTCGAGGATGCCGTGCTGGCCATGGGGACTCCTAGATCGGTAGCGATAGCCAAGGCGGGGCAGGGGCACCAACCGCCAGTTGATCCGGTCGGGTCGGGGCCGTCGTGCCGCGCCATGATCAACGCGATCGCTGATCAGCTTCGGACTTTGATCATCCCTTATTCCGCAGCCTTGATCAAGAGCATTACGCCAACGACACAAGGTCGGCGTAATCGGCCGACCAATGATCTTCCACACCGTCGGGCAACAACAACACCCGATCCGGCTGCAGGGCCTCCACCGCGCCCTCGTCGTGGCTGACCAAGACGATGGCGCCGGAGAAGTTGCCGATCGCGGCCAAGACCTCGGCGCGCGAGGCGGGGTCGAGGTTGTTGGTGGGCTCGTCGAGGAGGAGCACGTTCGCCGCCGAGACGACGAGCATGGCGAGCGCCAGCCGGGTCTTCTCCCCGCCGGACAGCACGCCCGCGGGCTTGGCGACGTCGTCGCCGGAGAACAGGAACGAGCCGAGCACCTTGCGCACCTCGGTGTCGTTGAGGTCCGGGGAGGCGCTCACCATGTTCTCGAGCACGCTGCGCTTCACGTCGAGGGTCTCGTGTTCTTGGGCGTAGTAGCCCAACCGCAGCCCGTGGCCGGGCATGATCTTGCCGGTGTCGGAGACCTCCGCCCCGCCCAGCAGCCGCAGCAGCGTCGTCTTCCCGGCCCCGTTGAGCCCCAAGATGACGACGCGGCTTCCGCGGTCGATGGCCAGCTCGACGTTGGTGAAGACCTCGAGCGAGCCGTAGGTCTTGCTGAGCCCGCTCGCGGTGAGTGGGGTCTTGCCACACGGTGCCGGCTCCGGGAAACGGATCTTGGCCACCTTGTCGACGCTGCGTTCGCCCTCGATGGAGTTCAGCAGGCGCTCGGCCCGCTTGGCCATGTTCTGGGCGGCGGTGGCCTTAGTGGCCTTGGCGCGCATCTTGTCGGCCTGGCTGAACAGCTGATCGGCCTTACGCTCGGCGTTCATCCGCTCGCGTTTACGGCGGCGCTCATCGGTATCGCGTTGGGCCAGGTAGCGCTTCCAGTTCATCGAGTAGATGTCGAGCTCGGCGCGGTTGGCGTCGAGGTGGAAGACCTTGGTCACGCAGGAGTCGAGCAGGCCGGTGTCGTGGGAGATCACGATCAGCCCGCCCGGATAGGTCTGCAAGAAGCCGCGCAGCCAGACGATGGAGTCGGCGTCGAGGTGGTTGGTGGGCTCGTCGAGCAGCAGGGTGTCGGCCGAGGAGAACAGGATCCGCGAGAGCTCCACCCGGCGGCGTTGTCCGCCCGAGAGCGTGCGCAGCGGCTGGGCGAGGACCCGGTCCGGCAACCCAAGGTTGCTGGCGATCCGGGCGGCCTCGGACTCGGCGGCGTAACCGCCCCCGGCCACCAGTTCGTTCTCGGCGCGCGAGTAGCTCGCCATGGCCTTGTCGCGAACGCCGTCGTCCTCGGAGCCCATGGCCTCCTCGGCCGCCCGCATCTTGCGCAGCGCCGCATCCAGGCCGCGGGCGGACAGGATTCGATCACGGGCAACGGTGTCGAGGTCACCGGTGCGAGGATCCTGGGGCAGGTAACCGACCTCACCGCCGGCGGTCAGCGTCCCACCGGCCGCGGCGGCTTGGCCGGCCAGGATCTTGGTGAGCGTGGTCTTTCCCGCGCCGTTTCGTCCGACGAGGCCGATCTTGTCTCCCGGCAGAATCTGGAACGAGACAGACGACATCAATAGCCGCGCTCCCGCACGAACCTCCAACTCAGCCACCGTTAACACCCATCGAGTGTTCCCTATGCGCTCGGTGATATCAAACGGTGTCGCGAGGCGTTCAAGCTGATCTGTCAGACCCTCGGTCTAGCGTGTGAGACACAGATCTCACCGGGGAGCAACCATGAGCAACGCCGTCATCGAACTCTTCGGTAAGTTCGATCGCGCCGGGGCCACCGACTTCTACTTCGACGTCCGCGATACCGCGCACTGGTTGTCCTGGGGGTGCTCCATGAGTCCCGGCACCGCCCGCGAGCACGTCCGAGTTTCCCGCGCGCTCCCCCCACCTCCCGGCTCTGCACGCGCTGTTCGCGGCCGGGGAGCTCGCCTACTCCAAGGTGCGCGAGGCCACCCGAATCGTCGGCATGGTGCAGGACGAGGCGTTGGTCACGATGGCCAAGAACATGACGGCCGCTCAGTTGGCCCGCTCGGTCAGCGCCTACCGCTCCGTCGACGGGTCCAGGCTCGGGCACGCCACGCTGACCCCGAGCTCGATCCCAGAGCTTTGGGAGGAGGGACATGGCAACACCCAACCAGGTGCATGGGATCCCACGTCTCGATATCCGGGTCACTAGGAAGCGTCACTCCCCTCGGCCATGTTCATCCGCACCGCAATGGTGCTGCCCGTTTCTCCCGGCAAAATGTGCTTGTTGGAACACTCCATACCCCCTGGACAGATCCCCAGCTAGGTTCCTTCAGCACGGGGTGCTGGCGTCGAGAGATCTCGGCCCAACTTGGACATATCAGCTCGAACTCGAGGCACGATCGCTACGAAGGCCCGCCGAGTCGGTGACGCACCACCCTCCGGCGCAGGGTCGGCGAGGCCACCACCTCGTAACCGGCGTCGAGGAAGACTTGCAGCAGCCCGACTGACGCCTCATCCCAGATCACGGTCTTCCCAGGTGGCGGCTCAGTGGGGTAGCCCTCCAGCACGCGAGTGCCGACCTGCCTTCCATACCCGACGGTGGCGGCGGCCAGCTCGTACATCAGTCCCTGCCGGCGGAAACCCTTCCGTACGACGAAGCAGGTGACCGACCAGACACCCACGAGCTCAGGGTCCATCCGCATCCACGACTGCTTACGGCTCCACACTCTGGGGTAGTTGTCTCGCGGCTCGACCGCGACCCAGCCGGCCGGCTGGCCGTCGAGGTACCCAATGAGGCCGGACGTGGGTCCGTCGGTGCCGCAACCGGTCTGCTCCAGCAAGGCGGTGTCCCGCTGCTCCTGGGTGGTGTCGCGCCAGATCCAGCCTGGGGCCTTCAGCGCCTGGCAGCGGCACTTGCGGGCGCCACCGGCGTCGAACACCGCCTCGACGTCCTCAGTGGTTGCCTCGTTGGCCGGTCGCCAGGTGAACTCGAGCACACTTCACCCTATAACCCGGATCGGTCACGAAGTTCGCGACTGAGAGTACAGAAGTACCTGTCCTGCAGGAGAAACTGACACGACTCCTGTGGTGCTGAAAAAATCCACCAAAGCCCATCCCCAAGCCCAGAACAGATCTCCGACGCCCCTGTTGGACAGATCCCCCCAGCCAGGTTCCTTCAGCCCCGATCGACGCCGCGGGTGAGTGGGGGCCGGCCCAACTTGGACAGATCACCTCAAACCCGGCCGAGCCAGCTCTCGTTGCGTCGCTAAGCAGACCCTGACGGCCCCAAGCTCGAGGAAGAGTTATCTGTCCAACCCAAGCTCGCCATCGACGAGGGTGGTCCTCGATGCGGATCGAACTGCTGAACCGCCGGAAATGGAAGACCCGGGTCGAGTTGGCGAATGCAATCTTCGACAACGACGCCACTCCGCCCTGGGCTACCGGTCACCGATCGAGTAGATACTCAACGAACAAGCAGAAACCCCGCTGCCAGCTAGCCAACCCAACTGGAACCCAACTGGTAGGGCAGGTCAAAGCGTGAACCAAGACATGCAGCAGTCCCGTGGCACCGGTGGGGACGTTGGCTTCACAGCCTTCTGCTCGGAAGAGTCGAACGAGGCTCTGGGCCACCAGGTGAGCGCTATTGGTGCGGGACGCCTGTCGTGGCTGGGTAAGTGCCACTCATTGACGGTGCTCTCCTTCGGCTAAGCCAAGTACGCAGCCCTAGCGGCCTTGGCTATTTCCCAGTCCTCTTGAAGCTCGTCGACCGTTGGCTTGGTGCTCATGTACTCGGCGGCATGGGAGTGGCCGGTCATCCGGTCGCATGCACGAAC
>JBBSOW010000016.1:0-48528 GCA_038259365.1 Propionibacteriales bacterium
AGCTGGGTGCCGGTGAGATCGGTGCCGATCGCTACCCCGCACCGAAAGATCGTGCCCTCGTTCGTCATCTGCTTGATCCGGCGATCCAGGACCGCCTTTTCCATCTTGAACTCCGGGATGCCGTAGCGCATGAGCCCGCCCGGCTTCTCGGCGCGCTCGAAGACCGCGACGGTGTGCCCGGCCCGGCTGAGCTGCTGCGCGGCGGCGAGCCCGGCGGGTCCCGACCCGATGACGGCGACGGTCTTGCCCGTGTGCCAATCCGGGATCTCGGGCTTGATCCGCTTGTCGGCCCAGCCGCGGTCGGCGATGGCCACCTCGACGTTCTTGATGGTCACCGGATCGCTGGAGATACCGACCACACACGCGGTCTCGCACGGCGCGGGGCAGAGCCGTCCGGTGAACTCGGGAAAGTTGTTGGTGGCGTGCAGCCGCTCCAGCGCGCCCTCCCAGTCGTCGCGCCAGACCAGATCGTTCCATTCGGGAATGAGGTTGCCCAGCGGGCACCCGGTGTGGCAGAACGGGATGCCGCAGTCCATGCAACGCCCGGCCTGGGCGGAGATGATCGGCAACAGGGCCCGGCCCGGCCCACCGGGGTAGACCTCGTTCCAGTCGTGCACCCGTTCGTCGACCGGCCGCCTGTCGGCGACCTGACGTTCGGTCGTCATAAAGCCACGGGGATCAGCCATGTCGAAACTCCTTAAATGGCAGGACGAGAAGAAGGTCGCGGACGACCCGATATTCAGCGCGCACTGGCCGCCTCCATCATCTTCGACGCGGTGGCGATCTCGTCCAGGCCCTCGTTCTCGGCCTGGAGCTTGGCCGCCATGACGCGCGCGTAATCGCGCGGCAGCACCTTGGTGAACCGCTCGGAGATCGCGGCGCCCGACCGGTCGCTCAGCAGCTGGCGCGCCACGGCCGAACCGGTCTCGGTGAGATGAGTGCCGAGGATGTCGCGCAGAGCGACGAGGTCCTCGCCGTTCACCACCGTCGCGTCCACCATCTCGGTGTTCAGCAGCTTGGGATCCAGATCGAGCACGAAGGCCACCCCGCCGGACATGCCGGCGGCAAAGTTACGGCCCGTGGCCCCCAGCACGAGGACGGTGCCCCCGGTCATGTACTCGCAGCCGTGATCACCCACGCCTTCGACGACGGCGGTGGCGCCGGAGTTGCGCACGCAGAACCGCTCCCCCACCTGGCCACGGATGTAGATCTCCCCCGCGGTGGCGCCGTAACCGATGACGTTGCCCGCGATGATGTGATCCTCGTCGGTGGTGTGGGAATCGTTGACGCCGAACGCCGCGTCGGCCTCCGGCCGCAGGATCAACCGCCCGCCGCTGAGGCCCTTGCCGACGTAGTCGTTGGAGTCCCCGATCAACCGCAGCGTGATGCCCGCGGGCACGAAGGCCCCGAAGCTCTGCCCGGCAGAGCCGCGCAGGGTCACGTTGATCGAGTTCGGCGCGAGGTGGCGTCCGGCGCCGGCCACGGTGACGGTGTGGCCCAAGATCGTGCCGACGGTGCGGTCGATGTTGCGGATGCGCCGCTCGAGCTGGATCGGCGTGACAGCCCCACGCGTGGCGTGGGCGTCGAGGACAGGCTTGGCGGCCTCGATCAGCTCGACGTCGAGCTTGGTGTCGAGTCCGTGGTCTTGAGCGCTGACGTTGCGCAGCGGCGCACCCTCTTCCAGGGCCGGCCGGTGCAGGATCGGCGCCAGATCGAGCCCGGCGGCCTTCCAATGCTCGATGGCGGTCTTGGCCTCCAGCGCCTCGACGTGTCCGACGGCCTCGTCGATGCTCCGAAAACCCAGGGTAGCCAGGTGCTCGCGCACCTCCTCGGCGATGAACTCGAAGAAGGTGACGACGAACTCGGCCCTTCCGGTGTACTTGGCCCGCAGCACGGGGTTCTGGGTGGCGACGCCCACCGGGCAGGTGTCGAGGTGGCAGACGCGCATCATGACGCAACCGCTGACCACCAGCGGCGCGGTGGCGAAGCCGAACTCCTCCGCCCCCAACAACGCGGCCACGACGACGTCGCGCCCGGTCTTGAGCTGCCCGTCGGCCTGGACGACGACCCTATCCCGCAGCCCGTTGATCAACAGGGTCTGCTGGGCCTCGGCGAGGCCGAGCTCCCACGGGCCGCCCGCGTGTTTGAGGGAGGTCAGCGCCGCCGCGCCCGTGCCGCCGTCGTGGCCAGAGATGAGGACGACGTCGGCCTTGGCCTTGGCGACCCCGGCTGCCACCGTGCCGACACCGACCTCGGCGACGAGCTTGACGTGGATCCGGGCGGACGGGTTGGCGCACTTGAGATCGTGGATGAGCTGCTTGAGATCCTCGATGGAGTAGATGTCGTGGTGAGGGGGCGGAGAGATCAATCCGACGCCGGGAGTGGAATAGCGCGTCGACGCCACCCACGGATACACCTTCGGCCCGGGCAGCTGACCGCCCTCGCCGGGCTTGGCCCCTTGGGCCATCTTGATCTGGATGTCGGTGGCGTTGGTGAGGTACTCGCTCGTCACGCCGAACCGCCCCGAGGCGACCTGCTTGACCGCGCTGCGTCGGCTCGGGTCGTAAAGCCGTTCGACGTCCTCCCCACCCTCCCCGGTGTTGGACTTGCCGCCCAGCTGGTTCATCGCCACGGCCAGCGTCTCGTGCGCCTCGGAGCTGATGGATCCGTAGCTCATCGCGCCGGTGGAGAACCGCTTGACGATCTCGGAGACGGGTTCGACCTCGTCGATGTCGATCGGCGTGCGATCCGCCGCAAACTCGAACAATCCCCGCAACGTCATCAACCGGCGCGCCTGATCGTCCACGCGCGCCGTGTAGTGCTTGAAGATGTCGTATCGCTTGGTCCGGGTGGAGTGCTGCAGCCGAAACACGGTCTCGGGATCGAACAGGTGCGGCTCGCCCTCGCGGCGCCACTGGTATTCCCCGCCGGTCGGCAGATCGCGGTGGGCCAGCGGGATCCCGTCGGTGGGATAGGCCCGCACGTGGCGTTCCTTGATCTCCCGTGCCACGCCGTCGAGGCCGATACCGCCGAGCTTGGAGGTGGTGCCGGTGAAGTGGGCGTCGATCAGCTCGTGGCTGAGGCCCAGCGCCTCGAAGATCTGCGCCCCGGTGTAGGAGGCGACGGTGGAGACGCCCATCTTGCTCATCACCTTGAGCACGCCCTTGCCGAGCGCCAACTTGTAGTTGGCGACGGCCTGCTCGGGTTCCACGCTGACGTAGAACTGGCGGCGGGCCAAATCCTCGGCACTCTCGAAGGCCAAGTAGGGGTTGACCGCCGCCGCGCCGTAGCCGATCAGCAACGCGACGTGGTGCACTTCGCGGACGTCACCGGCCTCGACGATGAGCCCGACCTGGGTGCGGGTCTTCTCGCGGACCAGGTGTTGGTGGATGGCCGAGGTCAGCAGCAGGGTTGGGATGGGGGCGTTCTCGGCGGTGGCGTGGCGATCCGAGAGCACGATGATGCTGGCGCCGTCGGCGATGGCCGCGCTCACCTGAGCGAACAACTCCTCGAGCTTGGCCTGGAGGGCCTCCGCTCCCCCGTCGACGCGGTACAGACCACGGATGACGGCGGTGGCGTAGCCGGGCCGCTCGCCGAGCCGGTTGATGTGCAAAATCTTGGCCAGCTCATCGTTGTCGAGCACGGGGAAAGGAATCACGAGCTGACGACAGGAGGCTTCGGTGGGCACCAGGAGGTTCCGCTCGGGGCCGGCGTGGCCCGACAACGAGGTGACCAGCTCCTCGCGGATCGCGTCGAGCGGCGGGTTGGTGACCTGGGCGAACAGCTGAGCGAAGTAGTCGAAGAGCAGCCGGGGTCGTTCCGAGAGCACGGCCACCGGCGTGTCGGTGCCCATCGAGCCGATGGGTTCCGCGCCCGCGTTGGCCATCGGAGTCACCAGGAGGCGCAACTCCTCCTCGGTGTAGCCGAAGACCTGCTGGCGACGGGTCACCGAGGCGTGGCTGTGCACCGTGTGCTCACGCGGCGGCAGATCGTTCATGTGCACCCGGGCCGACGCCAACCACTCGGCGTAGGGCTGGGCGGCGGCCAGTTCGGACTTGATCTCGTCGTCCCCGATGATGCGGTGTTGGGCGAGATCGGCCAGGAACATCCGGCCGGGCTTAAGCCGACCCTTGGTGACGATGTCGGCGGCGGGGATGTCCAGCACCCCTGCTTCCGAGGCCAGCACCACCAGCCCGTCCTTGGTCACCCAGTAGCGGCCCGGCCGGAGACCGTTGCGATCCAGCAAGGCGCCGATCCGGGTGCCGTCGGTGAAGCACACCGCGGCGGGGCCATCCCACGGCTCCATCAGGGCGGAGTGGAAGGCGTAGAAGTCGCGGATCTCCGGATCCATGGTGGCGTTGGCCTCCCACGCCTCGGGACTCATCATCAGCGCCGCGTGGTGCAACTCGCGCCCCCCGAGATGCAACAACTCCAGCACCTCGTCGAAGGAGGCCGAATCCGACGCGCCCGAGGTGCAGATGGGGAACAACCGTTCGAGGTCGCCCCTGCCGAAGAGATCGGAGCGCAGCAGCGCCTCGCGGGCACGCATCCAGTTGCGGTTGCCGCGCACGGTGTTGATCTCGCCGTTGTGGGCGATCATCCGGTAGGGGTGGGCCAGCTCCCAAGCCGGGAAGGTGTTGGTCGAGAACCTCGAGTGCACCAGTGCGAGCGCGCTGCGCATGGATTCGGTGTGCAGCTCGGGGAAGACCTCCTCGAGCTGATCGGTGGTGAGCATGCCCTTGTAGACCAGCGTCCTGGCCGAGAGCGATGCGAAGTAGACCCCCGCTTCGTGCTGGGCCCGGCGCCGCAGGCAAAACGCCAGCCGCTCCAAAGCCACGACGCCGGCTTGGCCGTCCGAGCCCGAGCCTTTCGGGGCCACGATGACGTGTTCGAAGCGGGGCATGTTCTCCCGCGAGATGGGGCTGAGGGTGTCGGCGCGGGTGGGGATCGCTCGCCAACCGAGGACCTCCAGGCCCTCCTCGTCGGCGATGGCGGAGATCTGCTCGCGGGCCCGATGGGCTCGCCCGGTGTCGACGGGGAGAAAGGCCGAGCCCACGGCGTAACCGCCCGGCTCCGGTAGGCCGAAGTCGCACACCCCCCGCAGGAAGGCGTCGGGAACCTGCATGAGGATCCCGGCCCCGTCGCCGGCGGCCTTATCCGCGCCGGTGGCGCCGCGGTGATCGAGGTTGCGCAGCGCCTCCAGCCCTTGTTCGACGATGTCGTGGCTGGCCTCGCCGGTCAGCGTGGCGACGAAGGCGACACCGCAGGCGTCGGACTCCAGCGCGGGGTCGTACAGGCCTTGCTTGGCGGGGCGCCGGGACGCTTCGCGGTTTGCGTGCGTGGTGTGGGCTGCCGCTGGGGCCGGGTCTTGCAGGGCCATTTCTTCTCCCATTTTCCAAATGTTGCACAACATGGGGCCACACCAACATGCGCCGACTCGCGTCGGGACACAGCGGAAGACACCGGGCTTCAACCGGCTCTGGCAGAAAAACTTTAGCGAGACCGATGCCACATCCTGAAATACCGTGTCACATTTCGGTACTGCCTACGGCTGACGCCGTCGCCTGGGCGCCTACTCGACCTGCACACCGAACCCGTGGCCGCGGAGGGTGGAGATCAGATGGTCTGCATGCTCCTGGCTTTTGGTCTCCAACTCTAGCCTGATCTCGACCTCATCGACAGTGATGGACGTACTGGTCCGCGAGTGCGCGACCTCGACGACATTGGCGTCGAGAGCGGCGCAGTCCGTGAGCAGCCTCGCGAGCGAACCCGGACGATCCGGGACGCGCACCTGTAGGCGCAAGTAGCGACTGGCGGCGGCCAACCCGCGACGGATGACCCGCAACATGAGTAGCGGATCTATGTTCCCGCCCGACAGCACAGCGACGACCGGCCCCTCGATCTTGGCGGTCGCTTCGATCGGTTCGGCATCGTCACTGCCGGAACCGGAGGCTAGCTTTTGGCCGGAGTCGAGCAACCAGGCCACAGCTGCGGCACCCGCCGGCTCGACCACGAGCTTGGCTCGTTCGAGCAAGAAGAGGAGAGCCCGCGCCATGGAGTCCTCGGAGACGGTCTCGATGGAGTCGACGCCGTCTTTGATGATGGCGAAGGGCACTGCCCCAGGGCGTCCGACGGCGATACCGTCAGCCATTGTCGTCATCTCCGGCACAGAAACCGGATGACCGGCCGCGATGGACAACGGGTAGGCGGCTGCCTGCTCAGCCTGAACGCCAATCACCCTGACGTCGGGCTTCAGCGCTCGAATCGCGACGCTGATCCCGGCGAGTAATCCCCCACCACCCAGCTCGACGACGACGGTGCGCACATCGGGGCATTGCTCGAGAATCTCGAGGCCGCAGGTCCCCTGTCCGGCAACGATGTCGGGGTGATCGAACGGGTGCACCAGCACCGCCCCGGTCTCGTCGGCGAAGGCTTTGGCCGCCACGAGACAATCGTCGATGTTGGCGCCCAACTGCTCTACGGTCGCGCCGTAGCCTTGCGTGGCGAGCAGCTTCGGAATCGGCGCCCCGAGCGGCATGTAGACCTTGGACCGGATCCCCAGAATGGATGCCGCGAGCGCCACCCCTTGCGCGTGGTTACCGGCCGACGCGGCCACCACGCCAGCTCGCTTATCGGCATCGGAGAGCCGGGACATGCGGGTATAAGCGCCCCTGATCTTGAAGGAGCCCGCCCGCTGGAGGTTCTCGCACTTGAGGTAGACGTCGGTGCCAACCCGGTCGCTGACGGCACGACTGAATTCAAGCGGAGTCGGCCGAATCACACCCTGGAGCAGAAGCCGGGCAGCACGGATGTCCTCCACCGATATCTCGCCAGGCAATTCCATGGCAGCAGACTAGCTCACCCCCACCTGAGGTGGACCTGCTCGAGGCGTTAGGTGGCCGGTGCAGAGCCTCGCTGACAGAGGCGGCCACGGTGAGGTGATGACGATGATCCACCGATGTTGTCCGCCCTGGAGAGGGCGTCGATCACTCGGCGGTGTTCGGACTCGTCTTGGTCGCGGGTCTGGCCGCCGCTTTTTCGTTCGGCGCATCAGCTCCGTCCGCACCGACGGATCCCTCCGCAGTCTCTGACTCGGCACCGCCCTCGGCCCCCGCTATCGCCCCCTCGGTTGAGGCCACCTCGACCGCGTCTTCGCGGCCGGGGCGGAACTTGATCAGCCAGCCGAGCCAGGCCAGAGCGAGGACGAAGACGACGACGGAGGTGTACTCGTTGAGCCGGAAGCCGCCGACCTCGTTCACCTTGTCGATCCGCAGGCCCTCGATCCAGAACCGGCCGAGGGTATACAGCACGACGTAAAGCGCGAAGACCTTGCCGCGGCCGAGCCGGAACCGGCGGTCGGCCCAGATGAGCACCCCGGCAATGAGGAACGTCCACAACAGCTCGTAGAGGAACGTGGGATGGAAGGTCGCGAAGTCGGCGTAGCCGGCGGGGCGGTGCTGGGGATCGATCTGCAGCGCCCACGCCACGGTGGTGGGTCGGCCGAACAGTTCCTGGTTGAACCAGTTGCCCAGCCGGCCGATGCCCTGGGCGATCGCCAACCCGGGGGCCAGCGCATCGGCCATGGCGGGAAAGGACGCGTGGCGGCGGCGACACACCAGGTAGACCCCGAGCGCGCCGAGCGCGACCGCGCCCCAGATGCCCAACCCGCCGTTCCAGATGTAGAGCGCCTCGATGGGCCGTCTGCCGGGCCCGAAGTCCAGCTGGTAGTCGGTGATGACGTGGTAGATCCGGGCGCCGACGATCCCGAGCGGGATCGCCAGGAACACCGCGGTGTCGAGGGTGTCGGAGCTTCCGCCACGGGCGCGCCAGCGGCGGCCGCCGATATAGAGCCCGACGAAGATACCGATCAGGATGCAGATGGCGTAGGCGCGGATCGGCACCGGGCCGAGCTGCCACACCCCAGTCGGTGGACTGGGGATGAACTCGGGGATCACTTGCTGGCGGCCTTGACGATCATCTCGTCCAGCTTCTGCGGGGTAAGACCGGTGAGTTCCACCTCTTGGCCGTCCAGGAAGATCGTTGGCGTGCTCTCGACGCCCTTCTCGCCGGCGTACTTGGTCATGGAGTCCACGAAGCCCTGGTGCTTCTTGCGTGTCACGCAGGTATTGAACTCCTCGCCCATGTCGGGCTTGATCTGCTTGCCCAGGGCAACCAGTTGCTCGTCGGTCCACTGCAGGGACTTGTTGGCGAACAGGCCGCTGTAGTACTCCTGTCCCACCCCCTGATCGGCCGCGCACGCGTAGGCGTTGGTCATGGCCGAGGACTGCGGAGCGATGAACGACATCGGCACCGTCTCCAAGGTCAGGGTGCCGTCGTCTTGATGCTTGCGGATGGTCTCGCTGAACGCCTCCTCGAAGTCTTGGCAGTGCGGGCACAAGAAGTCGGAGTAGACCGTCAAGGTGGTCTTAGCCCCGGGCTTACCGAGCTTGATCGGCACCCCGTCTTCGACCGTGACGGCGGCGAACCCGTTGACGGATTCCGCCGCGACGTCGGGATTGCTGTTGTACCGGGACAGCTGAATGCCCACGCCGACGATCAACGCGATCAGGAGCAGACCGACCGCGGCGAAGATGAGGATCCTGCGTTCCCTCTTGCGGCGGGTCGCCTGCTCGGTGGCCAGGCGGGCACGCTCGCGGGCGTTGCCCGCGGACTCACCGGGGGTGCGCTTGGCCTTGCGGATCTCGCGACGCTTGTCGCTCATGGGTTCTCCTGCTCGAATCGACGGTCCACGCTGAAGACCGAACGTGGCTTGAGGGCCACGAACCCGGCCACAATCATGAATCCGGTATCGCGTAGTAACTCTTGGACGTATTCAGTTTTTCCTACCGCGACGTCGCCCCCGCCGCCGAAGCAGCCGCAGTCGATGGCCAAGCCGCGGGCCCAGGCCGAGGCGACCCCGGCCATGAACACGGCCAACAAGACAATCGAGGCGATGGCGGCCTGTCGGGTGAGCAACCCCGCCAGCAAGAGCAGCCCGAGGGCGATCTCGAACAGCGGCAGGCCGAAGCCGACGATGGGCACCAGCGCGGGAGGTAACAGCTCGTAGGCCGCCACGGCCTGCACGGCCTCTTGGGTGTTGGCCACCTTGAGACCGCCGGCCAGGAGCCAGACAACGGCCAAGCCGATCCGCGCGGCGGTGGAGATCCAGGGCTGCCACCGGCTCCACCGGGACGGGACGGTGTCGGCGTCGGTGCGCGCGAGGGAGGTTGTCACTGTTGGTCCACCAGACGTTCGAAATCGGCGCTCAAATCGCCGATGGGCGTTGACGGGGTCCACAATACTTCGGCTACGCGATCGGAACCAAAGCCGATCACCTGGGCGCTGTGTCCGATCTCGTAGCCCCCGGAGGGGAGCTTCTTCTTGCCTTGGATATCGACGCCCAGGTCCTGAGCGACGGCGACGATCTCGTCCAGGTCACCGGTCAGGCCGATGAAGTCGGGGTTGAACCGTTCGAGGTAGGCGCCGATCACCTTGGGCTTGTCTCGGGCCGGGTCGGTGGTGATGAACACCATCTGGATGTGTTCGCGGGTCTTCTCATCGACGCGCTGCAGCGCCAATGCCGTGTCCGAGAGCACCGCGATGCACACGTCGGGACAGTTGGTGTAGCCGAAGAACACCAGGGTGACCGGCTTGCTCGGCGAGGTGCGCAGGTTGAAATCCTGGCCGTGCGCGTCGGTGAGGGTGGCATCGGGCATCACGTAACCCTGATCCAAGAAGGCGCCGCGATAGCCGCCGTTATCGTCAGTGCGGGTGATGACGGCCGCGGGCTTGGAACACGCGGACAACAGCAGCGCCAACACTCCGCACAGGGCAATAAGGCGGACAGGCAGACGTCGGGTGGGGGAAGGTGACGTCACGACCTAACAACTTCTGTCATGGCGCGATAGTTCCTGCGCACCGGATGAAGGTGGGCTGAGGCTCGCTGGCTACAGGGGAGATACGCCGCTCACCAGTTCGGCCACCACGTCGGTCAGGCCCCCCAACCCGCCTGGGGTCTGGGCGTCCTCGGCGTCGACGAGGGCCTTGACCAGCGCCGAGCCCACGATAACGGCGTCGGCAAACTCGCCGACGTCCTTGACCTGGCGTGCGTTGGAGATTCCTACCCCCATCCCGATCGGCAGTCCGTTACTCACCTCACGGACCCGTCGTACGAGGCCTGGACCCGCCGTCGTGGTCTGGTCGCGTAGACCGGTGACGCCCATCACGGCGGTGGCATAAACCCAACCGCGGCAGGCTGCGACGGTGGTGCGCAGCCGCTCGTCGGTTGTAGACGGAGAGACCAGGAAGACCCTATCCAGGTGGTACCTGTCCGAGGCTTCGAACCATGGCCCGGCCTCGTCGGGGGTGAGATCGGGGGTGATCAGGCCGGCTCCCCCGGCGGCGGCCAGATCGCGCGCGAACGCGTCGACGCCGTACTGCTCGACGAGGTTCCAGTAGGTCATGACCAGCCCGAGCCCGCCGGCTTCGGCCACCGCCTCGGCGGCGGTGAACACGTCGCGCGTGCGGACGCCGCGCGCCAGAGCGCTCGTGGCGGCGCGCTGGATGATCGGACCGTCCATCACCGGATCGGAGTACGGCAGGCCGATCTCGACGAGGTCGGCTCCCGGGGCCTCGTCGCCGCCGAGAAGCGTCCGCATGGCGCGGAGCGAGGTATCGACGTCGGGGTAACCGACGGGCAGGTAGCCCACGAGAGCCGGCCGGCCCGCCTCCCGGCAGCGCGCTACGACGGCGCCGGAGTTGCCGAGCCGCTCAGGATCGAACCGGTGTGACACGGCCTGCTCGGCGGCGCTCACCGATCGTCCCCGCCGGTGCGGTGATCGACCGAGCCGTCCAGGCCGAACCACTCGATGGCGGTGTGCACGTCCTTGTCCCCACGCCCGGACAGGCAAACCAGGATGATCGGTTGCCGCTCCGGCTGGCTCTGGCTGAGCCGCTGGCCAAGGCGCAACGCCCCGGCCAGCGCGTGGGCGGTTTCGATCGCCGGCATGATGCCTTCGGTTTGGCTGAGCAGCTTGAACGCCTCCATCGCCTCGGCGTCGGTCACGGGCTCGTACGTCGCCCGCCCCTGATCGGCCAGCCAGGAATGTTCCGGGCCGACGCCCGGATAGTCCAGCCCCGCCGAGATCGAGTGCGATTCGAGCGTCTGGCCGTCCTCGTCCTGCAGCACATAGGTGCGCATGCCGTGCAGCACCCCGACCCGCCCCGCGGCGATGGTGGCGGCGTGTCGCCCGGTCTCCACCCCGTCGCCACCGGCCTCGTAACCGTGGAGGGCCACCCCGGCGTCGTCGATGAAGTCGGCGAACATCCCCATCGCGTTGGAGCCACCGCCGACGCAGGCCGCGACGGCGTCGGGCAACCGACCGTAGTCGGTGAGCATCTGGGCGCGGGCCTCGGTGGAGATGATCCGCTGGAACTCGCGCACCATGCCGGGGAAGGGGTGCGGGCCGGCGACCGTGCCGATCAGGTAGTGGGTGTTCTCGACGCTGGCCACCCAATCGCGCATGGCCTCGTTCATGGCGTCCTTGAGGGTCTGCGAACCGGACTCGACGGCCACCACCTCGGCGCCCAAGAGCTGCATCCTGGCCACGTTGAGGGCTTGGCGGTCGGTGTCGACCTTGCCCATGTAGACCCGGCACTCCATACCCAGCAGGGCCGCCGCGGTGGCGGTGGCCACCCCGTGCTGGCCGGCACCGGTTTCGGCGATGAGTCGCGTCTTGCCCATTCGGCGGGTCAGCAGGGCCTGGCCGAGAACGTTGTTGATCTTGTGCGAGCCGGTGTGGTTGAGGTCCTCCCGCTTGAGCAGGATGCGCGCATTGCCGGCCTGGGCGGAGAACCGCTTCGCCTCGGTGATCGGCGTGGGCCGCCCGGCGTAGTTCTTGCGCAGGTCGTTCAGCTCGGCGGCGAAGGCGGGATCGGCCGCCGCCTCCCGATTGGCGTCCTCCAGTTGGTCGAGGGCGGCGTACAAGGCTTCGGGCACGAACTTGCCGCCGAATTGCGCGAAGTGACCGTGCGCGTCCGGCAACGATGGGGCTGACACAGGAGGTCCTTTCAACGGATACGACAGGGGCCGAGCTGGCCGAGGGAGCCAAGGCCCCCAGTTTCCTACACTCTCGCAGGGCGCGCCAAGTAGCGACCCCACAGGCCGCCCGAGTCAGCCGCCCAAGTCAGCCGCGCGAATGGTGCACCGCCGGATGCGCACCGGCCGCCACGAGGTCGGACACGGCTTCCCGCGGCGCGGCACCGGTGACCAGGGATTCACCCACCAGCACCACGTCGGCGCCGTCTTGGGCGAGCTCGAGCACGTCGTGCGGGCCTCGCACGCCCGATTCGGCGATCCGCACGATCCCGTCGGGGATGAGCGGGGCCAACCGTTTGAAGGTGGTGGGGTCGACCTGCAGGTTTTGCAGGTTGCGGGCGTTGACCCCGATAATGTCGGCGTCGGCCGCGACCGCCCGCGCGATTTCGTCGCCGGTGTGCACTTCGACCAGCGGGGTGAGCCCGATCGATCGTGCCCGTTCGATCAACGCGGTCAGCTGGCAGTCCGAGAGCGCTGCGACGATGAGGAGCGCCAGGTCGGCCCCCGCCGCCCGGGCCTCGAAAAGCTGGTAGGCGGTGACGATGAAGTCCTTACGGAGCACGGGAATGTCCACGGCCCGCCGCACCGCCACCAAATCGGCCAAGGAGCCACCGAATCGACGCTGCTCGGTGAGCACCGAGATGGCCGCCGCGCCGCCGGACTCGTACTCGCGGGCCAACCCGGCCGGATCTGTGATGTCGGCCAGGGGACCCTTGCTGGGGCTGGAGCGTTTGACCTCCGCGATGACCGAAACGCCGGCCGCCATGAATCTCGGGCGTGGGTCGATCGAATCGGGCATGGCCTGGACTCGTTGCTTCAGTTCATCGAGGCTGGTCTGGCGTTGGCGGACCTCGAGGTCCTCGCAGACTCCTGCGACGATGTCGTCAAGTACTCCCATGATGGGGTCCCCCGTTCCTGGTCGATCCCCCGGCGAGCCGGGGGGCTGCACAGTATCGGGCCGGTGCGACCTCGTAGCGATCTTCGCCGGACGGCTACATCTTCAGGTGATGGTTATTGCCATAACCCAGGACCTGCAGCGCCCTGGTGACGATGACCGAGATCGCCAGCAGGCCCACCGAAACGGCGAAGACGATCCAGTTCGGCCCCAGCAGCACCGCCACTCCCATGAGCACGAAGCCCACCATGGCGATGGCGACACCGGCCCAGGCTGCGGGCGAGCGCCCGTGGTGGTACTTGGGATTGTGCACATCGGGTGTGTGTTCTTCATCGACTGTGCTGTGCTGGCTCATCGTTGATCCTCTCGATCCGTGCCACAGTTGACATAGCGGCTGATCCGTAGTTCTAGAACGTTGCCGGGCTCGGAGCCTCTTGAGCTCTTATGTTCCCCATTGTCGCTGAGGCCCGGGATATGTCGAAATCGGGGGTATCTATCGAACCCCAGGTTTAGCGGCGCGGGGAGGGATCGGTCGGATCCTGTCCACGGTCCAGCGCCTTCCACAAGTGGTCGGTGTCGGAGTCTTCGGGCTGGGCGTCCTCGGCGCTTGCCTCCTCGGCTCTCACATCCTCTGCTCGCTCGAAACGGGCCGCGGTGCCCTCGGCGCGCGCGGAGTTCCCGACGCAGACGAACACCACCGTGGCGCCGAGGAACACCAGCGCACCGGCGGCGGCGTACAGCCAGGGCCAGATCGTCGCGTCCGCCGTCCAGGTGTCGGCGAGGGTGGTCTTGCGCAGTTCGTCGACGATCACCGCGTCGCCAGGCCGGCGAGGTGCACCGCCGAGCACGGCCATCCCTGCCCCCAACACCGCCAGCACCAGGGCCAGCACCCGGCGTCCGAGCCGACGCAGCGTCAGCGATAGCACGGTGCCCACCAGGCAGACCGTGGCCAGCGCAGCGGACAACCCGGCCGTCGCGGCGTTACCGCTCAGCTCGACCGCCCCCGCAGCGCTGCCGGAGGCCGGATCGCTGCCTAACCCCATCCCCTGACCGTCGCCGAGGATCCGCCACCACGGTTGAGCCGCCACCGCCAGCCCGCCGATGGCTCCCGCCAGCAGCGCCAGCCAGCCCCAACGAGCGAGTGCCGGCTTCACGGTCGTGAGATCGGGCGGAGTCGCTCGGCGCGGGCGATGGCGGTCAACACCGCGGCCGCCTTGTTGCGGCTTTCGGCGTCCTCGTAGCTGGCTTGTGAATCGGCGACGATCCCGCCGCCGGCCTGCACGTGCGCGGTCTGGTGGCGAAGGACCGCGGTGCGAATGGCGATGGCGGCGTCGGCGTTGCCGTCGAAGTCGAAGTAGCCGACGATGCCGCCGTACAGGCCCCGGCGCGAGACCTCCAGTCTGTCGATGATCTCCATCGCTCGGACCTTCGGCGCCCCCGAGAGCGTGCCGGCCGGGAAGCAGGCCATCACCGCATCGACGGCGTCGACCCCGTCCGAGAGCTCCCCGACCACCGAGGATTCCAGGTGCATGACGTGGCTGTAGCGCCGCACGGTCATGAACTCCACCACCGAGACCGTCCCGGGCTTGCACACCCGCCCCAGGTCGTTGCGGCCCAGGTCCACCAGCATGAGGTGTTCGGCGCGCTCCTTGTCGTCGGCGAGCAGCTCGCGTTCCAGTTCGACGTCGAGGGCGGGAGTCGTGCCGCGCGGCTTCGTCCCGGCGATCGGGTGCGTCAGGGCCCGACCATCGGTGACGGTAACCAGTGCCTCGGGGCTGGAGCCGACGATGTCGAAACCGTCCAACCGCAACAGGTAGAGGTACGGGCTCGGGTTGGTGAGACGCAGGACGCGGTAGATGTCGAAGGCCGAGGCGGCGGTGTGCACGTCGAAGCGCTGCGAGACCACGATCTGGAAGGCCTCGCCGGCCCGGATCTCCTCGACGGCGGATTCGACGGCGCCCGCGTGGCTCTCGGTGCTGGCGTGCGGGCTGAGGTCCAGGCCCGCCACCAGCTCGTCGGTGGACAGCCCGAGCGCGGGCACCAGAGCCAGGGACGAGGCGGGTTTGAGGATGTCGTCGACCATCTGGTGTACCCGGTTCACCGCGTCGGCGTAGGCGGCCTCGAGGCGTTCGGCGGTGTCGTCGAAGTTGATCGCGTTGGCCAGCAGCCAGACCTCGCCGGTTTGATGATCGAAGGCCGCCATGTCGGTGGTCAACATCATCACCAGCTCCGGCAGCTGAAGATCGTCGACGCAGCCGTCGGGCAGGTTCTCGATGCGCCGCACCGCGTCGTAGCCGATGTAACCCACCAGGCCGGACGCGAACGGCGGTAGGTCATCGCGCTGGCCGCTGTTGAGCGACTTCAGCGTCTCGGCCAGCACCTTGAGGGGGTTACCGCCGGTGGGCAGCCCGCTGGGCGCCTTGCCCTGCCAGACCGCCTCGCCGTTGCGCTCGGTCAACGTCGCGGCGGAGTTGATGCCGACGAAGGACCAACGGGCGAAGTTGCCGTGCTCGGCCGATTCCAGCAAGAACGTGCCCGGCCGGTCCCCCAGCTTGGCGTACAGCCCGACGGGGGTGAGATCGTCGGCCAACAACCGCGTCCACACCGTGACGACACGGTGCTTGCGGCCCAGCTCCGCAAACTCGGCTGGCGTGGGTTGCAGGCGATAGGTCATCGGCGCTCCCCCATCAGGCCCGCGTCGAAACAGGTGGCGTCGCCGGTGTGGCAGGCGCCGCCCACCTGCTCGACCGTGAGCAGGAGGGTGTCGCCGTCGCAGTCGTGCCGGATCTCGCGCACCGCCTGGGTGTGGCCGCTGATCTCGCCCTTGATCCACAGCCGCTGACGGCTGCGAGAGAAGTAGGTCGCGCGCCCGGTGCTCACCGTGGTGTCGAGCGCCTCGGCATTCATCCAGCCCAGCATCAGCACCGCCTTGGTCGAGACGTCTTGGGTCACCACCGGGATGAGGCCGTCGGCATTCCATCTCAACCTCGCAGGCACGTCCGGATTCCATGGCGGCTTCGCTGGCATAAGGGGGTCGCTCACGCCTGTCATTCTGCCTGCTGCGACGAGGTAGACCCAACTGTCTGCGAGCGGGCTCGGTCACCGGGGTCGCCGGTGGCCTAGAGTCGGAGTTGTGAATATTGCCAAGACAGAGCGGGCCGCGCTGTCGGACCTCATGGACCAGGTCGGCCCGGACCACCCGACGCTATGCGGAGACTGGGATACCCACGATCTGGCCGTCCACCTGTGGATCCGCGAGACCGACCCGCTCGGCGCGCCGGGGATCCTGGCCAAGCCGCTGGCCGGCCTGACCGAGAAGCGGAGCAACGAAATCAAGCAGCGTTGGCCGTTCACCGAGCTCGTGGATCGAATCCGCCGCGGCCCCGCCAAGTTTTCGGTGTTCTCCATCCCGGGGGTGGACGAGTCCGCCAACGCGGTGGAGTTCTTCATCCACCACGAGGACGTCCGCCGCGCGGGCGCCACCCCGCGGGCGCCTCGCCCGCTGGACGACGAGATCCAGGACTGGCTGTGGAAGCGGCTCAAGCTGATGGCCCGCGCGTTCTATCGGCGCTGCGACGTCGGCGTCGTGCTGGAGCGGCGCGCCAACTCGGACCCCGCGACCGAGACCGGTGCAAACGAGTTCGAGCCCATCCGCGCCATGTCGGGCTCCCAATGCGTCACCGCTGTTGGCCTGCCGAGCGAGGTCATGTTGTACTCGTTCGGGCGCCGCGAACAGGCCGACGTCAAACTCATCGGTGAGCCCGACGCGATCGAGCGCTTCAAGGGCGCCGATCTGGCGATCTAGCTCGAACCGGCGCACCGACATCGATGCCGATCAGCCTTCCTGTCACCAAAGCATGGGCTGAATCTCGTCGCGCTTTCGCTGCTCCTCCCGGTGCTGCTCGAGTTGCCTGGTGATGTAGTCCGGGATTGGCGTTCCCGTCGCCTCGTATGCCGCCAGCGGGAACCAGTCGGTCATCGCGAGCCCGCGGGCCATGGCGATCTGCTGAAAGAGGGCCGAATCCGCATACGGCACCCTGATCGTGTGCTGCTGTCGCCCGCCGCCCTTGGGTCGAGGTCCTCGTCGTCCCGTCTGACGCTCAGTGTGTTGGTTGGCCATGAGCCAGTCCTTTCTACGGGTGGTTGGGGAATTTTTCCCCTTTCCCCTACAGCAGCTGCGGTTGCCTAACAAAACGTGACAGGAGTTCCGATCCTTTTTTTCACCTCACGTCACCGTCGCCGGTTCCAACCTCGGCATTTGAGCGGGTTTATGGCGCTATGGCCACTGCGGCCGCTCAGAACCGTGGTTGGAACCGCGTCTCGGCTGACCGCCTCTTGGCCGACCACTCTCGGCGGAGGCGAGTGTGCCCGCAGGTCCCGTATGAGGCGCCCTGCCCGGCATCTGAGGCAGACCGCGTCTTGGTCGGGCATCCTGGAGGCATGGTGAAAGACGCAACCGCCCGCGCGGCCGACATCGTTCTGCTCGGTGGTGGGGGCGCGGCCATCATCGTCCTGCACCATCTCGCCGCTGCTCTGCGTGACCAACCGCGATCGCGAGAGCCCCTGCGCGTCGTCATCGTCGATCCGGTCGACCGGCTCCGAGAGCACCCGGCCGATCGAACATGGTGTTCCTGGTGGGGCGTCGCCGATCCGCACTTGGCTCTCTTCAAACCCAGTATTGCCGCATCGTGGGAGCGGCTCTCGGTGATCGGCCCCGACGGTCGCGCTCGACTGCTGCAACTCGGCAAACTCCGGTACGTGATGGTCCGCAGCGAGGACTTCTACGCTCGCGTTGCTGAGCAGATGGCCGCGCTGAAGGGCGCTCTCGAGGTCACCCACGTCGCCGCCACCGTGGATTCTGTCACGGCCGGGGCGGACCAGGTGACCGTGGCGACCTCGGAAGGACCGGTCGTGGCGCAGGTGGCGCTCGACTCGCGGCCAGCCGCTCCCGATCGTCCCGCCGCCACCGTCTTGCTGCAGCACTTTCGCGGCGAGGTGGTGCGCGACGGCGATAGCGACAACGCGGACCGTCGAGACGCCGCGGTCTTCATGGATTTCTCGCTCCCACAGCCACCGATCGGCGTCGCCTTCGGCTACCGCCTTCCCGTCTCGGACGGCACCACGTTGGTGGAGTACACCGAGTTCTCCCCTGCGGTGCTCGACGATGCCGGTTACACGGCCGCCTTGGGCGATTACCGCACCCTGCTAGGGCTGACCGAGGCGGAGACCCGGCATACCGAGCAGGGCGTGATCGCAATGGACGACGCGGTCCGCTCCGCCATCGCGGGCCCCCGAGTGGTGCGGATAGGAGGCGCCGGCGGGGCGACCAGAGGATCCACCGGCTACGCGTTCGCGGCGATGCAGCGTCAGGGTAGGGCGATGGCTGTCGCGATCGTCGCTGAGCACGCGGCTGGGCGCCCCCTGACCGCAGCCGCTATTGCGCCGCCGAGGGCCTACCCGCGACGGCACGTCTGGATGGACGCCGTGATGCTGCGCGCCTTGGCCAGTGGCAAGCTGCGCGGCGCGGACTTCTTCGTCCGTCTCTTCGACAACAACCCGCCCGAACGGGTGTTGGGCTTTCTCGACGGCTCGACCAGCCTGGCCCAGGAGGTGGCCCTCATGGCCAGCCTGCCCAAGAGGGTCATGCTGGCCTCCGCCGTGCGCGACACGATCTGGCGGATCCGGTCAGGGGTAGTGGTCCGGCGCGGCTCGCTGAGCCGTCGGGGGCTTCGGTGACCTCTCCTCGACGGGGCGAGTTCGAGGCCGATGACGGCCGCGACGAGCGGGCTACCGTTCACGGGGCTGTCGCCGGGGCGGCGGGATCGGCCTGCACCCGGGTCGGACGGGCGACGATGAGGTAGAGGGCGCCGGCGGCCGCTGACTGGAAGGCGATGGGCTCCATGTGGCGCTGCACCGATCGCCAGGGTTGGATGTCCTCGTGGGCGCGGGTCACCCCGAAGACCGCCGTGGCCGCGCGGCCCAGGGCGACGGCCCACTCGGGCCATGTTGGTGGCCGGCGAAAGCCGCCTACGGCGAGCCTCCCACCGGTGGGGGCGAGCTGGCGGGCGAGCTGTGCCACGACGGTGTCGTGCTCCGGAATCATCTCCAGGGAGGCGGTCGCCAGGACCGCAGCGGTCCCCGCGGGGAGTTGAATCTCGCGAATGTCGGCCTGCTCGAGGGTCACTTGGGGCAGGTGGTGGCGATCCGCCCGCCGCCGCGCCTGCGCGAGCATCCCCGCAGACAGGTCAACGCCGACGATGTGGCCTGTTTCGCCGACCGCGGCGGCCAACATCGGAAAATTGACACCCGTCCCGCAGCCCAGATCGACGACGGTGTTGCCCGAGCCCAGCATGACCACCGGGGCCACTAAGAATCGGGGCGTTGGGACTGGTATCCGGCGCTCAATCGGCGACGCGTTCGCGGCCTGACAGCGTGTTGAGCTTCCTCCACGATTCGACCAGTCTCGCCCCAAAAGTAGCCGTCATTGCGCCATTCGCGACACCATCTGACGATCTGCTCAACCCACCTAAGCGCCAGCCAGCAGATGTTCTCGCCGAGGTAGCTTCACCGCTTTCGGAACGCCCATCTGTGCGACCTACGACGACGCCATCTGACGATCGAAACCGCAGATCAAGATGTCGATGAGGTGGAAAGTATAATCGTCGGGACCCGACCCCGCCGATGATCCTTCTGGGGATAGCCCCGTTGCCTCCGTTCCAATCCAGCCTCTAGGCGGCCTTCGGTAGGGACCAGTCGAAGAGGCTGCGGACGGCGTCGTGCAGGCTGAACGGTTCGCCGCGCCAGCCGGGGATGATCTGTTGGGCGGCGGGGTCGTACCAACTGCCGACCCCGCTGATCGTGCGCCGTTCCTCGCTGGCCAGCTTGTCCAACGAGGCGAGGAGGTTTTCGTCGGTGCGGATCGGCGAGGGGTCGGCGGTGATGTGTTGGCCGTCGGGATGACGGAATCGCCAGCGGTCCGGCGCTCCCGGCTCATGCTCGATCGTGACTCCGCCTTCGTGGACGCAGGTGTGGTGGAAGCTGCACAACAAGATGAGGTTGTCGAGGTCGGTTGGCCCACCCGAGGACCACGGCCGTACGTGGTGGGCGTGGAGGTGGCGCAGTCGGCTGCAGCCGGGGAAGCGACACATCCGGTCGCGGATCATTAGTGCGCGTCGTTGGGCCTTGGATACCAGCCGGCGCGTCCTGCCCAGGGCCAACACCTCGCCGGATGGGGCCACGGAGGCTGCCATCACCGTGGCGTCGCAGGCCAGCTTTTGCGCGGTCGTGCGCTCGATGGAGCCGACGCCTGCGATGTGGCACGTCTGATCCGGCGTTCCCGCGGGAACGCTTTGCGTTACGTGAGACGTTCCCGCGGGAACGCTTTTCGTCAAGTCAGACGTTCCCGCGGGAACGCTTTTCCCAGCATCGTGAGCCGTCGGTTGGGCGGAGGTGAGTTGTGCGGCCGCGACGTGGACCACGACGAGCGTGCGGTCCTCGCCCGAGACGTCTTCGGGCACGCTGGCGAGGTAGGCCTGGGCGACCTCGACCAGGGCTCGCGCCGAGTTCCGGTCCTCGACATCCTGACGATCCAGGGCGGTGTTGAGGGCGGCGACCAGCACGGCCCCTTCTTCGGCGGGTAGGCAGCCGGTGAGGCGCACCAGGCCCGACTCTTTGACGGTCCACGCCACCGAGCGTCGCCCCTCTTGGCCGAGCCGGGAGCCATCGACCGAGCGGTAGGCGCTCACCGAGCGGGCCAGTTGGGCGGCGGTCATGTTCTTGGCCATCGTGGCCAGCGCCTTATCCTGGACCCTTCCCACGAGCCGCGTGGCTTCGCGGACCTTGGAGTAGGACATCTCCCCGGCCGCGAACAGCGCGTGCAGGGCGGGAAGTTGGGGCAGCGCGCGAGACACCCGGACGTGCTCGCGGGCGGTCCCTGGGCTCATCGAACACGCCCACGACAGCCAATGCGCGGTATCGCGGACATCGAAGTAGAAGTTAGTAGCCTCGGCCTGGTCGAACTCGCCGATCAACTCGATGAGCAGACAACTGCTTCTGGCGTGCGCGGCCGCGGCCGCGGTCACTTTCGCACCCAACAGTTCGGCGTCGTCGAAACAGGTGGCCTTACCGACCGGTCTGTTGGTCCTGTCCGATGAGCCGCCGACAAGTGAGCGGCTAGCTAGCGTGGTAATCGCGTTGCGTTCGACGGTGGCGGTGCCCATGGTTTCTCCCCGGTGAAATGTGTGTCTCACACGCTAGATCGAGGGTCTGACAAACCACGGCCAACGGTGAACGGGCGCCGTTAGGCATCACTGGGCGCAGGGCAAACTCGACGGGTGTTTCGGCGGGTGAGTTAGAGATGCGAGCCGAAGCGCAAGTGTTGAGACCCGTCCAGCTAGCCGAGCTCCCAGCCGCTGAGGATCTCCGGCTTAGCTGGGCTTAGCTGAGCTTGGCCAGGATGAGTTCGCGGACGCGGCCGGCGTCGGCCTGGCCCCTTAGCTGCTTCATCACCGCCCCAATCAGCGCCCCGGCGGCGGCCACCTTGCCGTCGCGGATCTTGTCCGCGACGCCCGGGTTGGCCGCGATGGCCTCGTCGACGGCCGCGGCGAGCGCCCCCTCGTCGGAGACGACGGCGAGGCCGCGCTTCTGGACGACCTCTCCCGGATCGCCCTCACCGGCGAGTACGCCAGCGATGACCTGCCGAGCCAGCTTGTCGTTGATGGTCCCCTCCACGACGAGCCCCTGGAGTTCGGCCACCTGGCGCGGGCTCATGCCCACCCCGGCCAGCTCTACGCCCTCGTCGTTGGCCCTGCGGGCCAGCTCGGTGAGCCACCACTTGCGGGCGGCCTGGGGCGAACAGCCCGCCGCCACGGTCGCCTCGATGACGTCGACCGCGTCCGCGGCCATCACGTCGCGCATCTCCATCTCGCTGAAACCCCACTCCCCCACGAGCCGCCTCATCCGCAGCGGCGGCGGCTCGGGCAGGGTCTGGTTCAACTCGGCGACCCATTCGCGGCTCGGGGCCACCGGGACGAGATCGGGTTCGGGAAAGTAGCGGTAGTCCTCGGCGGATTCCTTGGGCCGGCCCGAGGTGGTGAGGCCGGTGTCCTCGTGCCAGTGCCGGGTCTCCAACGTCACCTCGCCGCCGTCGTCGAGCACCGCGGCCTGGCGGGTGATCTCGTAGCGGACCGCGCGCTCGATGCTGCGCAGCGAGTTGACGTTCTTGGTCTCGGTGCGGGTGCCGAGCTCGGCCTCGGGGTTGGCCCGCAGCGAGAGGTTGGCGTCGCAGCGCAGGTTGCCCTGTTCCATTCGGGCCTCGGAGACCCCGAGCGCCTTGATGAGTTGGCGCAGCGCCCGCACGTAGGCCTTGGCGACCTCGGGGGCGCGCTCGCCCGCGCCCTCGATCGGCTTGGTGACGATCTCGATGAGCGGAACCCCGCACCGGTTGTAGTCCAGCAGGGAGTGATCGGCGCCGTGGATGCGACCTGTGGCGCCGCCGACGTGCAGCGACTTGCCGGTGTCCTCCTCCATGTGGGCGCGCTCGATCTCGACGCGGAAGTTGTCCCCGTCGACGTCGACGTCGAGGTAGCCGTCGAAGCAGATCGGCTCGTCGTACTGGCTGATCTGGTAGTTCTTCGGCATGTCGGGGTAGAAGTAGTTCTTGCGCGAGAACCGGCACCATTCGGCGATGGAACAGTTCAGAGCCAGCCCGATCCGGATCGCGGATTCGATGGCCCTCGCGTTCGCGACCGGCATGGAGCCGGGCAGCCCCAGGCACGTCGGGCAGACCTGGGTGTTCGGCTCGGCGCCGAACACCGTGGAACAGCCACAGAACATCTTCGAGTTCGTGTTGAGTTCGACGTGCACCTCCAGGCCCATCACGGGATCGTAGGTGGCGATCGCCTGGTCGTAATCGACGACGGCTTCGCTCATCGGCGGTCTCCGTTCTGCTGGGCGCTGGACTGATCTGGTAGCACAGGAATCCGGGCCAACAGCGATCCGTCCCACTCGCGTTCCAGTTCGCGTTCGAGGGCGGCGCCCACGCGGTACAGCCGGTCGTCGGCCATCGGCGGGGCGATGACCTGCAGGCCGACGGGCAGCCCGTCCTCGGGCGCCAGGCCGACCGGGAAGGAGGCCGAGGCGTTGCCGGCCAGGTTGGAGGGGATGGTGCACAGGTCGTTCTTGTACATGGCCAGCGGATCGTCGATCAGCTCGCCGAGCCTGAACGCCGTGGTCGGGGCCGTCGGGGACACCAGCACGTCCACCTTCGCGAACGCGTTCGCGAAGTCGCGGCTGATCAGCGACCGCACCTTTTGCGCCGAACCGTAGTAGGCCTCGTAGTAGCCGCTGGACAGCGCGTAGGTGCCGATGATGATGCGGCGCTTCACCTCGTCGCCGAAGCCGGCCTCGCGGGTCATCGCCATGACCTCCTCGGCGCTGTGCTGGCCGTCGTCGCCGACGCGCAGGCCGAAGCGCATGGCGTCGAACTTGGCCAGGTTGGAGGAGGCCTCGCTGGGCAGGATCAGGTAGTAGGCGGCCAGCGCGTACTCGAAGTTCGGGCAGGACACCTCCACGATCTCGGCGCCCAGGCCCTCGAGCTTGGCGACGGCCTCGGTGAACCGCTGCTCGACGCCGGCGGCGTAGCCCTCCCCACCGAGTTCCCTGACGACGCCGATCCTCATCCCCGACACGTCGCCGCTGCGGGCGGCCTCGACCACCGGCGGGACCGGCTGGCGGATCGAGGTGGCATCGCGCGGGTCGGCGCCCCCGATGACGCTGTGCAGCAGGGCGGCGTCGAGCACGTTGCGTGCGCACGGGCCGGGCTGGTCCAGGCTGGAGGCCAGGGCCACCAGGCCGTAGCGCGAGGTCCCGCCGTAGGTGGGTTTGACGCCGACGGTGGCCGTGAGGGCGGCGGGCTGGCGGATCGAGCCGCCGGTGTCCGAGCCGATGGCCAGCGGGGCCTCGAAGGCGGCCAGCGCGGCGGCCGAACCGCCACCGGAGCCGCCCGGTGTGCGCGTGAGGTCCCAGGGGTTGTGGGTGGGTCCGTAGGCGGAGTTCTCCGTGGAGGAGCCCATCGCGAACTCGTCCATGTTGGTCTTGCCGAGCACGACGATGCCGGCGTCGATCAGGCGCTGGGTGACCGTGGCGTTGTAGGGCGGCACCCAGCCCTGCAACATCTTTGACCCGCAGGTGGTGGGCGCTCCCTTCATGGTGAGGACGTCCTTCAGCGCCAGCGGGACCCCGGCCAGCGCGCCGAGTGCCTCGCCCCGGGAGCGCGCAACGTCGACGGCGTCCGCCGCGGTGAGGGCGGCCTCGGCGTCGACGTGCAAGAAGGCGTGCACGTGCTCATCGACGCCCGCGATGCGCTCCAGGTGCGCGCTCGTCACCTCGCGGGAGGTGAAGTCGCCGGTGGCGATTCCGGCCGCCAGGGCGCTGGCGCTGGACCGAAGAAAATCCCTGTGCTGGCCCATCAGGCTCCCTCTCCCAGGATGCGGGGGACCCGGAAGCGATCCCGCTCGACGGCGGGGGCTCCCGCGAGGGCCTCCTCGCTCGTGAGCCCGGGGGTGACCTCGTCGGGGCGAAACACGTTGCTCAGCGGCAGCGCGTGAGAGGTGGGCGGCACATCGTCGAGATCGACCTCGGACACCCGGGCCACCGACTCCAAGATGACGTCGAGTTGCGGCGCCAAGTGCGTCAGTTCAGCAGGACTCAACTCGATCCTGGCCAACCTGCCTAGCTTGGCTACTTCCTCCGGGCTCAAGGCCACGCTGACTCCGTTCTCTTGAGCGCGAAACCGATCGCGCCGCCGACCGATCCATCCTAGGGGCTACCAGGGTCAGAGTTCGATCTGAGGGAATCCACCGAACTTGTTTACCCGACTGCAACACCGATGGTCCAGACTGGTGAGGTGTTCTTAATGCGAGTGAGGCTGCCCGACCGCCCCGGCGCCTTGGGGTTGGTGGCCAGTGCCGTCGGCACGATCGGCGCCGACATCCGGGCCGTGGAGATCGTCAGCAAGATGGAGCCAGGCGTTGTCATCGACGACTTCATGCTGGTGCTGCCCGACGGTGCCATGCCGGACAACGTCGTGAGCGCCTGCCAGGAGATCGACGGAGTCCGGGTGTTGTGGCTATCGCGCTATCCCGAAGGACGTGGGCTGGAAAGCGACATCGAGCTGTTGGAGCGGATGTCGCGCGACACCGACCACGCCGCGATGATCCTCACCGACTCGGCACCCACGGTCTTTCACGGCCACTGGGCGGTGCTGGTCAGCACCCAACACCACAAACCCGTGATGACCTCGGCCATGGCGCCCGAACTCGACGCCACCACGCTGCCCGCCTTCGGTGACTTCACCCACGCCCATACCGTCGAACTGGCGAACGGGTGGCTCCGGGACTGGGGCGAGGTCACCGCGGCCGTCGCCCCGCTCGGTGGCTCTCACGCGGTTATTTTAGCCCGCCAGGGCGGCCCGGCGTTCCTGTCCTCGGAGGTCGCCCGGTTACGCCACCTCGCCGCGATCGCGGCGTCGACGCAGGTGGTCTAGGCCCAGCCCTTGACCCATTATCTGTTCGAGTTCATCGTCTCACTGGGTTACGGTCTGGTGTCGTCGGTCATCCCAATCTTCAACTCCGAGGCCTACCTGGCGGCGGCGCAGGTGAGCCGCATCGGAGGTTCGCTGGCCACCGGGCTCGGCGTGGGCCTTGGCCAAGCCCTCGGCAAGGTCGGTTTGTTCCTGGCAATTCGGCGCGGTGTCTCCTGGGGTTTCGTGCAACGACTGAGCAGACCCAAGCAGCCCGGGTCCAAACCCCGGCTGCGCTGGCGCTGGCTGGCCGCCGTGCGGCGTGCCTCGGCCAGGCTGGTCGATCTGATGAACCGGGACCGCTACGCCGCTCCGGTGCTCGCGCTGTCGTCGCTCACCGGCTTTCCTCCGATTTACCCGATGCCGATGGTGCTGGCCCCGAGCCGCATGCAGACCTGGGTCTTCTGCCTCGTCACCAGCGTCGGCATGACGATCCGATTCACCGTGATGGCGCTGGTCTTCGACGGGGTTCTGCGCCTGTTCTAGGTCGCTGCGTCAGGGAGCCGGATCCGGACCGTCGAAACCGAAACCGATCCGCCCCGTCATCGCGTAGTAGACGTACCAGCCGAGCAGGAAACACGCCAAGGTGGCCAGGAAAAGGGCGCCCATGGCGAGCCAGCGGCGACGCCTCTTCTGCCGCGTCGTGACGATGCCCGAGGGACCCCACTCCCCCAAATTCGGCCGCGCCCTCGGCGGCGTCGACCCGTTGAGGTTCAGGTTGGATCTGAAAGGCACGGGATAACCCTAGCTCGCCGAACCTATGGTCGCGACGGCCCGCGCAGGCCCGGGCCCCTCGTTCAGCAGCACCTCGAACCCGGCGGCGTCCAGGATCGGCACCTTGAGGGCCACCGCCTTGTCGTACTTCGAGCCAGGAGACTCCCCCACCACGACGAACGCGGTCTTCTTCGAGACCGAGGACGCCGACTTTCCCCCGCGCGAGGTGATGGCCTCGGCGATCTTGTCGCGGGTGTAACCCTCGATGCCGCCGGTCACCACGATCGAGAGACCGGTGAGGGTCTGCGGAACGGTCGAGGCGGCGACCTCATCGGCCAGCACGCACCCGGCCGCCTGCCACTTCTCCACGATGCCGCGGCGCCAATCAACGGCGAACCACGCGACGATCGCGGCGGCCATCGTGGGGCCGATGCCGTCGACGGCGGCGAGCTCGTCCTCCGAGGCGGTGGCCAGCGCCTCGATGTTCGGGAAGGCTGCCGCCACGTCGGGCGCCACTCCCTTGCCGACGTGGCGGATGGACAGCGCCACCAAGAATTTGGCGAAGGGTCGGTGTTTTGCCTCCTCCAGGTTGACCAACAGCTTCTTCCCGTTGGCCGAGAGGACACCGGCCAAGGTGTGAAACAGGTCGGTCTTGACCAGATCCTCGGCGGTGAGATCGAACAGGTCCCCCTCGTCGGTGAGCAGCCCGGCCGAGAGCAGGGCGTCGGCGGCCTGCGCGCCGAGTCCCTCGATATCCAGGGCCTGGCGAGAGGCGAGATGGAACAGTCGCTCGCGCAGTTGGGCCGGGCAGGAGCGCTGGTTGGGGCAGCGAATGTCGGCGTCGCCCACCTTTTCGGGCCTCAGCTCGGTGCCACAGGCCGGGCACGCGGTGGGCATCTCGAACTCGACCAGCTCGCGACCCTCCCGTAGCGCCACGACGGGGCCGAGGATCTCGGGGATGACGTCGCCGGCCTTGCGCAGCACCACGGTGTCGCCGATGAGGACGCCCTTGCGCGTGACCTCGCTGGCGTTGTGCAGGGTGGCCATCGAGACCGTCGACCCACCGACCACCACGGGTTCCATCACCGCGTACGGGGTCACCCGCCCGGTCCGACCGACGTTGACGCGGATGTCGAGCAGGAGGGTGTTGACCTCCTCCGGGGGGTACTTGTAGGCGATCGCCCACCGAGGCGCGCGGGAGGTGAAGCCGAGCTGATCTTGATGCACCCGGTCGTTGATCTTGATAACCGCGCCGTCGATCTCGTGCTCGACGTCGTGGCGATGCTCCACGGTGTGCTCCACGAACGCCCACACCTCGTCGAGCCCCGCGCACAGCTTGGAGTGCGCGCTCACCGGCAACCCCCACCCGGCCAGCGCGTCGTAGGCCTCGCTCAGCTTGGCGAACTCGACGCCCTCGGCCGCCCCGATGCCGTGGGCGATGAAGCCGAGCTGGCGCGATGCGGTGACCTTGGGGTCCTTTTGGCGCAGCGACCCCGCGGCCCCGTTGCGTGGGTTCGCGAACGGCGGCTTGCCCGCCTCGACGAGCCGTTCGTTTAGCGCCCGAAACGCCTGGATCGGGAAGAACACCTCCCCGCGTACCTCCAAGACGGCCGGGACGTCTTCACCGCTCAGCCGGGTCGGGATCGCGCTGATGGTCTTGATGTTGGCGGTCACGTCCTCGCCCACCCGGCCGTCACCGCGCGTCGCGCCGCTGACCAGGCGCCCACCCTCGTACAGCAGATCGATGGCCAGGCCGTCGATCTTCAGCTCGCAGATGAACTCGGGATCTCCCACCTCACCCTCGCGCACGTCGGAGAAGACCCGCTGGCCCCAGTGCAACAGCTCCTCGCGGGAGAACGCGTTATCGAGGCTCATGAGCGGTTGGCGGTGGGTGACGGCCGAGAACGTCGTCGAGGGTGCCCCGCCGACGGTCTGGGTGGGAGAATCGGGCGTGCGGAGCTGGGGGTAGGTGTCCTCGAGTTCTTCCAGCTCGCGCATCGCCTTGTCGAAATCGGCGTCCGAGATCGTGGGGGCATCGAGGACGTAGTACCGCCACCGGTGGTCGGTGAGATCCTCCGCCAGGCGCTTGTGCCGCTCCAGGGCCTTCCCGGGCACCGCGGAGGCCGAGCTGGCCTGGGCTTCGACAGATTCGGTCACGACGCACAATCTATCGCCCGCCCCCGACAGCCAGGGGGAGTACAACAAATCGCGTGCACAATAGTTGTGCAGAACTATTCTGCACGTCTATCCTGGTGCTATGTCACCTGAGGATGGGCTCAAACTCGACGCGGCCGCCATCCGGATCCTGGCCCACCCGCTTCGGTCGAGGCTGCTGTCGAGATTGCGTATTGACGGACCCAACACCGCAACCGCGTTGGCCGAACTGCTCAACACCAACACCGGCGCCACCAGCTATCACCTGCGCAAGCTCGAGGCGGTCGGCCTGGTCACCGATACCGGCGAGGGGGAGGGAAAGCGGCGGTTGTGGCGGGCCAGCACGAGCTTTCACTCGTTTCACCGCTTGGACTTCGCCGACGACGAGGACGCCGCCACGGCCGCCGGATGGTTGGAGCGCGACTATCTGCGCCAGTTCGCCCACCACGCCGAGGACTGGCTCGACGCGTCGCCCGAGTGGCCGCAGCTCTGGGCCGATGAGTTGGGCCTGCACGACACCCTCGTCACGGTGACCAGCGAGCAACTGGCGGCGTTGCGGGCCGAACTCGACGCCACCCTCGCTCGCTACCGCGAGGCGGGATTGGGCGCGCTCGACGCGCGCAAGCTCTCGGTCTTCACCTACGTCTACCCCACCGACCTCGCCCCGCCCGAACCGAGCCCGTCGTGAGTGTCCCGGGGGCACCGGTGTCCGCCGCGTCGGCCCGCAGGCGGCTCTTGATACTGAGCGCCACCCGCTGGTTTCCGGTGGGGTTGACGTTCGGGCTGAGCGTGCTCATTCCGTTGGAGCGCGGGATCGGGCTCGCCGAGATCGGGCTGATCCTCTCGGCCCAGGGATTCGTCATGCTCGCGCTGGAGCTGCCGACCGGTGGACTGGCCGATGCACTGGGTCGCCGCCCGGTGCTGGTGCTGGCGGGGATCGTCGGGGTGGTATCCGGCATGATCTTCCTGCTGGCGGACAGCGTAGAGATGTTCGTTCTCTCGCTCGCCCTCCAGGGCATATTCCGGGCGTTGGATTCCGGGCCGTTGGAATCCTGGTACGTCGACGCCGCGCTGGCCGAGGACCCAGCAGGCGAGATCGAGCGATCCCTCAGCCAGGCCACCACTGTGCTGGGCGCCTCGATCGCCGCCGGGGCGCTGCTCGCCGGCGGCCTGATCGCCTGGCATCCGCTACCCTCCAGCGCGCTTTTGCTCCCCTACGCCCTCTCGATCGCCATCAGCTCCCTCCACGTGGTGCTGCTGCTGGTGCTGGTGCGCGAACCCCATCGCGCCCGGGCCGGGCTCACGGCCGCGCTCGCGACGGCGAAGGCGGCCCCGGGCGTCATTGGCGCCGGGCTGCGCATGTTGCGACGTCGACGTGTCCTGCGCAGCCTCGTGCTCGTCGAGGTGTTCTGGAGCGTGGGCATGATCGGCTTCGAGACGTTCACCCCCGTCCGGCTCGCGGAGCTCGTCGGCGGCGAGAGCCGCGCCGGGGCGATCTTTGGACCGTCTTCGGCGGCCGCCTGGGCACTGTTCGCCGTCGGTTCCCTGCTGGCCGGCCTCGCCAGCCGCCGAATCGGGGTGGCGCAGACGGCGATCCTCAGCCGGATCGCCAACGGCGGGTTCGTGATCATCATGGGTCTGACGGCGGGACCGGTGGGGTTGATCAGCGCTTACCTGCTCACCTACCTCACCCACGGGGCCGCGGGCCCCATGCACGCCACCCTGTTGCATCGCCAGGCCGAGGCGTCGAACCGGGCGACCGTGTTGTCGATGAACTCGATGGTGGCGGGCGGGACCTACAGCCTGGGGCTGCTTGCGCTCGGCCCGATAGCGCAGGGCACCTCCACCGCCGCCGCGATCATTCTCGCCGGCGGCTTCTCGATCATCGGGGCGTGGTTCTACCTACCCGCCCGGTACGAAGAACGTCGGAGAGACGCATCGTTGCCTTGAGGTAGCATTCGGTGTTCAATCGTTCCGCGCGGGTCGGCACCCGGAGGTCTAGCCGCCCCAGCAGTTGCGGACTCCGAAGGCCACGTCTTCGGAGGTCACTCCTGGCGCGGGGTCTCCAGTGATGAGTTCGACCCCGGTGTCGAGGTAGCCGCTGGGGGTAGCTCCCCCGCGTACCTGGTTGGCGATAGCGGTAACCCCCTTACGGGCCATGTTTTGGGGGAACTGTTGGGCGGTGGCGTCGATGTCTCCGGGACGCACCGCGTTCTTGATGGCTGTGCAACCGCCATCGACAGAGACCACCACTACGTCGTCGAGGCTCTTACCGGCTTCGGTGAGCGCTTGAATCGCCCCGAAGGCGGCGGGCTCGTTCACGGTGTACACGACGTTGATGTTCGGGTTGCCCGCCAGCAAGCCCTCCATCGCGGTCTTGGCGAGTTCCTGGTTGCCTTGGGTGTCGACCGACCCGACCACTTGTGGGTCGTCGGCACCGATGCCGAACCCGTCGAGGAAGCCTTCGGCGCGGAGCTCACCGGAGCTGATGCCTGGAGCAAGGTTCAGCATCGCGACCTGGGGTTTCGCACCGAGCTCCCTGGACTTGGCCGCGGCGTACTGACCGATGAGGTGCCCCGCCCGCTGGTTGTCGGTGGCGTAGAACGCATTGACCGCTGACGGCGGTTGGACCGGGGTGTCGACGGCGATCACGGTGACTCCCGCTTTCCGGGCGGCCTCGATGGCGGGCACCAGCTTGGTGGAATCGGTAGGGGCAATCAGGATCCCGTTCGCACCCTGATCGACCATCGCTTCGATGGCAGTCACTTGGCTGTCGACGTCGACATCGCTCCTGCCTGTCTCGGTGAACAGGGTGACGTCCTGAGCCGAAGCGGTCTTTTGCGCGACTTCGCGCATGGTGACCCAGTACGGGTTGTCCTCTTGTTTGGTGATCAAGCCGACGGTGACCGGTTCTTTTGCTGGACCGCTGCAGGCAGACAATCCGGCGAGGGTAAGCACCGTGGCTCCCAGCAGTAGGCGGAACGGGACGTGGCGGGTAGAAATACGGTTTCGCACGGTTCTCCCTCCTCAGGCGTTGGCATCGGTCTGGGCGGTTATCTCAGGATCTCTGGCTGTACGAAGGTCGAACAGCGCGTAGGCCGCTACCATGGCCAGGCAGACCCCCGGAACGAGGTAACCCCTCGCGGGGCTGGACACGTCCATGACGAAGGCGTGGACCATCGGTAGTAGGGCGCCACCAAGGATGGCCATGACAAGCCCAGCGGCCCCGAACTTCGCGTCCTCCCCGAGCCCTCGCAGTGACACACCGTAGATGGTGGGGAACATCAAGGACAAGGCTGCGGAGATCGCCACCACCGCAAGCAACCCGACGATGTTCAGGGAAAGACCGCCACCAGGCAACAGGCAACCCCAAAGAGGGCCATGATCAACAGCAACAGCGTTGGCCGGAAGATCCCCAACAACCAGACCATCACAAAGCGTGAGACCAAGAACACGATCAGGCTGGCCTGCAAATACCATCCCGCGTTCCCTTTCGAGACACCGACGACGTCCTGGGCGTACAAAATGGTGAAGGTCCAGGTGCACGTTTGAGCGGCGACGTTGAAGAATTGGGCGCCTACGCCGTACCGATAGTGCCGGTTCTTCCACAGCCGGCTGGCGGTGCTACCAGAAGGGGCCACCTCGGCCTTCGGTGGCGGGACGTGGAATTTTCGGAAGGCGATCAGCAACCAGATGGCCAACAAGACTGCGGCGATACCGAGGTAGGGGGTCAAGACCAGCCCGAGGTCGGCTTCCTGACTGGCGGCGAGCTCCTCGGCCGCCATGATGGTCTTGGACTCCTCGGGTGTCAGACCGGGAAGGATGAGGATGGCCCCCATCAGCACGCCGATATTGGCGCCGACGGGGTTGAACGCCTGGGCCAGGTTCAGCCGCTGCGTGGCCATCTCCTCCGAGCCGAGGGCGATGACGAAAGGGTTGGCCGAGGTTTCCAGGATCGATAGTCCCGCGGCCAGGGTGAACAAGGCCAGCAAGAAGAAGCCGTAGGAAAGGGCTGAGCTCGCGGGCAGGAACAGCACTCCACCGATAGCGGCGAGGCCCAGACCAACCAAGACCCCGGCCTTGTAGCCGAATCGACTGGTGATGAAGGCCGCCGGAAGGGCCAGCAGGAAATAGGCGCCGTAGTAGGCAAACTGGACCAGCGAGGACTGAAAGTTCGACATGTCGAAGATGCCGCGAAAGACGCCGACCAGAATGTCGGTGAGGTTAGCCGCTGCACCCCAGGCCGCGAAGCACAGCACCAGCAGAACAAACGGAACCAGGAGGTGTCTCTCGACCATCCGGCCCTGGTGGCCTCGAGGAAACCGTTGCTGTGTCACTGGCCATGGACTCCACCACCTTGAACGCCGCCGGAACGAGGACCGTCGGTGGGCAAAGCAGCCGGGATTCGCCCGCCGACCCGGGGCTGAAGGTGGGGGTTCGGGTGCATGAGTTTCCTCCTTCGGTGTCACGCCTGCTGAAATCAAAAGGGTGCTGAGCGGTGAGAGCCGCGAGTGACGTGGTGCAGACGACTATGCGCTCCGTTCGTGCCAGTACGGCCGCCTTCGGCAGTGACGTAGCTCACGTATATACTAACCAACCAGTCAGTAAGTGTGTCAAGAGGCGGGAGCAATCGTGGTGGTCCAGGAAAGCGGATCCCGAGCCGCGCGGGGCGCCCTGGCGCGCGACCGTGTCATCCAGGCGGCTTTGCGGGCCTACGCCACCAACGGGTATTCGGGGTCCTCCCTGGCGGGAATCGCAGCCGCCGCGGGCCTCACCACCGCCGGACTGCTGCACCACTTTCGCAGCAAGGAAGAGTTGCTGATCGAGGTACTCCAGGAACGTGATCGGACAGACAGGGAACGCTTCCAGCTCCAAGACTCGCAAGGCCTGGACACGCTCGCCGCTCTGCAAAAACTCGTGGAGGCCAACGCGTCCACACCCGGACTCGTGCAGACGTTCACGGTGCTCATGGGAGAAAGCGCCGCCCAAGACCACCCAGCTCACCAATGGTTCAAGGAACGGTACCCCCGCCGCTGCGGCACCCTGGCCGCGGCGCTGCGCGCGGGCATCGAGCGCGGGGACATCCGTCCCGAGACCGACTGCGACGCCGTCGCTAGCGAGGTCATTGCCATGATGGACGGCTTGCAGGTGCAATGGATCCTCAACCCTGAGCACATGGATATGGCGCGGGTCTTCGCCCATTATCTGCACACCGTCCGACAGATCGTGAAGGTATCCGGTTAACTCAACGTCCAATTCCTCTTTGGTAGTGATCGCCGCGAGGCATCGCCTGGGCGGCGCTGACCGGGGACATATCGAGCCAGCTCGCGCCTAATCGGCCCCCGTTTCAATCACTGCGCAACGAGCGGCAGACCCTTCACGGTGCTCGTACGGTTTGTGAATCGCCTGGAGAGCGGGGTTGTTGTCGTCGCGCAGCCAACGGGTGTGGGGCTCCATGGGCTCGGGAGGTAGGCCGGTGAATGGGAATGAGTGACGGGGTGCGGGTCGAGGCGACGGATCCGGGGTGGAACTAGGCGGCGCGTATCCGCTCGAGGACGAAGAACCACCGGGGACAACGGCGGGTTCGAGCTGGGCAAAGCTCTCGGTGTGGATACTTCTTCGCCGGGACCCCGGCCGCTACGAGAAGGCTCCCATGCCGTCCTCTATCCAGGCCGTCGGCCCGCACAGGAACGTCGCGCTCGACGAGCTCGTGCCCCAGAACCGCGGGGCCTGCAGCTCGTCGGGACCGGTTGCTGAGCCGGCCGTAGTGTCCCTCGAACATCGCCCGGGCGCCGGGCAGTAGGTTTGCCAACCGGGCGCGGCGCTCCCCGCGTCCTCGCGATGATCCACCGGCTTCGGCCGTCGGGGCGATTGACAGGGAGAGGGGTTCGACCGCGTCCAGCCCGGCGGGCTCAGGAAGCGCAGTTGAGGAACCACCCGCCAGATGAGGACCGCGGCGGCGACCGCCCAGAGCGTCCACCAGAAGGCGGTGGCGCACGGTGGCCGGAGGAACTCCTGCCCGGTCCTCGGGTCAGGAGTCGGCGCTCAACCGTTCCCCAACCTGCGTCGTGGCGCGGGCGAGGGCGCGGGTCGCCTGCAGGGCCGAGGCCTCGGTCCAGCCCGCGAAGCCGCACCCTGGGGTCAGCACCACCCGGGTGGAGAGCTCGGGATCGAGCCCGAAGCGGCGGATGATCTGCAACGCCCGCTCGGCCACGTCGTCGGGCTTCACCTCGTGCGGGGTTCCCGCGGGAACCACGCCCAGCCACACGGTCTGGCCCTGCTCGACCGCGTATCCGAGCCGATCCCGGTCTTCGCTGGTGAGCAACTCGGCATCGACGGATACGCCGGCCCCGGTTCCGAGCACCGTGTCGATCGGCATCCCCGCCGCACAGCAGTGCACGACGCCCGGACACGCCACCGCCTCGACGATCTGCCCCAGCTGTTCCGAGATCTCGGGGGTGTCCACGCGGCGCAACCGGGAGAACCCGCTCGCCGTGGGCACCGAGCCCCGGCCGACGGCCGGCAACATCGGCTCGTCCAGTTTCAAGATCAACCGCGCCTCCGGCAGGCGGCGTTGCAGATCGTTGATCAACTCCGCGAGCCCCGCGGCCAGGGATTGACCAAGATCGCGTCGCAGCCCATGATCGGCGAGCACCTTATCCCCGCGCGGACGCTCGAGACAGGCGGCCATCGTCCAGGGCCCGGCGGCCGAGATCGTCAACCGTCCCTGGAAGCCCTGCGCCAGCTCCTCCAGGCGATCGAGATCAGCACGCAGGATCCCCCTGGCCCGGCGATGATCGACACCCGGCCGGTCGGTGATTCGCCAGCCGTTGGGCTGCAGGTCGGCGCTCAGCTCGCTCAGCATCGCCGTGGTGCGCCCGATCATGCCGGCAGGCGTGCCTCGGCCGGGCAGTTCCACCAGGTGGGAGATCTCGGGGTACTCCCCCAGCACCACCGCCTGTGTCGCCGCAAAGTCCGTGCCGGGCCAGGAGCCGAGGCCAGCGAAGTCCATCCTCTACCCGGCCAGCTGAGCGGCGACGGCGGACGTGGTGGCGCTGATGGTGGCGGCGCCGACGACGCGCTCGCCGTCGTAGATCACGACGGCCTGACCTGACGCGATCCCGTGTGCCGGCTCGGCCAGCTCAACGACGAGCCCCGTCCCGGTTCGGGTGATGGTGGCGGGCATGGGGGCCCCGTGGGCGCGGACCTGCACCAAGGCGGACCATTCGCCGAGTAGCTCGGCCTGGGTCCACGAGCAACGGATGCCCTCCAAGCGGCTCACGGCCAGGTGTTCGCGCGGGCCGACGGTGACGGTCTTGTCGACCGGGGAGATGTCGAGCACGTAGCGGGGCTTGCCGTCGGCGGCCGGGGCGGCGATCTTCAGCCCCTTGCGCTGGCCGATGGTGAAGTGGTGCGATCCCGCGTGCTCGCCGAGCCGGTTACCGCCCTCGTCGAGGATGGCGCCCGGTTGCGAGCCGAGGTGGCGGTCGAGGAATCCCGCGGTGTCGCCGTCGGCGATGAAGCAGATGTCGTGGCTGTCCGGCTTCAGCGCCACGGTCAGCCCACGCTCGGCCGCCTCGAGGCGGACGTCGCTCTTCAGCGAATCCCCGAGGGGGAACAGCGAGTGGGCGAGCTGTTGCTGGTACAGCACGCCGAGCACGTAGGACTGGTCCTTGCCCGGATCGACGGCGCGGTTCAGCGTCACGTGATCGCCGTCGCGGCCCAGCATGGCGTAGTGCCCGGTGGCGACGCCGTCGAAGCCCAGCGCCACGCCGCGCTCCAGCACGGCGGCGAACTTAATCTTCTCGTTGCAGCGCAGGCAGGGGTTCGGCGTGCGGCCGGCCGCGTACTCGGAGACGAAGTCCTCGATGACGTCCTCGACGAAGCGGTCCGACAGATCCCAGACGTAGAAGGGGATTCCGAGCCTGTCCGCCGCTCGCCTGGCGTCGTGGGAGTCCTCCCGGCTGCAGCAGCCGCGGGCGCCAGAGCGGAACGACTGCGGGTTCTTGGACAGCGCCAGATGGACCCCGGTCACCTCGTGACCGGCGTCGACCATCCTCGCCGCCGCGACCGCCGAATCGACCCCGCCCGACATGGCTGCCAGTACCCTCATTGCCCATCCCGTTTCCGCCGAACACTCCGGCGGTCGAGTCTACCGACCTGACCCGATACCGCCGAAACTCTACGGACCTTGCCACACCCGCATACGCCAGGCATTAACGTTATCCCGTGATCGCCTAAGGGCCGCATCACCGGCACCATAGAGAATCCGGTGTTCCTGCCCGGGCAACAACACCTGCGGTGGAGCCGGTTCAAGAACTCCGACCCGGAGGTGATGTCCCAGATCGTCGGCGAGCAGGTGTTCCCGTTCCTGCGCAATCTCGGCGGCGACGGCTCGACCTACTCCGGCCACATGCGGGACGCCCGCTTCACCATCCCGACTCCGGCCCTGCTGTCGAAGGTCGTCGACATGCTCGACGGCATCAACATGACCGACCGCGACACCAACGGTGATCTCTACGAATACCTGCTGTCCAAGATCGCGTCCGCCGGCGTCAACGGACAGTTCCGTACCCCCAACAGGCGATCGATCTGATGGCCCAGCTGACCGCCCCGCAGCCCAGCGACGAGATCTGCGACCCGGCCTGCGGGACGGCCGGGTTCCTCGTGGCGGCGAGCGAGTACGTCCGCGAACATCACCCGTCCGCCACCACGGACGCAACCCAACGCCAGCACTTCCACCGTTCCATGTTCCACGGGCACGACTTCGACTCCACGATGCTGCGGATCGGCGAGGCTTCACTCAGCTGCCAGAACATGAGCGTGACCAACTCGAATACGAGATCTACGCTCCAGACGACTTCTTCTGCCTCATCGACGATTCTTTACCCCGACCCGTGCGAGCGACCTTGCAACGACCAAGGCGATACCGGCGCGTACGTAAGAACCCGAGCTACGACTTCCCGGCCCGCGTGGCGAGATCAGCGGCGAGCCCGGCCGCCTGGTCGGCTGGTGCTCGCTCATGACGCGCCGCCGGCTGCACCGCGGTGCCGTTGCGCTCACGAGTGGCCACGACCCCGGCGGCCTCCGGCTCCCGGTACGTGCGCGCGACCGTGTTGGGGGGCCAGGCCAAGGTAGGCCGCCAGCCAGCGAGACGGCAGCTTGCTACCCCGCGGGAGCCGCTGACTGGCGATCTCGGCCAGTAATTGCCTGCGCAACTGCTCGAACGGCGGTTGCGGCGAGCGGGGATCGATCAGCAGCGCCTGATGGATAGCGACGTCACGCACCTGCTACGCGGCCGGGTTCATCGTGGCGCGCTCTGCGAGCAGGAAAGGACGGTAGCCCTGGACGGGTTCACCCGGCTGACGATCACTCGATTCCCAGCCGACCACGGTTGGTGCGTAGCCCCCTCAGCTGCGAACTAACCGCGCAGAAGCTATGGCGGCGGGCAACGCCGAGATCAGACGCTCGGCGTCCGCGGCGGAGGTGTCACGGCCGAACGAGAACCGCAGGCTCGAACTGGCCGCCTCATCCGAGCATCCCATCGCCAGGAGCACCGGGCTCGGTTGAGAGACGCCCGCCGAACACGCCGAACCGGTCGAGCAGTCGATACCCTGGGCGTCGAGCAAGAGCAGCAGATCGTCGGCGAGGCACCCCTCGAAGGCCAGGTTGACGATGGCCGGGCTGGCCTCGGCCCGCGTCGGGTTTACCGTCACGCCAGCCCACCCACCAGTCGCGGAGCGCAGCCGCTCGGCCAAACGCCACAACCGGGCGGCCTCGCGCTCCCGATCGGCCACGGCCAGCTCGGCGGCCGCCGCGAATCCCGCCGCCAGCGCCACCGGGAGGGTGCCGGAACGGACCTCGCGCTCCTGTCCCCCGCCGAACTGGATCGCCTCGAGGCCGACCTCGCGCCGAGCGAGCAACGCGCCGATCCCCACCGGTCCGCCGATCTTGTGGGCCGAGACGCTCATCAGATCGAGCCCGCTCCCGGTGAAGTCGACGAGCACGTGGCCGAGCGCCTGCACCGCGTCGCTGTGCGACCAGGCGCCCACTCGGTTCGACGCCTCCACCAGGGCGCCGGGGTCGTTGATCACGCCGGTCTCGTTGTTGACCCACATCAGCGACGCGATGGCCGAACGCGGATCGAGCCGATCAAGCTGGGCGACACCCTGATCGTCGACGTCGATCATGGACACCTCGGCGCCCTCGAAGCGCATGGCCCCGGCGGCCTCGATGAGCGCCGGGTGCTCGATGCCGCTCAGCGACACCACGTTGCGCTCGGTCCTGCGCGCCAGCCAGCTCCCCCGCAGCGCCAGGTTGTCGGCCTCGGTGCCGCCCGCGGTGAAGATCACCTCGGTGGGATGCGCGCCGAGGGCCGCGGCCAGTTGTTCGCGGGCATCCTCGAGCCGGCTCCGCGCCGCCCGGCCGGAGCCGTGCAGCGAGGACGGGTTGCCGACGCGGGTCAACTCGGCGGTGATGGTCTCGATGGCGGCCGGCACCAGGGGCGTGCTGGCCGCGTGGTCAAAGTAGCTGCGGGTCACGCCAGCCAAGTTACCTCCCGCTCCCGCCTACTGACGCTCCTTGAGCGCCTTGGTCGCCTCGGCCAACACGGTGTGCAGGTCGCCGACGACGCCGAGATCGGCCAGCTCGAAGATCGGCGCCTCGTCGTCCTTGTTCACCGCGACGATGGCCCGCGACGTCTGCATGCCGGCCCGGTGCTGGATGGCCCCGGAGATTCCGGCCGCCAGGTACAGCTTCGGCGAGACGGTCTTGCCGGTCTGACCCACCTGATAGCGGTGCGGGTACCAACCGGCGTCGACGGCGGCGCGGGAGGCGCCCACGGCGGCGCCCACCGTGTCGGCCAGTTCCTCAACGGCAGCAAAGTCGCCGCCGGTGCCGCGCCCGCCCGAGATGACGATCCCGGCCTCGGTGAGATCGGGGCGTCCGCTGGCGTGCTTCGGCTTGGATTCGGTGATCTTGGCGAGCTTGGCGACCTCGGAGATGCTCACCGTCGCCGATTCGCCGGCGCACTCGGCCGGCGATTCTTGCACTGGAATGGAGTTCGGCTTGACCGTCACCACGAGGGTCCCGCGGGCGCTGCTCGACTGCACGGTCCAGTTGCCCGCGAACACCGACTGCGTCGTGGTGACGTTGCCTCCGTCGGCGGTGATGTCGACGGCGTCGGTGATGAGCCCCCCGTCGAGTTTCAACACCACCCGGCCGGCGATCTCGTTGTTCTCCGGGGAAGAGGCCAACAGCACCACGCGGGCGCCGCGCTCTCTGGCCACCTGGGCGAGCGCCTCGGCCTTGGGGGCCACGAGGAACTCCTCCAGCGTGGGGTCGTCGACGCTCACGAGGCGCGTGGAGCCGTAGCGGCCCACCGCCTCAGCCTCGCCTGGCGCCCCCAGGCTGAGCGCCGTCGGCTCGCCGAGGCGCGTCGCGGCGGTCAACAGCTCGGTCGAGGGCTTGGTCAGCTGTCCGTCGACGAAATCGACGAGAACGAGAACCTCAGACATCTACATCCCTTCCGTTCACACTTCTTGACACGATCCGGGCGGTCACAGGTACTTGCCGGTGACGAGGAAGTCCACCAGCGCCGCCGCGCCGGCCCCGTCGGAATCGATCACTACGCGCCCGGCCTGCTTGGGCGGGCGCTCGGCGGTCTCGGTGACCTTCGTCGCCGCCGCTTCGAGCCCGACGTGATCGAACTCGGCGCCCAGATCGGACAGCTCCCATTCGGTGACCGGCTTCTTCTTCGCGGCCATGATGTTCTTCAGCCCGGGATAGCGGGCCTCGCCGCTTTGATCGGTCACGCTCGCCACCACCGGCAGGGTGGCCTCGACGGTCTGGGTGGCGGTCTCGCCGTCGCGGTGGATGGTGACGGTCTCACCGGAGACGGAGATGTCGTGGGCCAGCGTCAGGCTGGCCCAGCCCAGGCGCTCGCCGAGCATCGCGGGCAGCACGCCCATCGACCCGTCGGTCGACGCCATCCCGCACATCACCAGATCGGGGCCGAGCTTGCGGATGGCGGCGGCCAGGATCGCACTGGTGGCGAGAGAATCCGACCCCTCGATGGCGTCGTCACACACGTGCACGCCGGAATCGGCGCCCATCTGCAGCGCCTTCTTCAGCGCGTCGGAGGCGTCGTCAGGGCCCATGGTGAGGGCGACGACCTCGACGTCGTCGAGGTCGTCCTTGATCTGCAGGGCCTGTTCGACGGCGTACTCGTCCAACTCGGACAGCAGACCGTCGGCCTCGCGATCGACGGTGTTGTCGTCCTCGAACTCCCGGTCGCCGCTCGCGTCGGGCACGTACTTCACGCACACCACAATCTTCACGGATCGGTCCTCTCCTGGCTGACGTGCAACGGCTGAAACATTACTCTCGGGTAACTTGGCTACACAACCCCGATTCCCGCACGATCACTCGCCGACGAACTCGGCCTTGCCCGGGCCTCGCTCGACGAACGAGCGCATCCCGATGGCGCGATCGCGGGTCGCGAACAGCGCCGCGAACTGCTGCCGCTCGAGGCTGAGCCCGCTACCGAGGCTGGATCCCAACCCCAGATCGATCGCCTCCTTGGCCGCCCGGAGCGCCAACCGCGGACCGCCGACGAACTGGGCGGCCCATTCCTGCGCCCGGGCCTGTACCCGATCGTCCGGCACGACCTCGTCGGCCAACCCGATCTCCAAGGCCTCCCCGGCATCGACCATCCGGCCGGTGAAGATGATGTCCTTGGCCTTGCTCGGCCCGACGAGGCGGCTGAGCCGCTGGGTGCCACCGGCGCCGGGAATGATGCCCAGCTTGATCTCCGGCTGACCGAACTTCGCGGACTCACCGACGATGCGGACGTCCGCGGTCATGGCCAGCTCGCAACCCCCTCCGAGGGCGTAGCCGTTCACCGCAGCCACCACCGGCTGCGGAAGCTCCGCCAGCGCGGTGAAGCTCGCCTGCAGCCTGACCGAGCGGCGCACCATGTCGGCATGGCTGAGCTGCTCCATCTCAAGGATGTCGGCCCCGGCGGCGAAGACCTGCTCTCCCCCGCTCAGCACGACGGCGGCGACATCGGGATCGTCGGCGATCAGCCCGGCCAGCCGTCTCAGCTCGTCCTGGATCTCGGCGTTCAGCGCGTTCACCTTCGGCCGGTCCACGGTGATCGTGGCCACCCCGTCAGCGACCGTGAGCAGGACGTGTTCGGTGTCCGGTCTGTAATCCTCAGCCATGCCGAGCAGTCTAGGGTTCGCGCGTTTACGAGATTCAGGTGCGGTGGCTACCCTGGTCCAATGCCATCCTCCCCCGACAACGACCGCCCGCCCCTGCGCGCTCTGTTCACCGATCGGCTGGGCCGGATCGGGATCCGGAGCGCCCAGCTTCTCTTCGCGATCGCGCTGGCGGGCGTGGTCGTCTACGCCCTCGTCCAGGTCAAGCTCATCGTCATTCCGATCCTCATCGCGATCATCTTGGCCGCCGCGGCCACTCCGGTGGTGCAATGGCTGCGTAAACACAACGTTCCTCCGGTCCTGGCCACCCTCATCACGCTGCTCGGCGGGGGGATCGTCATCGGCGGCATCCTCACGCTGATCGTCGTCTCGGTCAGCAGCCAGTGGGACGAGCTCGTCAACTCGGCCACCGAGGGGTTGAACCAGCTGCAGGACTTCTTGAACAATCTCTCCCTGCCGATCGGCGAGGAGCAACTCCAAAAGGCCAAGGACGAGGCCATCGGCTTCCTGACCAGCAGCCAGCTGGGTTCGGGTGTCGTCGCCGGGGTGTCGGCGGCCACCCAGGTCATCACCGGCATCGTGCTCGGTTTGGTGATCCTGTTCTTCTTCCTCAAGGACGGGCCCACCATTTGGTCCTTCCTGTTGCGCCCCCTCTCCGGCGCCGGCCTGGCCCGGGCACAACGCATCGGCGACGCGGCCCTGACGACCCTGGGCGGCTACGTCCGCGGTACCGCGATCGTCGCCGTCGTCGATTCCGTTGCGATCGGCATCGGCTTGGCGATCCTGCAGATCCCGTTGGCGCTGCCGCTGGCCACGCTGGTCTTCCTGGGCGCCTTCATCCCGCTGATCGGAGCCACCATCGCCGGCGTGCTCGCCGTCTTGGTTGCCCTCGTGACGAACGGCCCCGTGACGGCCCTCATCGTGGTGGGCATCGTGATCGCGGTGAACCAGCTCGAGGGCAACCTCCTCCAGCCGGTCGTCATGGGCCAGTCCCTCAAGCTGCATCCGCTCATGATCCTCCTCGCCTTGACCGTGGGCACGATCCTCGGCGGAATCGTCGGGGCGGTCATCGCGGTGCCCATCGCCGCCGTCGGCTGGGCGATCATCAAGGTCTGGGACACCGACGATCCGGCGAACTCCGAAGTCGATGACCAAGACGACGCCGAAGTCGAATCCTGATGCGCGAAGCGCCCCAAGCCGCGTCAATAGCGGCGTTGGGCCGCCTTTACGGCAGAATGACTCCTCGCGCCGGTTTGTCGCTACAGTCTCACCGTCGACCCTCCAGGCGCCACTGGATCAACTCGCCGTGGAGTTGAGCACACGTTGTTATCTACGAAGGCGATTTGTTACATGACGAAAATTGAACTGGTTGCCCCGACGAACGAGCGCGAGCTGGGGGCTCGGCTGGGCGATGGCGGGTGCCACTTCGCCCTGTGGGCCCCCCGCGCCAGCCGCGTCGAGCTCGCGCTGGTCGCCGAAGACAAGTCCCAGGCGAACCTCGATATGGCCCAGAGCGAGGACGGCGTGTGGACCGTGTTCGCCGAAGGCGTCGAGGCCGAACAGCGCTACGGCTACCGGGTACACGGAAAGTGGAAACCCGAGGAGGGCGTGCGGTTCAACCCCGCCAAGCTCCTGCTCGATCCCTACGCCCGTGCTATCACCGGGGGCGTGGACTACTCCGGCCCGATCTCGGACCACATCGCCGAATCCGATTACGAGCCCGACGAGATCGACTCCTTCGAAGCCGTTCCCCTCAGCGTCGTCGTTGCCGACTCCCCCGCGCCGACGCCCATCGCCGAGCGCTTGCCCCTCACCGAGACCGTGCTCTACGAGACCCACGTCAAGGGCTATACGATCAACCATCCGGCCGTGCCCGAGCACCTGCGCGGCACCTACGCCGGTCTTGCCTACCCGGCCGTCATCGAGCACCTGCAATCGATCGGCATCACCGCCGTCGAACTGCTTCCGGTGCACCACTTCGTTTCCGAGCCCTTCATCATCGGCCGCGGACTCTCCAACTTCTGGGGCTACAACACCCTTGGCTTCTTCGCCCCGCACGCCGCCTACTGCTCGGTGAGCACGACCGGGGCCCAGGTCCGCGAGTTCAAGGAGATGGTGACCGCGTTGCACGAGGCCGGGATCGAGGTCATCCTCGACGTGGTCTACAACCACACCGGTGAGGGTGGCCACGAGGGCCCCACGCTGTCCTACCGTGGCATCGACCACGCCGGTTACTACCGGCTCACCGAGGATCTGCGCAACGACTACGACGTCACCGGTTGCGGCAACTCCGTGGACACGGCCCAGCCGGGCGTGCTCAAGATGGTGCTCGATTCGATGCGTTACTGGGTCACCGAGATGGGGGTCGACGGGTTCCGCTTCGACCTGGCCACCACGCTGATCCGCGACGACAAGCATCACGTCGATCAGGCTCACCCGTTCAAGCTGGCCGTCGAGGCCGATCCCGCCTTCGACGGCGTCAAGATGATCGCCGAGCCCTGGGACATGGGTCCCTACGGCTATCAGGTGGGCGCGTGGGGCAAGCGCTGGAGCGAGTGGAACGACCGCTACCGCAACTTCATGCGCGATTTCTGGCGCGGCAATATCTCCGGAGTGCGCGAGTTGGCCGGCCGGCTCAGCGGCTCGGCCGACATGTTCAACCACACGGATCGTGGCGTCGAATCCAGCGTCAACTTCATCGCCGCCCACGACGGCTTCAGCATGCACGATCTGGTGACCTACGACGTCAAGCACAACCAGGCCAATGGTGAGGCCAACCACGACGGCGCCGACGACAATCGCTCGTGCAACTACGGAATCGAGGGCGAGACCGACGATGCCGAGATCACCCAGCTGCGGCACCGTCAGGTGCGCAACATGATGGCCACGCTCCTGCTCAGCCACGGTGTGCCCATGGTGCTGGCCGGGGACGAGTTCGGGCGTACCCAGGGCGGCAACAACAACGCCTACTGCCAAGACAGCCCGATCTCGTGGGTGCGTTGGGACCGCATCGAGGAGTGGTCCGATCTCACCGAGCTGACCACGACGCTGAACAGGCTGCGCCAGGAGCACCCCGTGTTGCGGCCCACCCTGTTCCTCGACGGTAGCCACATCGACGCCGAGGGCGAGGACTTGGGCCGGCGCAACCTCGCCTGGTTCGACGGCTTCGACGGTGAGATGGACGACGAGGACTGGGACGACGGAAACCGTCGGGTGCTCGGCATGTACGTCTCCGACGGCGACGAGGCCTTCGCGGTGTGGATCAACGGCGCCGCGAACGGGGTCGACATCACCCTGCCCGGCACCCCGTGGGCCTCCCGCTGGGACATCGTCGCCCACACCGTCGCCGAGGGCGAGCTGCCCACCGAGCCCCTCGAAGCTGCGGCAGAGCTCATGCTCCCGCATCGCAGCGTCATCGTCATGCAGTCCGAGCTTCCCGGCGGGGCCGACATCGAGACCGAGCACACCCGACACGAACCCACGGCGCCGGTCGAGGCCGGGTCGGACGTGCCCGCCGAATGGCACCAGAACTGAGCCTGAAGGGGATCGGTCGATCCGTGACCCGTGGGGCCGATACCGCCTCCCCGCTCGCCTCGTGAGCACGCGCCTACGGATCCAATCCGTTCCGGCGGCCCACGCCTACGTGCGCCACAGCCTCACTCCGGCGTCGCCGCGGCGATCCGGGCTGAGGCTACTCCCGGATCCGCCCGTGTGGGGCGCGGCCGAGGGTCAGTGGTGGCCATCCCCGGTGCTCGACCCGTCCTGGCCCCGCGCGGCCCGGCGAGGAGTCGATGTGGTGCACTTGCACTTCGGCTTCGAACACCGCAGCGCGGCCGAGCTCGAACGGTGGTGTGCCGCCTTGGGCAGCGCCGGTCTGCCGCTGGTGCTGACCGTCCACGACCTCGCCAATCCGCATCTGCACGACCAGCGTCCCCACCTGGAAACCCTGGGGGTGCTGGTACCCCGCGCCGACGCCGTGATCACCCTCACCGAGGGTGCCGCCACAGAGATCCTTCGACGCTGGGGGGTCCACGCCCAAGTGCTGCCCCACCCCCACGTCGTGCCGGCCGACCGGCTCGGTCGACGCCGACGGCGCCCGAACGGTCCGCCACGCCTCGGGATTCCCCTGGGTGCCCTGCGCGCCAACGTGGACCGTCGTCTCGTTCCCCGGCTCCTCGATCTGGCGCCGCGCGATGCGGAGCTACAGCTCGATCTGCGGCCGGGCCGCGGGCAGCAGCTCATCGAGGAGGCGGGGCTCGACGGGCGGGCCGCTGACCCACGCCTGCGGATCGTCGAGCGAGCTGCCGGGAGCGAACTCGATTTCGCCACCCGGGTCAACGACTTCGACGTCCTCGTTCTCCCGTATCGCCACGGCACCCACTCCGGTTGGGTCGAGGCGGCGCACGACGTCGGGGTGCCGGTGGTGGCCCCGGCGGTGGGTTACTGGCACGAACAGCATCCGCTCCACCGCTTCGAGCTCGACGACGACGAATCCCTCGCCCGGGCTCTGCACGCGGCCGCCGGGACAACTCTCGGCCCCGCCCCGGCCGCGGACCGGCTGGCGCAACGTCGGGATCTGGTGGCCGAACACGCCCGGCTCTACAAAGGCCTCACGACACCCCGCAGGGCGGCATGAGGCGGCCGCCGGAGCACCTCGTCCTCGGTCCAGACCGGCACGGTGTGGTCCGCCACGCCCTCGGCCTGTTGACCAACCCCGCCCTGGCGGGCGCCCGAGTGCGGCGCTTCGACACCGTCGAGGCGTTGGACGCCGACGCCTGCGTGTGGACCTCCCCCGGCCCGCTGCACGTCCATCTCACCGACCATCTGCTGGGAGCCAGCCCGGCCGAGGCGGCCGACCGGCTCGAGCGGTTGGCCGCGGCCCGGCCGATCTCGCTGGGCCTGCACGACATCCCCGACGCCGACGATCCGGCCACCGTCGGCGGACCCGGCCGACGCGACCGGCTCGCGGCCTATCGCCGGTTCGCCCACTGCGCCCGCCGGGTTGTCGTGGCCAGCCGACACGAGGCGGGGCTGCTGACGCGGCTTGGGGCCGACCCCTCGACCGTGGTGCTGGTGCCGCTACCGTTACGCCCGCCCCCTGCCTCCGCCGAGCGTCCGCCGCCCCTGCCTCGGCTCGCGTTACTCGGATTTCTGCATCCCGGCAAGGGGATGGAGACCCTGATCGAGGCCAGCCGGGCGCTGCGACCGGGCGTCGAACTGGTGAACCTCGGCCCCGTCGCCCACGGGCACGACGCCTACGCCGCCGAACTCGTCGCGGCGGCGCGACGGGCCGGTCGAAAGCTGAGCATCACCGGTTGGCTGTCGGCGGCCGAACTCCACGCCCGGGCCCGCCAGGTCGCCGTTCCCGTGCTCGCGCATCGGCACATGTCGGCGTCCGGGTCGCTGGGCAGTTGGTGGCAGGCCGGCCGCCGCCCGATCGGTCTGCCCACGGCCTACCTCCGGGAGCTGGGCGAGCAGAACCCGCACGCGGTAGCGCTGAGAGGGGACCTTGCGGCAGCGATTGCCGCAGCCTTGGCAGAACCGCAATCGACCTGGCTGCCGCCCGGCATCGCCCTGTGGCCCGGCCCGGCCGAGGCCGCCCGCTTGCTGGCCGAGCTGTTGTCCGAGATCAGCGATGAACCCTCAGCCGGGGTACCCGATCGGGAGCACCGAACATGAATCCCGAGCACGTCGCGGTGGTCATTCCCTGGTTCGACGACCAACCCGCGCTGGACCGGCTTCTCGTCGCGCTGGCCGCCCAGGACTTCACCGGGCGCCTCGACGTCGTCGTCGCCGACGACGGATCCCCGAGCCCGCCGGACCTCACGGTGGCCGCCGGGCTCACGGTGTGTTCGGTGTCCCAACCCGACGAGGGTTTCCGCGCCGCGGCCGCGCGCAACCTGGGGGCCCGGGCCAGCGAGGCGCCGCTCCTGCTGTTCGTCGACGCCGATATGGTGCCCGAACCCGGCTATCTCACCGCCATGGTCTCCGGTCTCGCCGACTTCGACGTCGTGGTGGGCCGCCGCCGGCACGCCGACCTGACCGGGTGGGGGCCGAGCGAGATCGCGGCCTGGTTTGCCGGCGGCGCGGCACCGAAGTCGTTGGCAGAGCCCAGCTGGCTGGCGGAGGCCTACGCGGGCTCGGCGGATCTCGCCGATAGCGACTCCCGCAGCTACCGCTACCTCATCAGCGCCGTGCTGGGGATTCGCCGCACCCTGTTCGATGCTGTCGGTGGGTTCGACGAGAGCTTCGTGGGCTACGGCGGGGAGGACTGGGAGCTGGCCCACCGTTGCTGGCTGGCCGGGGCCCGCTGGCGCCACCTGCCGCGGGCGGTGGCCTGGCACGCCGGCGTCGACTTCGCCGAACGCGGCGACAAGACCGAGCGCACGCAGATCATGGCCGAACAGCGCGCACGGCTCACCCGCCTGCTGCCCGATCCCTGGGACCGCGACTCCGCGGCGCGCACCGAGGTGCCGTCGGTGGCCATCGTCGTGGACGCCGCCGAACTGGACTCCGCGGGCCTGCGGATCGCCCTGCGCGCCCTGCGGCCCGGCGCAGAGGTGCACCTGTGGCTCGGTGAGTCCACCGAGCACCTCGACGCCGAGCTGTTGAGCCAGGACGGGATCCACCTGGGCCGGCCCGGCCCACCCGAGCTGGCCCGGATCCCCGTCGTCGTCGACGGCGCGGCCGTCGCCCGGCGCTGGCAGCGGCTACGGGCCCGCGGACACTAGTCTCAGCGTCATGCACGAGCAACGCGACGATCCGCCCATGACCGAGGCTGTCGACGAGGGCCGCCGACGACACTACGGGCACTTCTACGGCCTCGAGCCGCTCCCGGAGAACGGGCTGCCCCTGCTGGTGGTGTGGG
>JBBSOW010000017.1:0-47035 GCA_038259365.1 Propionibacteriales bacterium
TGTGTCCGTCCGTTGGTGCGGCGGGTGCTGGATCGGGATAACGGCGCAGATCAGCAGGTCGCGATCCCGTGCGGGTCAACGCGGGAAACGGTGTGTAGGCCGTGCGCGGCTAAAGCGCGGGTGCTCAGGATGCAGCAGTGCGCCGAGGGGTGGCACCGCAACCGGGAACCCGAACCGAGAGAACCGAGCAACGGCCAGGAGCAGGTCATGGATGACAGCGCAGACGAGATCGACGGGGCCGAGGACGCGGGCGCAGATCGTCGGGTCAGATCCACCCGTAGACGCGATGACGCAGCAGGGCTACCTAAGCGACCTGTGGAGGATCGGACGGTGGGGCAGGTGTTCACCGCACCGGACGGCAAGGAATACCGGCCTTCGATGTTCCTCACGTTGACGCTCGGCTCTTACGGTGCGGTACGTGACGGTGTGCCGGTCGATCCGTCCCGGTATGACTACCGGAGGGCTGCGCTCGATGCGATCCACTTTCCCAAGCTGGTGGATCGGTTCTGGCAGAACCTTCGCCGCTGTGCGGGGTTCAAAGTCCAGTACTTTGCCGCCATTGAACCCCAAGCCCGGCTAGCTCCCCATCTTCATGCGGCGATCCGGGGTACGGTCCCTCGTGAGACGTTGCGGCGGGTGACTGGGGCGACCTATGTCCAGGTGTGGTGGCCTTCCTTCGACGTGCCGGTCTATGTGAATCGGCTGCCGGTGTGGGACGGCGAGAGTGACTATCTGGACCCTGACACCGGGCAGGTGCTGCCGACGTGGGAGCAAGCGCTCGACGCGACGTTGGCCGATGATCAGGCCGCACCGGTGCATGTGCTGCGGTTCGGTCGACAGTCCGATATGCGGGGCATCGTGGCTCCGTCGGCTGAGGCTGATCGAGCGATCCGCTATCTGACGAAGTACCTCACCAAGTCGATCTCCGATCCGCTCGAGCCCGTCGATCCCGACTTAGCCGGCATCGAGCAGCCGGCCGATTCACCCCGGGAAGCGCATATTGCGCGGATGGTCGCCGAGCTCCGGTTTCTGCCGTGTTCGCCCCGGTGCTCGAACTGGCTTCGCTACGGCGTCCAACCCGAAAACCGGCGACCGGGGATGATTCCGGGTGGGTGCCGGTTGAAAGCCCACGACCGCGAACATCTCGGCCTGGGTGGGCGCCGGGTGCTGGTGTCTCGGCAATGGTCCGGCAAAACCCTCCAAGCCCACAAAGCCGACCGCGCCACCGTCGTACGCGAAGCGCTCCTAACCGCAGGCGTCGTCGCCCCGGAGGTCGAACGGATGGCCGCTGACGTTCTCTCAGCTGACGGGCTGCCTCGGTTCGTATGGTGCGACGAGAAACTTGATTCGGCAACCTACGTCCAGGTGATCTTGGAATCCATCGCAGAACGTCACCGCTGGCAGGCCCAATACGACCAAGCCAAAGCCGAAACGCTTTCAGCAACAGGTGGGGAGCCGCCCTAAACCTGGGGTCGGCACAAGGTTTGGCCTCGCCGGGATAACCGCCGATTTCTGGGGTTCGGGTCGTCTGTCCAGGGTGGAGCGCAGCGAGATCACGTAGTGACACGAAGTGCCCTTGACTGGCGGGGCGAAGTCCAGTCCCTCCCATGATCACGGCGAGGTCGAACCACTCACACACAGCAAGATCAACTAGCCGAAAGTTGGGCGGCACCATGAAAAAGCCAAGCAAAGACGCTCAGGAAAACCAGGATGATCGCGAGAAGTTGTTGACCGTCGCTGAGGTGTCGGATCTGCTCGGGGTGCCGATCACCACGATCTACGCCTGGCGGTATCACGGCGAGGGTCCGCAGGGTTACAAGATCGGGCGCCACGTCCGCTATCGGTGGTCCTCGGTCGAAGCGTGGCTCGACGCTCACGCCGATCAGTGGGCCGCGTAGGTCGGTCTGGATCGTGTCGAGTGTGAGCCGGGATGGTCGGGACGGGCGGTGGTTGGCGCGCTGGCGTGATCCCACTGGCAAGCAGGGCAAGAAGTCGTTTCGCCGCAAGCTCGATGCTCAACGGTGGCTCGACCAACTGAACGCGGACCGGCACCGGGGCCAATACATCGACCCCGCAGCGGGAAAGGTTCTCGTGGGATCGTTGGCGGCTACCTGGTCGGCAGGGTTGAGCCACCTGAAACCCTCGACCGCTGTGCGCTATCGCGGGATCGTGCGATTCCATATCGTCCCGACGTGGGGCCGTTGGCAACTGGCCGCTATTGGACATTCCGACGTAGCGGCTTGGGTCTCTTCGTTGTCTGAGGGCGGGCTGAAACCGGGCAGCGTCCGCCAGGTCCACCGGGTCCTGTCGCTGATCCTTGACGTGGCGGTGCTCGATGGGCGGATTGGACGCAACCCGGCCAAGCGGGTGAAGCTCCCCCGCCAGGTCCGGGATGAGCCGCGGTTTCTGACTCCTGCCGAGCTATCGCGCCTGGTCGAGGCGTGCAGTGACGGGGGCGACCCGGTGGCGGTGTTGTGCCTGACCGGACTGCGGTTTGGGGAACTTGCTGCCCTTCGCGTGCGTCGGGTCGATCTCACGCGGCGGCGGCTCGATGTGGTGGAGACGTTGGGCGAGATCAACGGCAAGCTAGTGGCAGGCACGCCAAAGACCCATCAGCGCCGCTCGGTCCCCTTCCCTCGGCTGCTCGTGCCAAGATTTGAGCGAGCGTGCGCGGGCAAGGGCCCTGATGAGTACGTGTTCACCTCGCCGCAAGGTGAGGCGCTGCGGCTGCGGAATTGGCGGGCGCGGGTGTTCGAGCCAGCGTGCGCTAGGGCCGGGTTGCGGGATCTCAGCCCGCACGATCTGCGCCACACGGCGGCGTCGTTGGCGATTGCTGCTGGTGGCAATGTGAAGGCAGTTCAGACGATGCTGGGCCACGCGTCGGCGGCGATGACGCTCGATGTTTACGCGGGATTGTTCAACGACGATCTGGACGCTGTGGCGGACGCTTTGGATCGGCTTGTGCCACGAATGCGCCACCTGGGCACCAATTCGGGCAATCCGGAAATTACGCCCGATGACCAAACAGGCTCTGGCTAGGTGTTTCGTATGGGTGGGGCGAGCGGGGCTCGAACCCGCGACCCAGGGATTATGAGTCCCCTGCTCTGACCGGCTGAGCTATCGCCCCCAGCCGGTAGCGAGTGTAGCGCTCCGCCGCACCCCTTCGCACCCGGTGAAATGGAGTTGACCGAGGCGACACAGCACGGTCATCGTCGCTATCGCTGAGTTTCTGGGCTAGCTCATGGCCTCGATCCGCTCACACATCTCATTGATCCAGTCGGCCACCCCTGCGGGACCGTCCACGGCAACGTCGGCGAGCTCGGCCAACGCCTCCTGTTCGGCGGAGGCGGAGTGGACCAGCAGCGCCCCCACGCCTTCGGAGCGCAGTTCGATGCCGGCGCGAAACGCCGGTAGGTCACCGAGGTCGTCGCCGATGTAGACCACGTAACGGGCCCCGGTCTGGGCCACCAGCTCGCGCAGGGTCGTGCCCTTGTCGATGCCCCCCTGGCGGACTTCCAACACCATCCGGCCCGGTTCCAGGTGCAGCCCATGCCGCTGCGCGAGCTCGGCCACGGGACCGCGCAGCCTGGCGAAGGCGCCCTGCGGGTCGGGCATCCGGCGGGTGTGGATACCGATGGCGCGCTGCTTGTGTTCCAGGCCGACGTCGCTCAGTCCCTGCTCGCTCAGCAGCTCGTCGAGGTCGTGGGCGAAGGCGTCGACCTCCTGCGGCGCCGGCGGGATGTCGAACTCCCCCGTGGCGGCCTCCCACGTCTCCACCCCGTACTGGCCCCGCACGATCAACCGGTCCAGGTTCGACGCGTCGGCGAAACCCCCGAGCGTCACCGCCGCCCGGGCCGGTCGTCCCGTGACGACGGCGATATGACCCGCCCAGGTACCCAGGCGCTCTAGGGCACGCAGGGACTCCGGCGCGATCACCGCAGCGTCCGGGTCGTCGACGATGGGCGAGAGGACGCCGTCGAAGTCGAGGGCGAACAGCGCTTGACTCGGGGCTTCGACGATCTGCTCGTAGGTCCGGGCCGCCTCGCTCGACATCTCCATGGGGTCAGCCTGCCAGCTTGGCATCCGCTGGCCGCCTGGGCCCGCCCAGCTCCGGCCAGGTTCGGCTTCGGTCTAGGGTGAGGGTCGACCCCAAAACGAACGGACAAGATGATGGCCGCCGCACGAGACACTCCCCGCGCCCCCTTTGTCGTGGTCGCTAACCGGCTGCCCGTGGACCGGGTCACGCTGCCCGACGGCGAGGTGGCCTGGCGCACCTCCCCGGGGGGTCTGGTGAGCGCGCTGGAACCGGTCATGCGGGAGAACGACGGCGCGTGGATCGGCTGGCACGGCGCCCCCGACGAGGTCCTGGAGCCCTTCGAAGAGGGCGGTTTGAGCCTGGTGCCGGTCTCCCTAACGAGTCAGGAAGTCGAGGAGTACTACGAGGGGTTCTCCAACGGCACCCTCTGGCCGCTCTATCATGACGCGATTGCCCCGCCGGCCTATCACCGCGAATGGTGGGACGCCTTCGTCGTGGTCAACCAGCGCTTCGCCGACGCCGCCGCGGAGGTCGCCGAAGAGAACGGCACCGTGTGGGTCCAGGACTACCAGCTGCACCTCGTGCCCCAGATGTTGCGTGAGCTGCGCCCCGACCTGCGGATCGGCTTCTTCCTGCACATCCCCTTTCCGCCGGTGGAACTGTTTTCCCGCCTGCCGTGGCGTCGTCAACTCATCGAAGGGCTACTGGGCGCCGATCTCGTCGGCTTTCAGCTCCCGGGTGGAGCCAACAACTTCATCCGGGTTGTGCGTCAGCGGCTACGCCTGGAGATCAAGAAGGAGACCATTTACTCTTCCGACGGTCACGCCACGCTGGCTCGGGCCTACCCGATCTCGATCGATTCGGCGGGGTTCGAGGAGTTGGCGGAAAAGCCCGAGGTGGTGGCGCGCGCCAAGCAGATCCGCGAGGAGCTGGGCAACCCACAGCAGATCTTCCTCGGGGTGGATCGGCTCGATTACACCAAGGGGATCTTTCAGCGCCTCAAGGCCTTCGGAGAGCTCGTTCACGAGGGCAAGATCGACCCCGAGCAGGCCGTGTTCTTGCAGGTCGCCACTCCGTCGAGGGAACGGGTGGACGAGTACATGCGGTTGCGCGACGACATCGATCGACTCGTGGGCCGCATCAACGGCGATCTGGGCACTATCGGTCGGGCGCCGATCACCTACCTGCACTCGTCGTACCCGCGCGAAGAGATGGCGGCCATGTACGTGGCCGCCGACGTCATGGTCGTCACTCCGCTGCGCGACGGCATGAACCTCGTCGCCAAGGAGTACGTCGCGTGCCGCACCCGAAACGACGGGGCCTTGGTGCTCAGCGAGTTCGCCGGCGCGGCCCTGGAACTCAAGCAGGCGTATAAGATCAACCCCTATGACGTCAACGACATGAAGTCCACGATGGAGCTGGCCCTGCACGACACCGCCGACCGCAAGAGCAAGCGGATGCGCGCGATGCGCAAGCAGGTGTTCGAGCACGACATCGACTACTGGGCGGAGAAGTTCCTCGACGACCTGCGCGAGACCTGAGCGCTTCGGCCCTAAGCTGGCCTGATCACGATCGGAGCCTCACACTCGCCATGCCCTTGCCACTGTTTGCGAACCTCAAACCTCTCCCCAAACCCTGGAGGGTCTCGCTGACCCTAGAGTTGGGCGACAAACCGCACGTGTTGGCGTGGTCTGCGACCCTGCAGGGCATGCTCGTCGGGACGGCGTCGGCGCTGGCCGTCGCGAAGGGGACGCCGGACTCTCCTCGGTGGCAGCTGATCGGCTGGCACGAGATCGAATCGGGGGGGTGGAACAACGACGACCGTCAACTCGTATGGGTTCTCAATGGCGGTGGCCGCGGGCACGCCAGCCTGCCGAACCCGGGCCGCTTTCCCGAGCTGTTCAAGGAACGGGTTTCGGCCAGCATCGTGTTGCGCCAGCACATCGAGATCGACCAGACCCGCAACGGGGTCACGATTTCGGCCCGCCGCCGCCTTGACGGGAGCGAGCCCGAACTGCTCTGGCAGTGCACCCCCGGCAAGGGCACCCAGATGTCGGATCCCGCCGTCATCCTGGCGACCGCGAGGGCCATCGACCACCTGCGCTCCCAATACGACTTTTCCTAGGTTCGCTGGTATTGTCTTTATCCGCACAGCGTGCGATCCCCTGTAGCTCAATTGGCAGAGCATTCGACTGTTAATCGAAGGGTTACTGGTTCGAGTCCAGTCGGGGGAGCGTGACATCCCCCGCCGACCACCCGGCGGGGGTTGTCCTTTTTAGGGTCCTACTGCTTATCGGTCTACTGCTATGGACGAAACCCCGGCAACGCCTGGCGGACCAACAGCGGATCGGGGTTCGTCACCGGTTCGCCGTGCAGCACGACCGTCGGCACGGTCTCGTTTCCGCCGTTCACGCTCCGCACGAACGCGGCGGCGACCGCGTCGTGGCGAATATTGACCCAGTGCGCTCGCCTCCCCAGGCGGCCCAGGCTGAACCGCATCCGCAGGCAAAAGCTGCAGCTGGGCCGCCAATAGATGATGGGAGCGCCGTCCTCAGCGGCCGCCGCCCGTGCCCCCTCGTGGTTCGTGGCCGTCCCCATCGGAGGCTTGGTCACCCAGGCGACTCCCAGCCCGGCGATCAAGACGATGAGGCCGGTTACCCACTGACCGTTGTTCGACAGGGCTATGGCGACGATCGAGGTGGCAATCACCACCAACGCGGTCTGATAGGGCTTCACCGTCCGAGTCTACGCCGGGCCTGCCCCACCAACTCGGGAAACCGACGGGCGCCTCATCGCTTCGAGGAATTCGCTACCCCCGTCACCATCCTCGAAGCGAGCCGAGTCCAGTTTTGCAGCGCCGACGGCGTTCCCCGACCAAGCGACGGGGGCCCGCTCCTGGTGTGAGCGGTTTATCGTCGGTCTTGCCAGCTCGATCGGTCCAGCGTCGTATACGGGAATTTGGGCCGTGCTGCGACACGACGATGCTCTCGAGGCGCTCGACGATCCCGTGACGTACCCGAACGCCGTCTCGCGGCATCTTTCGGTGCCCAACGGAATGGATCCGCCCGAGCATACGGCCTTTCGCAGCATCGTCGATCGATACTACACCCCCGAGCGGATGGATGCGTTCGAGCCGGCCTGCCGAGGGATCATCGCCGAACTCATCGACGAACTCCCGCGGGGAAGCGAGGCCGAGTTCATGTCGGAGTTCGCCGAACCCTTCGCGAACCGCCTGCATTCCGCGTTCATGGGGTGGCCGGACCGGCTGCGCGGTCCCCTGCGGGAGTCGACCAAGAAGAATCACCGGGCCACGCTCGCGACGGACCGCTTGGCGATGTCGGCGGTGGCGAAGGAATTCGATTCCTACATTCGCGAACAGCTCGACGAGCGGCGCGCCGCAGGCCAAGACGCGCGGGACGACGTGACCACCGCCCTGCTGACCGAGACGACCGATGGTCGCGCCGTGACGGATGAGGAGATCGTCTCGATCGTGCGGAACTGGACCGTCGGTGAGCTCGGGACCATCGCGTCCGGCGTCGGGATCGTGGGCGGCTACCTGGCCGAGCACCCCGGGGTACAGTCGTTGTTGCGTGCCGACCCGAGCCTGGCGGAGCGGGCCAGCGATGAGATCCTACGTATTCATCCGCCGCTGATCGTGAATCGCCGGCGGACGAGCCGTCCGGTCACCCTTGGCGGCCGGGATATCCCGAGCGGGTGCTCGTGGTGTGGGCCTCGGCCAATCGCGACGAGGAAGCCTTCGGCGATCCCGACTCGTTCCGTCTCGACCGCGACCCCGAACTCAACCTGCTGTACGGCAGGGGCATCCACTACTGCCCCGGGGCGCCGTTGGCGCGGCTCGAGCTTCGGGTGTTCATCGAGGAGCTCCTGGCCGCGTCGGCGGGGATCGAACCGGGCGTCGACTCCGCTCCGGTGAACGCGCACTACCCCGCCGGCGGATACGCCTCATTGCCCCTCGTGCTTCGCTGACCGCGCGGTCAGACCGCACCGGGCCCATCGGCCGAGGGATCGTCTCCGGGTTCGACGTCGCGACGGCCCACCATGATCCGCCGGACCCCGATCAGCGCGATTCCGGCGCCGGCACCCGCGACCAGGAATCCCACGAACAGGAAGAACGAGATCGGGTCCATGCCGAACGTCCGCCACGCCGTGTCGAGCGTCGCGCCGACGAGGAAGCCGAAGAGGGGTCCCAGGAACATCGCGAAGCACCCGAGGAGGACGGTCCAGGAACCTCGAGGGAGCGGCACCAACCGGATTTGGCGCCCCTTGGCCTCGAGCTGCTCGGTTTCAGGAGGGATCATCATGGGTCCTTTTTCGTGGAAGGGGACATCGGCGTCGGTGTCGAGCGGACCATGTCGAGGAACGGCCCGATGATGTCGATGGGCAGGGGGAAGACGACCGTAGAGTTCTGATCGGCGCCGAGCTCGAGCAAGGTCTGCAGATAGCGCAGTTGGAGGCTGGCCGGGCTCTCGCTAAGTGTTTTCGCGGCGTCGCGCAGCTCGGCCGAGGCCTGCAGCTCGCCGCGAGCGCTGATCACCTTGGCCCGCCGTTCCCGCTCGGCCTCGGCCTCGCGCGCCATGGCCCGCTGCATCGCCTCGGGGATCTCGACGTCCTTGATCTCGACGACAGAAACCTCCACGCCCCACGGCTCGGTCTGGGCGGCAATGGACGCGGCGAGCTCCTCGTTGAGATCGGGTCGATGGGCGAGCAGGGTATCCAGGTCGACGCGGCCGACGATCGAGCGCAGCGTCGTCTGGGCGATCTGGGATGTCGCGACCGCATAGTTCTCCACCGTCATGACCGACTGCACGGGGTCGACGACGCGGAACAGGACGACCGCGTTCACGCGCGCGGGCACGTTGTCCCGGGTGATGACCTCCTGCGGCGGGATCGTCAGTGTCACGATGCGCAAATCCACGCGGATCAGCTTGTCCAGACCGGGCACGAGGAGCCGCACCCCGGGGCCCAGCGGTGCGCGGAGCCGGCCCAGCCGGAACGCGACGCCGCGCTCGTACTCGCGCAGGACGCGTAGCGATGCGACGGCCACGGCGGCGATGACCACCACGACGACGAGCGCGATGATGCCCCCCGTCATTCGAGGCCCTCATCAGTGGCGGCCCGGCGATCGGATCGGTAGCTCGAGTGCGGCGTGGCCGCGCCGCTGGTGCCGCGCACGGACCGGTAGCTCGTGCGGCGTCGAACGACGGTCGAGGCCGCGGCCTCGCGCTCGAGAACCGTTTCGTCTAGGGATCGGCGGGCCATCTCCGGCGGAACGAAGACCGGGGTCCGCCGCAGGTGCGACCACAGTGGCAGGCTCGCGAGAACGGCCCCCAGCACGGCAACGCCCAGGACGAGCATGGCGACGGGTCCCGGCCGAGTGAGCGAGACGGCGACCGGCCAGACCAGCCCGAGGACGACGACCGCACACGCGATCCCGCGATGGAATCGGGCCGCTTCCGACGCCGGCCACGAATCGACCGCACGCTGCACCTCGCGTCCCGAGTGCGACGAGGTGCACGTGTCTTTGACCGGGCAGGCGTTGCACACCGACGGCAGCCCGCGGTAGCGCATGACGCGGTTGTCCGGGTCGAAGGACTGCGGCCACAGCCACTGATCTTCTGGGCACTTCCACGCGTCGTGATTCTCGTGGTAGGTGAATCCGCCCGAAGCCCCGCCCTCGGCGACCGACGCCGCTCGACGGGCGAGACCATCGATGACGTAGGCGAGCCCCACGAGCGCGAAGGAGTACGCCGCAGCCATCCACACCTCGATGCCGACCGAGGACAGCCAGGACCCGATCATGTCCGGTCCGGCCGGTCGCGCCGTTTGTCGGAGCCGTAACGGCGTCGCGACGGTGGCAGCTCCTCGGTCGCCGTCGAGGCCGCGGCGGACGTGCCGATCGCTGCGGACGCTGCCGGTAGTCCGGTTCGGTCCTCCCGGGCCTCAGCGGTCTCCTCGACGTAGAGCGTCTCCGGTGGCATCTCGGTGGCCGTGGCCTTGATGCCGTGGCGGATGCCCAGCCAGGTGATCCAGAGAAACGGCAGGACGCCCCCGATGATGATGGTGAGGTCGCCCGGCATGCGCATCCATTCGAGGACGGCGTTACCCGGTTGGGTGATGTAGCCGAGGGTGCGCGCCTCGTAGTAACCGTCGTTGACCGAATGGTAGAGCTGGAGGATCCCCAGCGGCAGCAGGGTCACGAACATCATCCAGGCTAGCCCGATGTTCATCGACCAGAAGCAGATCTTCGCCAACCTGTCGGACCACTTGTCCGCCGGAATGATGTAGCGCAGGGCGAACAGCGCGAGACCGACCGCGAGCATCCCGTACACCCCCATCATCGCGCCGTGCGCGTGGTTGGCGGTCAAGGCGGTGCCGATCTGGTAGTACGACACGATCGGCAGGTTCACCAAGAAACCGAACACGCCGGCGCCGACGAAGTTCCAGAAGCCGACAGCGACGAGGAACATCACCGCCCAGCGGTGGGGGAAGGGGGCGGTGGGGCGCGTCGGTTGCCGGGAACCGAGCTGCAAGAACGTCCATGCCTCCGCGGTCAGGAACGTCAGCGGGATGACTTCGAGGGCGGAGAAGAAGGCGCCGAGCGCGGTGTGCTCGACGGGGGTGCCCGAGAAGTACAGGTGGTGCATCGTGCCGATGACGCCGCCCGCGGAGTACAAGATGATGTCGAGCAGGATGATCTGGATCGCGATCTTGCGGCGCACGACGCCGAGCATGACGAAGATGTAGGCCACCATCACGGTCGTGAACAGCTCGAGGAAGTCCTCGACCCACAGGTGCACGACCCAGAATCTCCAGAATTCGGCGACTGTCAGGGCGGTCCGCGTGCCGGCGAGCATGCCCACCGCGTAGAAGCCGGGGATGGCCAGACCCGAATAGAGGAAGAGCCAGGGCATGTTGAGCTTGTGTTCGGTCTTCAACCGGGAGCGGATGCCGCGATAGACGATGGCGATCCAGAGGAACAGCCCAACGATGAGGAGTGCCTGCCAGAACCTCGGCAGATCGAGGTACTCCCACTGCTGATCGAAGAAGATCGAACCCTTGGCCCATTCGGGGCCGTAGATGCTGATGGCTTCGCCGGTCATCGACCCCACAACGACGAGCACGAGCGCCCCAAGCAGCCCCCAGGCCAGCCAGTGCTGGCGCCGGGGTTCGCGGCCCGCGATGATCGGGGCGAGAAAGATGCCCGCGGCGAGGAACGCCGCCGCGGTCCAGAGCAGCGATAGCTGAACGTGCCAGGTCCGGGCGAGGTTGAATGGCAGGATCCGGGCGAGGTCGAGACCGAAGAACGCGGTGAGGTCGGCGCGATAGTGCTCGATCGCTCCCCCGAGCAGGGACTGCACGAGGAAGAGCGCGGCCACGACGAAGAAGAACCAGGCCGTGACCTTCTGCGCCTTGGTGATCTCGACCTCCCCGGGCTGGCGGAAGGCGAGCGTCGGCAGTTCGGAGGCGTGCCAGCCGATGTTGTTACTCCACCGACCGAAGACGGCGAAGAGGATACCGAGGCCGACGAGCAGGGCGGTCAGCGACAGGCCGGACCAGACGAGGATGTCGGCGGTCGGGGTGTTGTCCACGCGCGGCTCGGGCGGCCAGTTGTTGGTGTAGGAGTAGTCGTGTCCGGGCCGCTCCGCCGCGCTGGCCCACGCCGTCCAGGAAAAGAACGCCGTCAGCTCATGGATGTCTTGAGGATCGGTGATCATCTTGGGGAGCAGGCCGTATTTGGTGCTGTCGGTGCCGAAGAAGTCGGCGTAGTAGGCCTTCAGGTCGCCGAACGCCGCGATCTGTTCGGCGGTGAACTGCAGCTCTCCCGTCGACTCGTCATACCGATTGGCGCGGAGCATTCGCTTGGTCGCCTCGATCGGCTCCTGCTGGCCGGCGTCTTGCAGCTGCTTCTTGATGTTCTCCGACGACAGGCGCAGGTATTGCGCCGTGTAGTCGGGCCCGAGGTAGGCGCCGTGGCCCATGACCGAGCCGTATTGCTGCAGGCCGCGCCGCAAGAAGATCTGCTGCCCCGACGTGATGTCCTCGTGGGAGTAGACCGTCTCACCGCTCGGTCCGGTGACCGCGGCCGGCACGGGCATCGAATCGGTATAGGTGCGGACCGCGAGGATCCCCATGACGAGGAAACCGAAAACGAGGACGAGGCCAACACCCTGGATCCAACCCTTCGACAGGTCCAGTTCGGCGCGGCCGACCTCTTTCACGCGTGCGTTCTCAGACATGGGAGTCCCTAGGAGAGTGACAGTTGGAGCCTTGTAAAGCACCGTATCCACTGGGGGGAGCGTCCGGGAAGGGACGAAGGTCCCTTCCCGGTGAGGAGTGTGCGTATTGATCCGGACGACCGCGGTAGGAATATCCGGGCCCCGAACCGCTCGACAAACCCATCAAGCCAGGCGCGCGAATCGACGCAGCGCGGCCTCGCGGAGGGCGGTGGAACGTCTCGAGAGGGCGAGCCTCATGATCGCCGCCGACGCCGCCCGCGCCGCCTGGGTCTTCGCCGTCCGGCGGGTGTTGTAGCGACGCAGCGCACGGTCGATGTCGAGGCTGTTGAGCGCGGCGCCGAGGACGTCGTCGTCGACGATCGACTCGCACGCGCCACGGCCGAGGTTGGGGGTCATGGCGTGGGCGGCGTCGCCGATGAGCACGACCCGTCCCCGAGAGTAGGAGCGCATCGGCGGAGCGACCCAGATCCGCTGAGCCAGCGTGGAGCCTAAGGTCGCCGCCGCAAGCACGGCGACGACGGCGGGCGCAGCACCGTCGAAGCATCGCCGCGCGTCCGTGAGGGCCTCGGCAACGTCAACCGAACGCGGTCCGAGAACGCTCCGGTAGGCGCAGAACCAGTTGGTGCGCTCCCCGGGTACTGCGGTGATGCCGAAGAGCTTTTCCTCGCCCCAGTACTCCCCGTGTCCCGCCATAGCGCCCGGGACCAGGCCGCGTACGGCCAGATACGGCGTCGCGGTGGAGGCGGCCCCTTCTCCCCAGGCTGATCGGCGGACGAGGCTGTGGACCCCATCGGCTCCCACCACCAGATCGGCGCCCACCGACCTCGGATCATCGAGACGAGCCGTGACCCGGGTGAGCGAATCGGGCAACCCCCGTTCGAGTTCCCGGACGAGATCGCTCCTGGCGACCAGCCGCCCAGAGTCGGCGACAACAGAGATGAGAGCCTCCCCCGTCATGGTGTGAAGCGATCCGGCGACATCCACGGCGCTCTCGAGCACCCCCGCGGCTCCCATTCGGGACAGGGCCCGTTGGGCGCCCGGCCACATCGCCAGGGCGGTGGGCAGGCCGTACCGGCCGGGTTGTTGCTCATAGAGGGTGACGTCGAAGCGATCGGGGTCGAGGATGGTGGCCAGGGCCAGACCCGCGATCCCGCCGCCCACGATGGCGATCCGGTTCATGGCGCGATCCTAGATCGGGTGATTTCTGGCCCCGTCAAGGCTAGGCCGCCGTGTTCGGGCGCTCCCGCTCGACGACGATTCCGCGCAACTGATCGAGCGCCTGCAACTCGACGCGCCGAACCTCGCGCACGCTGACCCCCTGAAGCCTGGCCACCACCCCCCGCGGCTGGGCGACGCCGCGAAAACCGAACCGGAGTTCGACCAGGCGTCGCTGGCGCGGGCTGAGCAGGGCGAGGAGCGCCCGCACGTCACCCTCGTCCTCACCCAGCTCGTCGGCGACGACGGCGACATCGCCCACGTCATCGAGGCGCTCGCGCTGCAGGTGGGCGAGGTCTCGCGCCCACGATCGAGTCAGCCCCAGGTCCGCGCCCGCCTCCACGACCCCGACTTCGCGGTGTTCGCGCTGGGTCAGCTCGCCCTGATGTTGCAGCAATAGGCGAAGTTTCGCGATCCGGGCCAATGGCAGCTCGATGCCGCCGAGGCGGGTCTGGGCGGCCTGCAGGATGCGGCTCTTGATCCAGGCCATCGCGTACGTGGAGAACCGGCAGCCGCGTTGGTGATCGAAACGCTGCAGCGCCTCCACCAGACCCAGGAACCCCTCCTGAAAGAGTTCGTCCTCGTCGAGACCCGTGCGCCGGGCCGTGGCGTTGGCCGCCAGACCCACCAGCCCCAGGTTGGCCAGCAAAAACTCCGACTTCGCCCGTTCCCCCACGGCCACCAGCTCGGCCAACTCGGCCGCGTCGGCCGCATCGGTATCGGGAGGATCGGCTCGTCCTAAGACCAACAGATGGTGGGCCAAGACCCCGGCCTCGATCTCTTGAGCCAGGCGCGTTTCGCGCTCCTCGTCGAGCAGTTCGGTGTGCAGGTGCGAGTTTCTCATACTGTCACCTTGGCCGCCGATCCCCCGCTCGCCACGGTTGTACACAGGCCGGCCTCGGACAACACGGCGACAACACAAGTGGTGTGCACCGGCTCACAGGCGGGCCAGCGGTGAGATCCTCAGTCGGCGTCGAAGCTGTCGTGGTGCAGCTGGCGGCGGCGCTGTTCCAGGCCCAACAGCTCGGAGAACATCTGGTTGTAGCGGGTGGTCTGTTCCACCGGGTTGGTGCGCTGCAGCTTCGACTTCAGGTCCGCGATCTCGCGCGAGGCGGTCAGCAACCGCAGCCTGGAGCAGTAGGCCGCGGCGTAGCGGGCGTCCGGCTCCGTCATCAGCGGCTCCACCGACAACGCCACCACCAGGCCCGCCAGGCCGGGATCGCCCACGCTCTCGCGGACCCGCTGACTCCGCTCCTTGCCGGGGCCGGCCTGCTCGACACCGGCGAAGATGCTCCGGTAGGCGGGATGGGTGAAGTCGGCTTCTTCGACGCCGTAGCTCCCTGACGGAAACAGCTCGGGATGCTGCAGCAACAGTTTGCAGGTACCCCGCTCCACCTCGAGGCGGCGGTCGTCGGGCTCCGGCAACCCCATCGAGGCCCGCGCATCGTCCGCCGGCTCGGGCTCGGGCTCGTCGTCTCGCCGCGACTGTGTCGGGCTGGCCTTGGCCGGCGCCGACCGGACCCGAGTGAACTCGCGGCGCACCTCGTCGGGATCCATCCCTAAGATTCCCGCCAGCTCGTGGGCGTATCCGCTGACCAGGCTGGTGTCGCGGATGCTGGACACGAGCGGCGCGGCGGCGCGCAGGGCCGCGAGCCGGCCGTCGACGCGATCCAGATCGAACTGATCGACGACGTTGGTCATGACGAACTTGTACAGCGGTACCCGCCTGGCCACGAGCTCGCGCACCGCGGCGTCCCCGTGCTGCAGGCGCAGATCGCACGGGTCGAGCCCGGTCGGCTCGATGGCCACGTAGGTCTGGCTGATGAACCTCTGCTCGCCCTTGAACACCTTCAGCGCGGCGTTTTGGCCCGCCTGATCGCCGTCGAAGGTGAAGATGACCTCGCCGTCGGCGACGTCGGAGTGTCCCATGAGGCGTTGCAGCATCCGCGCGTGATCGTCGCCGAAAGCGGTGCCACACGAGGCCACCGCGGTCTCGACGCCGGCCAGGTGGGCGGCCATGACGTCGGTGTACCCCTCGACGACGACGGCCTGGTTCCGCTTGCCGATGGGCTGACGGGCCAGATCGAGCCCGTAGAGCACCTGCGACTTCTTGTACACGGTGGTCTCGGGGGTGTTGATGTACTTGGCCGGCATCCGGTCGTCCTCGAAGATGCGGCGGGCCCCAAAGCCCAGCACCGACTGTCCCGAATCGCGGATCGGCCACAACAGCCGGGATTGGAAGAAGTCCCAGCCGGCCTCGCGGATCAGCCCCGCCTTAAGTAGTTCGGCGTTGGAGAAGCCGCGGCCGTTGAGGTGTTGGCGCAGGGCCCGGCCCGTGCGCGGGGCGAACCCGACGCCGAACTTTTCCGCCGACGCGCGGTCGAAGCCGCGCTGGTCCAAGAACTGCCGCGCCGCCAGCGCGTCGGGGGTGGTGAGCTGTTCGGAGAAGAACTCCGCCGCCAGCTTGTTCGCCTCGAGGATGCGCAGCCGCTGCCCCGGGACGGGCGCGGGGCCGCCGTCGTCGACGCGACGCAGCTGGACCCCGGCGCGGTCGGCCAGTCGCTCGATGGCCTCGGTGAAGGAGAGGTTGTCCATCTTCTGCAAGAACGTGATCGCGTCGCCGCCCTCGCCGCACCCGAAGCAGTAGTAGAAACCGCGGGCAGGGGTCACCTGGAAGCTGGGGGTCTTCTCGTCGTGGAACGGGCACAGGCCCTTCAGCGATCCGCCGCCCGCGTTGCGCAGCGCGACGTGGGTGGAGACCACCTCGTCGATCTTGACGCGGTTGCGGACCTCCGCCACGTCGTCGTCGTTGATTCTCCCCGCCACGTCGAGGAGTCTAGTGCTGAGGAGTCAGGCCAGCCACGCGAGTTCGGGAACCGCGGCCGAGGGCGTCGAGAAGACGAACGCGCTGAACGTGGCCATGCACCTGCGTATCGACAGGGATCTCGACGCGCAACTGCGCCAGCGAGCCAGCGAGGCAGGCACCTCCGCCTCGGCCCTGGTCCGCCGCCTGCTGCGCCAAGGCCGCGCTTGGGACGGCGCGGCCTGCAGCCAACCGCAGACAGGCCAAGCGCCTTCACCGATCAACCGCCCAGCGCGTTGTGATCCGCAATACCAACCGCGACCCCAAGGAAAATAGACAAAGTTGGAGGCACCTCGTTCAAAACGGTCGGTGCCAGCCGGCGGTCCCACCGGGCTGGGGTAAGGAGGAGGCGTCGGTTAAGCTGGACTCAAGTTACGACAGGGGAGCACCGACCGGTGCTGAGAGTGCGGACACCTTCCGCAGACCCTCGAACCTGATCCGGTTAGTACCGGCGAAGGAAGTCGGGAAATTTCTCTCCCCACCGCATCAGTGGTGGGCCCTCCTAAGCAATTAGGAGGAATCATGCTTCACCCACGACACCGATTCACGGGGTTCTTTGCCGCGGCAGCCTTGAGCCTCACCCTGACGGGCTGCAGCCTCGTCGGCCAGGGCGGCCCGGCCGCCCCGATCGAGGGAACGGGGGCGCCGACGAAGGCGCTGACGGTGATCACCCACGATTCGTTCGCCCTCGATGACGCCGTGCTGGAGAAATTCACCAAGGGAGCGGGCTACGACGTGACGTTCGTCGCCCCCGGTGACGCGGGCGCCCTGGTGAACCAGCTCATCTTGACCAAGGACTCACCGTTGGGCGACGTCGTCTACGGGGTGGACAACACCTTCGCCGGCCGCGCCCTCGACGCGGGCGTCTTCGCCCCCTACTCCTCCCCGGACCTGCCGGTCGACGCCGGCGTCGAGAAGATCGAGAACGGCGACGCGCTCACCCCCATCGACCGGGGTGATGTGTGCATCAACGCCGACCGCGAGTGGTTCGCCAAGAAACAGCTCGAGATCCCGAAGACGCTCGACGATCTCACCGAGCCCGCGTACTCCGACAAGCTCGTGGTGACCAACCCCGCATCCTCCTCGCCCGGGTTGGCGTTCCTGCTGGCCACCGTCGCCCAGTACGGCCCCGAGGGCTGGCGGGGCTATTGGGCCAAGCTGAAGGACAACGAGGTCAAGGTCGTCGACGGGTGGGAGACCGCCTACACCGTCGACTTCTCCGGCTCGGCGGGCAAGGGCCCCAAGCCGCTGGTGCTCTCCTACTCCTCCTCCCCCGCCGCGGAGGTTCCCAAGGGTGCGTCCGAATCCTCGACCGTGGCGTTGCTGGACACCTGCTACCGCCAGGTGGAGTACGCCGGGGTGCTGACCGGGGCGAAGAATCCCGAAGGGGCCCAGGCCTTCATCGATTTCCTCCTCTCCGACGCCGTGCAGGCCGACATTCCCTCACAGATGTATGTCTACCCCATCGACCCGGAGATCCCGCTGCCCGCGGACTGGGCCAAGTACGCCCCGCTGGCCAAAGACCCCAAGAGGGTGGATCCCGCGTGGCTCACCAAGAATCGTGACCAGTTGATCAAGGACTGGTCGGCTCTCGTGGTCGGCTGATCCTCGATGAGCGTCAATCTCGCTCGCCGGCCGACAACGGACGGGCAGGCTCCGGATCGACCGCACCGTCCCGTCGGGCCGGACGAACAGGGCCGCACGGACCGGCGCCGCCTGCTCGGGCCGCTCGTGTGGGCCGCGGTTGCGCTCGTCCCGCTGACCTACCTCACCCTGTTCTTCGCGTGGCCGGTCCTCACGCTGATCGGGCGCGGGTTCGTCGAGGACGGCGCGCTCAGCCTGGCCGGTTTCCGCGACGTGTTCTCGGCCCCACGCACCTGGCGGATCATCGGCTTCACCCTCGGCCAAGCGGCGCTCGGCACCGTGCTCTCGGTGGCGCTCGGGCTGCCGGGGGCCTACCTGTTGTACCGGTGCCGGTTTCGGGGCAGGGGCCTGGCGCGGGCCATGATCACGGTGCCGTTCGTGCTGCCGACGGTCGTCGTCGGAGTGGCCTTTCGGGCGCTGCTCGCCGAGAACGGCCCCCTAGGCTTTCTCGGACTGGATCAAAGCTTCCCCGCCATCATCGCCGCGCTGGTGTTCTTCAACTACTCGGTGGTCGTCCGGACCGTCGGCGGCATGTGGGCCCGGCTCGACCCGCGCACGGCCGAGGCCGCCCGCACGCTGGGCGCGAGCCCGTTCCGCACGTTCTGTACCGTGACCCTGCCGGCCTTAGGCCCGGCCATCGCGAGCGCGGCGTCGGTGGTGTTCTTGTTCTGCGCCTCGGCCTTCGGCATCGTGTTGATGCTGGGCGGCAGCCGGTTCGGCACGATCGAGACCGAGATCTACGCCCAGACCACCCTGTTCCTCGATCTGCGGGCCGCCGCGGCGCTGTCCATCGTCCAGCTCGTGGTGATCAGCGGATCCCTTCTGGCGGCCGGGCAGCTGCGCGGACGTCAGGAACGGGCCCTGCGGCTCCGCACCGATTCGGCGAGCGAGCGCCCGCTGAGCCCCCGTGCGGACTGGCCCGCCATCGCCGTCACCGGCCTGGTGCTGCTCGGGCTGATCCTGCCGATGCTGGCCCTGGCCGGGCGTGCCTTCGCCACCCCCGACGGGTGGGGCTGGACGAACTTCACGAACCTGGCCACCACCGGCAACGGCGCGCTTACCGTGCCCGTCACATCGGCCATCTCGACCTCGCTGCGCACCGCCGTCGACGCGACCTGGATGGCGTTGACGATCGGGATCATCGTCTCGCTCCTGGTCTCGCGACGGCCGCGCAACCCCCACGCACGACGCACGGTCCGCCTCCTCGACGGGGTGTTCATGCTGCCGCTGGGCGTCTCGGCGGTGACGGTGGGCTTCGGCTTCTTGATCACCTTGAACAAGCCGCCACTCGATCTGCGCTCCTCGTTGATCTTGATCCCGTTGGCGCAATCGATGGTCGCGGTGCCGCTCGTGGTGCGCAGCCTGCTGCCGGTCCTGCGCGCCATCGATCCCCGCCTGCGCGAGGCCGCCGCCACCCTGGGCGCCTCTCCCGCTCGGGTGCTGACCACGATAGATCTGCCGTTCCTGCTGCGCGGTCTCGGGCTGGCGACCGGGTTCGCCTTCGCGGTCTCCCTCGGCGAGTTCGGCGCCACCGCGTTCCTGGCCCGGCCCGACCGGCCCACCCTGCCGGTGGTCATCTACCGGCTCATCGGCCGTCCCGGCATCGAGAATCAGGGCATGGCGATGGCGGCCGCGCTGTTGCTCGCCGTGATCACCGCCGCCGTCATGGGTGTCGCCGAGCGGCTACGACCCACCGATGGAGGCGAATGGTGACGGACCCAACCCACGCCCCCACCAACACCGCGCTCGAAGTGCGCCACGTCACGGTCACCTACGGCGAGACGGTGGCCGTCGACGCGGCGAGCTTCGACGTCACCGCCGGGGAGGTGGTGGCTCTACTTGGCCCGTCGGGCTGCGGCAAGTCCTCCCTGCTGCGGGCCGTCGCCGGTCTGGAACCGATCCGATCCGGCGCGGTCTTGTGGGACGGCGAGGACGTCTCGGGTCTGGCGGTCCACAAGCGCGGCTTCGGCATGGTCTTCCAGGACGGTCAGCTGTTTCCCCACCGCAGCGTGGCCGGCAACATCGCCTACGGCATCGCGCGTCTGAGCAAGACCGAACAGGCCGAGGGGGTGACCCGGTTGCTGAAAATGGTGGGCCTGGAGGGATACGGGGATCGCAAGATCACCGAACTCTCCGGCGGTCAGGCGCAGCGGGTCGCGCTGGCGCGTTCGCTGGCCCCCGAGCCGCGGTTGCTGCTCTTGGACGAGCCGCTCTCGGCGTTAGACCGCAGCCTGCGCGAGCGGTTGGCCTCCGACGTCAGCGCCACCCTGCGGGCCGCGAAGATGACCGCCATCTACGTCACCCACGATCACGGGGAGGCGATTACCATCGCCGACCGGATCGCGGTCATGGACGGCGGGAAGATGGTGCAGATCGGCTCGGTCGCCGAGCTGTCCGCGCGCCCGGTGAGCCCGCGCGTCCACGCCGCCTTGGGCCTCTGATTTGCCCGATACATAGCTTATCTATGTAAATGTGTTATCGTTGCCTCATGGCGACGACGTTTCCCACCGGGTACCGGTTGATGAGGGCGTTGGGTCGCCTCAACCGCTGGGTCACCCACGAGGTGCCCAGTGACGTGCCCGCCGCCCAGCTTCGGCTGCTGGCGCTGATCAGCGAACTGGGTCGGACCAGGGTCGGCGAGTTGGCCGCCGCCGATCATTGCACCCAACCCACCATGACGACGCAGCTCAACAAATTGCAGCGGGCGGGTCTGGTGGCACGAAGACCCGATCCGAGCGACGCCCGAGCCCAACGCGTCGAGCTCACCTCTGCTGGGGCGGACGTCCTCGACCGCACCCGGGCCGCGCGCGGGCAGTTCCTCGACGCCGAACTCGGACGATGCCCGGCCTCGCAGCGCGAGGATCTCCTCGCCGCGGTCGACACCCTGGAGAGATTGCTCGGCCAGCTCAGCCACCCGTAGCGACACCCCACCACCCCCCTGTTCAGCAACGAAAGGAACCTTGTCCATGTGGCGTCAACCCCGTCCCGTCTGGATCGTGGCCTTTGCCTGTGTCATCGCCTTCATGGGAATCGGGCTGGTCGACCCGATCTTGAAGCCCATCGCCGACGAGCTCGGCGCCTCGGCGAGCCAGGTCTCGCTACTGTTCACCTCCTACATGGCGGTCATGGGCGTCTCGATGCTCATCACCGGCTGGGCATCCAGCCGGTTCGGCGCCAAACGAACGCTGATCGCCGGCCTGGTCATCATCATCGTCGGAGCCGGCCTCGCCGGGGCGCAGAGCGGCGTCCCCGGCATTGTCGCCTTCCGCGCGGTCTGGGGCCTGGGTAACGCCCTGTTCATCGCGACGGCCTTGGCCACCATCACCAAGTCGGCCAAGGGATCGGTCGGTCAGGCCATCATCTTGTACGAGGCCTCACTGGGCGTCGGGATCGCCGCCGGGCCGCTGCTGGGAGGCGCCTTGGGATCCATCTCGTGGCGCTTTCCCTTCTTCGGAGTGTCGGTGCTGATGGCCTTCGCCCTGCTCGCCACCGCCGTCTTCCTGCCGGCCACTCCCGCCAGCGGGCAGCCCACCTCGGTGGCCGCGCCGCTGAAGGCCCTGAGGCACCCGGCGCTGTTGTCGGTCGCCCTGACCGCGCTGCTGTACAACTTCGGCTTCTTCACCCTGCTCGCCTATACCCCCTTCCCGCTGGATTTGAGCGCGGGCCAGGTCGGCTTGGTGTTCTTCGGGTGGGGCCTCATGTTGGCCGTCTCCTCGGTTCTGGTGGCGCCCTGGCTACAGCGCCGCATCGGTACCATCGCCGGGATCCTGCTGGCGCTGGGTGGGTTTGCCGCGACGCTGCTGGTGATGGGGATCTGGACGCAGGACAAGGCGGTGCTGATCGTCTGCGTCGTCGTCGCCGGAGCCTTCCTCGGCGTCAACAACACCCTCATCACCGAGACCGTGATGGAATCCTCGTCGGTGGAACGCGCAACCGCCTCGGCCGCCTACAGCTTCGTCCGGTTCTCCGGCGGCGCCGCCGCGCCCTTCATCGCGGGCATCCTGGGGGAGCGCATCAACGATCACGTGCCCTTCTTCGTCGGCGCCGTCGCCGTCGCCGCGGCCGCCCTGCTGCTGCTGAGTCAACGCGGGCGCTTCGCTCACCTGGACGCCGAGGTGGCCTCCGAGACACCCGCCGAGGAAGCCGCCGCCGTCGGCGTGGGCGACATGAGCTGACGCCGTCAGATCACCCACAGGCCCGCCAGTCAACGGCTGTGGAGCTGGACGTGCATCGCCCGCATCTCGGCGGCCAACTCGGGCGCCGGCCCGTCGACGGTGACGTGGGGCGCCACGTGCTGGATCGGCAACGGGGCCACCGGTCCCGGCGCCACGCCGAGTTCGGCGAGCCAGCCGGTCAGCTGCACCGAGGAACTGGCGTAGACGATCCGTCCCAGCCCGACCCAGGCGTGCGCGGCCGCGCACATCGGACAGTGCTCGCCGGAGGTATAGACCGTGGCCGCCGCCCGCTGCGGCGAACTCAGGTGCTCCACGGCCCACTTGGCCGCCGCGATCTCGGGATGCCGGGTGGCGTCGCCGCCGGAGACGCGGTTGCGATCTTCGAACAGCACCGTTGCGTGCTCGTCGATCAGCAACGAGCCGAACGGCTCGTCCCCAGCCTCCAGCCCCTCCCGGGCGAGTTCGACGCAGCGGCGCAGGTGGGCAAGGTCGGTATCGGTGATCGGCACGACAGCACGCTAGCCCATGCCGCCTCGCTGTCGCCTCTGCGTGGGATGATCGAGGGAGGCGGGAAAGCTAGGGCGATCCCAGCACCGATCTTGAACAATGGTGAGTAGCCACGCGATGAGAGCCTTCGTCCTGCCGCATCCCGGCGCCGCCACCATCGAGCTGGCCGACGTGCCGGTGCCCGAGATCGCCGCCGATGAGTTGCTCGTGCGCGTCCACGCCGTGGGCGTAGGGATTCACGATTCCTACTTCCTGCCCGCCGACGCGACCTACCCCTACCCGATCGGCATCGAGGCGGCCGGAGTGATCGAGCGGATCGGCAGCGACGTCCAAGGCCATCGGCCCGGAGATCGGATCGCCTTCGTCAGCTCGATGCAGTCCAAAGGCGGAACGTGGGCGGAGTACGTCGCCGTCGCCGCCAAGTCGCTCATCCTGGCCATTCCCGCCGACCTCGATTTCGTCGACGCCGCGGCGATACCGGTGGTTGGGAACACGGTCTTGAAGGCGTTGACGGCTCTGCCCGAGGTGGAGGTCCCCGGGGGTAGCTCGCTCTTCATTGCCGGCAGCTCGGGCGCGATCGGGACGTTCGCCATCCAGCTCGCCCACCGCCGGGGATGGCGCATCGCTGCGTCAGCCTCACCGGTGAACCACGACTATCTGCTCTCTCTGGGCGCGGACAAGGCCGTCGACTACCGCTTCCCCCACTGGCAGGAGCAGGTGCTGCAATGGGCGCCGAACGGCGTCGATGCGGCCATCGCGGTGCAGCCCGATACCTCGGCCGACTGCCTGCCCGTGGTGAAGGACGGCGGCTTCCTGATGTCGATCTCGGGAGATGACCTCGTCTCCGAACGCGGCATCACCACGACAGGGATCCCCTACCGGGCGGACGTCACCGACGAGTTGGCGCAACTCATGGAACAGATCGCCGCCGAAGAGATACACCTGGAGCTCGAGCGCGTCTACCCCTTCGGCGAGGCCCTGGAGGCCCTGGCCAAGGTGCGGACCCGGCGGGCCCGAGGCAAGCTCGTTCTTCGTGGCGACTAACGCTAACCGGCCCGTTCCACCCGGTCGAGAATCGCCCGGGCGCACTCGGCGGGCTTCTTCTCCGGCAGCCAATGACCGGCGTTCAGTTCGACGAACTCGTAGTCCGCTTTCACGTAGCGTCGCGTGGTCTCGGCCGCGGCGCGACCGAGGTAGGGATCGCGAGTGCCCCACACGAGCGTGCTGGGCACCCGGCAGGCGCCGAGCTTGGGGGCCAGCGGCAGCGCTCGGTACCAGTTCAACCGCCCCGTCCAGTCCGCAGGAACGCGCATCGGCGCCAGGTAGCGCTGGGCGTCGGCGGGCGGGATGGCCTTGTTCAGCTGATCTCGGCCGGCGTGGATGAGCCGCTCGGGTAGCCAGGGAAGCTGGAACAGCCCCATGTACCAGCTCTTGAGGATCTGCCCACCCCGAATCATCGAGGCCGACATGGCCGCGGGATGAGGGGTGGAGAGCACGGTGAGCGAGGCCACCCGATCCGGGTGTTGGATGGCCGTCGCCCAGGCCACTCCACCGCCCCAGTCGTGCCCGACGAGGTGGAATCGCGGCGCGCCGGCAGCGTTGGCGAGCTTGAGCACGTCCTCGACCAGTTCAGCCATGGCGTACGCACGGCGCCCCTGTGGCACCGCGCGTGGGGAATACCCCCGCTGGTCCGGGGCCAGGGTCCGCAGCCCGGCGTCGTGCAGGACCGGCGAGATACGATCCCAGCTCGTTCGATCGGTCGGAAAGCCGTGCAACAACACGACGACCTGGCCGGCACGCGGCCCGGAGTCAGTGACGTCGAAGGTCAACCCGTCACGGGTGAACTCGGTCAGCATGCCCTTGGTCCTCTCCACCTAACCAAACCTCGATGACCAGGCCATCCTCCCCCGCCCTCGGTTCGGTCAAGGCTACGGCGAGCCGCGCGCCGGACTTACGGTAGCGCGCTAGCAGGGGCTCGACCTCGACGTCGCGGCCGCCAACCCGGACGCGGTCGACTCCGTGCTCTCCCGGCCCCACGTGGAAGATGAGGTGCACGTCCCGCCCCGAAACGGGAACCGTCGCCTGGAGGCCATCGAGCGAGACCGGCAAGACGGGGTCGATCTCGAGGCCGGCCGCCGTCTGGCGCACCCCGAGCATGCGCTGGGTCACCAACCGCAGGATGAGACCCGGACCGGAGGAGTACACGCGCCAACCACCCTCGAACGTCGTGGCCTCGTCGAACAGCGCGTCGGCCCGTTCGCTTGCCTCGTACCGATCCGAAAATGCCGCGTCCGACGAGGAGTAGTAGCAGTTGGCCTGGCGGCGAGCAGCGCCGGCAACCCGATCGGCAAGGCCGATCGGAGTCACCTTGAGCAGCTCCTTCCAGGCCGAGGTCCCCTCACCCAGGTGGGTCAGGGCCTCGACGTAGCGCAGGTGCGCGTGGGTGTACATGAGGCCGATCTCCCTGCCCCAGAAGGTGGCCGCCTCGGCGCGCCGGAATACCGTCATCGGCCCACCCGAGTACTCCACGGGGACGTCGAACAGGTAGGCGCCGGTCGGGCCGATGAGGTGTCGGCGGATCAGTTCCGCGTGCGCGGTGGCCTGCTCGGGGGTGAACAGTTCGCCCGAGATCGCGTGGATCATGTGCAGCAGCCCGTGGGTCAACCCGGTTCGCTCGTCGCGAGGATGCACCAGGTGCTCGACGGTGTCGCCGATGACGGCGTAACCGGCCAGTTCGCCGTCGACGACGAGTTCCCCGATCGCCTGCTCGGTCACAGCACTGACTGCGGTGAGGCGCTGCGCCATCTCGGGCCAGGCCTCGCCGAGGCCCACGGCCAGCGTCCGGAGAGCGTGCACCTCCAGCTCGGCCGTCCAGGTGGAGCACATCCGCTCGGCCAGCTCGGCCCGGGCCGGTTGCAACGAATCGTTCCAGTCCCCGTGGCCGTACGCCGGTAACCGTGCGTCGTGCGTCCGCTTGCCCAACAGGTAGTCCACGGCTCGGCCGATGTGGGCGCGTAGGGTCTCGGCGGCCAGCAGTTCCGTTTCCCCCACCCATCCTGCAGTGGCCTCGAGGATGCCGGCATCACCCGTGGTCACCAGGTACTCCCCGACGGCGAGGAGCGGCCAGTAGACCACGTCGCCGTGAGCCTCTTCCCGCCCGGGACGGACGTGCCGAGGTAAGAACTCGAACGCCTGTGGCCAACTCCCGTCGTCGTGTTGGGCCGAGAAGACGGCGATCAGGGTCTGCCGCAGTGCGTCGACCTCACCCGTCGCCAACAAGAGTCCCACCGGCCCCTGGCAGACGTCGCGCGTTCCCCAGGCTCCCCCGGTGTACTGCTCCAGGCCTCGCGGCATCTGGAAGTGGACGGCGGCATCGCGAACCAACCAACGAAGAGATTCCGACAACGCCGCAGCGTCCTTGGAACCCTCGAGCTGGGGGGCACGCCAGGCGTGCCGGTCTCGGGTCTCGAGCCCCCGTTCGTGGGGGGCACGCAATCGAACCGTCAGGTCGACCGCGTCGTGGGCGAGCACGGTTCGAAACGGTAAGCCGCGCGACACCCCGTCGGCGAACAACGGCCCGTCGCCGGCGAGGACGCCACCCTCCGCACTCAGTTCCGCCCCCCCGTGCCCATCGGCAACGACCACCAGCACGTCGAGCGAGGGCCCGTCGACACGTACCCGCAGGGTCAGCTCGCGATTGCTGGACAGCACGGATGCCACCCTCACGTGCACGCCCTCGAACGGGTCATCGAGCAGGTAACTCCAGGACGCCTGGTCGTCGGCGACCTCCCAGCGGGTGGGCGTGGCGAGCAGGCGCCATCCGCGGCCGCCTCGGCCCACCAGGATCCGCACCCCGGCGGCCTCGGTGAGCCCCAGATACGAGCGGCGGATCGAGACCAGCTCACGCTGCGAGGCGTGCCCGGCGGTCAGCTGGGCGCAGAACACCCCCGACATCCACACGGTGGCGGCGATGCCCGACGCGTCGGCGACCGGGCCCGGCTGGCGGTGCAGTATCGCCCCGTGGGGCCGCAGCACTTGGCGCTCCTTGGCGGCCGAGACGACGTGCCGGTCCCCGACGAAGCCCGAGAGCAGCCTCCCCCGCCCATCGCTTTCTATGAGTCGCAGTTCACCCTGGACCTCGTGCGCACCCGTTTCCTCCCGTAGCCGGGCCAGTTTGAGCGGGGAGAATACCGTTGACACGGCTTGCCCTCCCGGCCCCGCTGGAGCCTCGTGCCAGGTCGCCCCCGCTAACCGTTCGGACACGAGTGCCGCGTCGTGATCACCGCTGGCGTCCGGGTGTCGGGAGACGAAGACCCCCCAGAACAGTCCCTCCACGTGCTCGTTCGGCGACAGGGTCATGGGGTCCGTCTGTAGCGCGGCCAGCGTGTGTTCGTGTTGGAGGCGCTGGCCGGGCAGTTCCCGAGTCGGGTCGAGCCCCTCTCCGCGCTCTTCGTCCAGCAACTGCCGCGCGTCGGTACCCCACCGGCTCACTGGGCGGCTCGAGCCGAGCGCCACCCACGGCGCCCCCGTTCCCGGCATGTTCTGGCGCACGGCCAAAGCGGTCGAGTCCGCGAAGCTCACGGGTGTCAGATCCAGATATTGAGAGACGTAGTGTTCGCTCTCGCGCACCTCGCCGGCCGGAGCCAACGCGACGTCGAGCGTCCACAACAAATCGAGCGTGACCGGGTCAGCACCGCCATTGTGCAACCGCCAGCGCCACCCGACCGTGTCGCCCTCGTCGGCGATATCGAACCAGGCCCGGTAGCGCACCCCACCCCGGGAGCCGCTGACGGCCGGCCCGTGGACGCTTTGGATCACCGAGGATCCGGAGGCGGGTCCGGTGAGCGGAAAGGCCTGGATCACACCCTCTGTTCCCCGTACCCGGAGCCACAGGTTGGCCGGGCCCGCCTCCAGCTCGGTGGCCGGGTACTGCAGCAGGCTGAGCCCACCGACATCGAGTTCGGCGAGGGCCCCCGACGTGGTGGCGCGGACCTGAGAGTGCACGTTGAATCCTTCCGTCCTTCGCGGCCACGATGGCGTTAGCGGGAGGTGACTCCCCAGACACGGCGCCTAGGATCCCGCGCCGAACACCTCGAGCCCGATCACCGGCCGCAGTCGGCGCAGCACCGGCTTGACGGAGAACCAGCCGCGTAATCTGTCGCCCAACACGATGTTGCCCAGGGCTCCCATGATCATCGACTGGTCGAGGCTGAGGTGGCGCCGGGCGAGCAGACCGCTACGGGTGGCGGCGGCGTCGTAGAATCCACCCTCGCCGTAGCAGCCAAGCTCGGTCTCGATGGCGCTCAGGTTACGAAATCCCGCGTCGGGCTCGTACATCATGCCCAGAAACCCCGCGTGGGGGGTGACGACGCCGTCGCCGTAACTCGTCGGCGGATCGTCCCACCGGTAGTCGGTGTTCTCCTGATCCGAGAAGTACCCTTCGGGGTTGAGGCCGAGGGCGTCCACGCCGTACTCGCGGTAACCGCCGGCCGGGTTGGAGCAGGGCGAGAATCCCCAATAGCCGTACTGCGCCTCGTCCAGCCCGTGCTCGCGTTGAGCCCGCACGTGCAGCGGGTGGTTCACCCCCCAGCTTCGCGGCGCCCAGCTCGCCTCGGGGACGAACAGGTCGGGCATCAGCTCCTCGAACATGGACCCTCCCCAACCGGGAACGACCCGCATGCCGAGGTAGGTGTGCGCACCCTCGTAGACCGACAGCCTGCGGTAGTTGCGGTACCTACCGACGGGTGGCATCTCCGGCCAGTCCCACTCCGGCGGGAACGTGCGCCACGTGGCGAAATAGGCCCCGGCAGGAATCTGCTCGCGGATGATTCCGAGGTAGGTGACCATGCGCGCCTCTGAGACGCACGTGTCGTAGTGGTGACCCATCGTGTACCACAGGTCCGGCCCGCCGACGCCGTTCATGGGGGCCATCCGCGTGACGTCGGTGCGCGGAGATTCTGCGGTGAGGAAGCCGCCGACGTTCGCGCCGGGGGCCCTATCGAAGCCCCGATCGAAGAACACGTCCCACCGCATCGGCTCGAACAACCCGAGCGCGGCCGCCCGGTTGGCCGGATCGGCGGACGCCACCACCCACAGCGCCGCCCCCAACCACCCCATGTCCACGCTCGACACGAAGGGATAGACGGGGTTGCCGTCCTCGGGCCAGGTGGTGAGCACGTCGCCGGAGGCTTCGTCGTACCAGTTGTAGAACATTCCGGACTCGACGTGGCGCTCCAGGCCCTGGAGCGTCTCGAGCGTGCGGGCTATCCGGCCTCGGCTCTCGGCGGCGGTGATGATGCCCAACTCCCGCGCCACGAGCGTGCTCCACAGGTAGCCGCCGATGTTGGTCGGCGAGGTGTATCCCGAACGCGAGGTCAGCCCCCCGTCGATGTTGTCGGCGACGAGGCCGGTGTCGGGGTCGGCCATGGCCGCCAGCGAACGCCAGGTGTCTCTCGCCCACCGGTGCAGCGTCTTGGCCTGGCCCGCGGAAAAACCGTGGACGGGCCTAGGGCCGCCCGGCCCTCGAGGTAGGGGCGGACCGCCCGGCACCGGAGGTCGTGGCCCGGCGACGGCGGGGCCGACCCCGAGCGTGGTGGCCGCGGTGGTTGCGGCCGCCGCGCCGAGGATCGTGCGTCGAGAGATGCGTCCTGGCATGTCTTTCTCCTTTGGCGTGGAAGGGGTGGGGGTCACTTGATGCCGGTGCTGGCGATGCCCTCGATGAAGTAGCGTTGAAAGAACAGGAAAACGGCGAGGATCGGCATGACCACGAGGGTCGCGCCGGCCAGCAGGAGGCCGTAATCGGTCTGGTTTTGGCCCGTGGCCACGAGCGCCAGGGCGACCGGAAGCGTGTAGGTCTTGTCCGAGGACGCCACCACCAGCGGCCAAAGGAAGTTGTTCCACGAGCCGAGGAAGGTGAGAATCCCCAAGGTGGCGAAGGCGGGGGTCGCCAGCGGAAGGAAGATCCGGAAGAAGATCGCGATCTCGCCCACCCCGTCGATGCGGCCCGCTTCGAGCAGGTCCCCCGGCAACCCGAGGAAGAACTGCCGCATGAGGAAGACGCCGAAGGGTTGCACCAAGAAGGGCAAGATCAGCGCCGGGAGGGTGTCGGCCAGACCCATGTTGACGATCAGGACGTACTGGGGGATGAAGGTGACCAGGCCGGGGATCATCAGCGTGCCCAGCACCGCGCCGAACATGATCTTCTTGCCCGGGAAATGCAGGTGAGCGAGCGCGTATCCCAGCATGGAGCTGAACAGCAGGTTGCCCGCCGTCACCGCGACGGCCACGACGGTCGAGTTTACGAAGAAGCGCCCGAAAGGCTGCCGTTGGAACAGCCGCTGGAAGTTGTCCAGGCTGGGATTCTCCGGGAACCACGTCGGCGGCACCTGCAGCAGTTCGCTTTGGCTCTTGAAGCTGCCGAGGATCATCCACACGAACGGCAGCACGACGATGAACAACAAGACGGTGAGCACCAGGTACAGCCACCATCGACCCTGCAACTGCTTCATCAGTCCTTCTCCCTCGTGAGCCGGAACTGGATGGCGGTCACGACAGCCACCACGACGAACGTGATGTAGGCCATCGCCCCCGCGACCCCGTAGTTTCCGTAACCAAACTGCTGATAGGTGTACATCGACGCCGAGATGGTCGCGTTCAGCGGGCCGCCCTGGGTCATGACGAAGGGTTCCTCGAAGAACTGCAGGTAGCCGATCGTGGTGGTCACCAGCACGAACAGCATCGTCGGACGCAACAGCGGGAGGGTTACGTTCACGAAGCGTCGCCACGGGCTCGCGCCGTCCAACATCGCAGCCTCGTGCAGGTTCCAGGGAACCGACTGCAGGCCCGCCAAGAAGATGATCATGCCGGTGCCGAAGTTGCGCCAGGTGACCATCGCGATCAACGAGCCCAGAGCGGTGCTGGGATTGCCCAACCAGTTCGGGCCGTCGATTCCTACCCAGCCGAGCGCGGTGTCCACGAGCCCCGAGTCCGGGTTGAGCAGGAAGCGCCAGACCACCGCCACGGCGACGATCGAGGTGATGACCGGGGTATAGAAGCCCACCCGGTAGATCGAGCGGAAGCGGGTGATCCCCTTGTTCAGCGCGATGGCGGAGGCCAGCCCGGCGGCCATGGTGAGCGGCACCCCGATGATCACGAAGATGATCGTGTTCAGGGCGGCACGCAGGTAGACGGGATCGGTGAAGGCCTGCACGTAGTTGCTGAATCCGACGAAGTTCACGGCGAACGGGGTCCGGATATCGCGGATCTTCATGTCGGTGAAGGACATGAACAGCGACTGGAACACGGGCCATGCCGTGAAGGTCGCGAAGAGGACGAAGAACGGCAAGGAAAGCAGGAGACCGGCGCGAGATTCTGCCTTCGTGCGTCCCCGCGATCTGCCAGGCCTCTTCTTCGGTACCGTCTCGGCAGCGACATCGCTCGACGTCACCGTCATGGCTAGCCCACGCCGATGCTGGTGGCTTCGGACTGCGCTGCCTTGAGCGCCTCGGCCGGATCCAGGCCGGCCTTGCAGACCTTCTCGATCTGGGCGTCCAGCTTGGCGGCCACCTGCTCCCAGGTGGCGATCGAGGGCGGCGCGTACGCGGTCTCCAACTGAGTGCCGAACACGCTGAGCTTCTTATCCGAGGCCAGGGCGGGGTCGTCCCAGGCCGACTGCACCGAGGGCAGATCGGTGGAGGTCTTGTACCAGTCGACCTGGACGTCGGGTTGAATGAGGAACTGCACCAGCTTCCAGGCCGCGTCGCGGTTCTGGGTGTCCTTGAAAACCCCCATGTTGGAGCCGCCGACGAACGACGCGGACACCTCCTTCTTGGGCATCACGGCCACCTCGTACTTGGACTTGAAGGAGTCTCCGCCGAGCTTCTCGACCGCCGCCATCATCCAGGGGCCCGAGATGAACATCGGCACCGATCCGTTGGCGAAGTCCGCCTCGGTGGTGCCCTGCACCGGAGCCTTGTCGGCCAGTTTGTCGGTGAAGAACGACTGGTAGTAGCGCAGCGCCTCGACGTTCTTGGGGTCGTCGAGGGTGAAGGTCTTATTGTCCTCGCTCATGAGCTTGCCGCCGTTGGACCACATCAGAGGGGCCACGGTCTGCCACGAACCCGTCTGGCCCGGCTGTAGGGCGATGCCCCACTTCACGCCCTTTTGCTTCTTCATCGCCTTCGCCATCGCCTGCAGGCTGGGCCAGTCGGTGGGAGCGGAATCGATACCCGCCTTGGCGGCAATGTCCGTTCGGTAGTAGACGACCCGGGTCTCGACGTACCACGGCACCGCGTAGGAGGCGTCGCCGACCTGGGTGGTCTTGGCAGCGCCGGAGAAGAAGGCGCCGCTCTCGATGTTCCCCGGGGTCCGATCCAGGGCGTTCAGCCCGACGAACTCGCCCATCCAGGTGGTGCCGAGCTGGGCCACATCCGGAGTGGTGCCACCGGCGATGGCGGAGGTGAATTTGTCGTGGGCCGAACTCCACGGAACCGGCGTCACGTTCACTTGGCAATCCGGATTGGCGGCGGTGAACTTCTTCACCAGCTCGGGCAGTGCTTGACCTTCGGCGCCCATCGCCCACACGTTCAACGATCCCGTCGCCTTTCCCGCCGCGACATCGGGGGCGGGCGAAGCCGCCGCCCCGCCGGTTTCCGCCGCCCGCCCGCAGCCTGCCGCTCCGGCGAGCGCCAACGCGGCCAATCCGACAAAGCCTCGTCGAGTGATGTTAGTCATGAGAGCTCCTTGCTCGTAGGTGATTCGGTGCGTTCTGTGCACCCGCAGGACGCGCGATGCATGATGCTGGCCTCGAGGCATGACGGCTCGGTCTGGACCGAGTCATCCTCGATGCGGTGGAACAGCCGTTCGGCCGCCAACTCCCCCAACCGGCGTACGGGCTGGGAAACCGTGGTCAGTCCGGGCCGCACGTAGCGCGCGGTGACGGTGTCGTCCCAGCCCGTGATGGCGACATCGTCGGGGATTCGAACTCCGCGTTCCTGCAGCGTGTACAGCACGGCTAGCGCGAGCTCGTCGTTGCTGCACACGAGGCCGTCGTGCTGCAGGCCGGCGGCTGAGAGTCCTTCGGCCAATCGCCGACCCTCGTCCTCGGACGGAAACACCGGATAGGTGATCGCGCTGAGCCCGGCGGCGCCCATGGCGTCGAGGTAACCCAGTTGGCGTTCGCCGAGGTCACCGCCCTCCTCCGGCGTGCCGACGAAGGCCACTCGCCGTCGCCCCTGCTCGAGGAGGTGCTCGGTGAGCTTGCGGGCAGGCTCGCGGCTCTCGATGAAGAACGCATCGTGCTCGCCAACCCGGCGTCGCGCCGCGGTGACGACCGGACGGGACCGAGCGATCTCGGCAACGAGCTGGTCGGTGGCCGCGCTGTGCGCCATAAACGCCAGGCCATCGACCTGAGCGGCCAGCGTGCGAACGCTCGAGCGGCAGTCTTGGCTCGGGTTGGCCAACGTGATGATGACCGATAGCCCCCGCGCGCTGGCCGCGGTCTCAAAACCCACCAACAGATCGGCGTAATAGCCGCCCTCGATGTGCGGCAGGACCAGTCCCAGTGCGCTCGTTTTGCTGTGCGCCAACGCCCGGGCGGCGGCGCGGGGAAGGTAGTCCAGCGCTGCGGCCGCCTTCTCGACGTTGGCGCGAGTAGCGGCCGTGATGCGGGGATCGTTCTTCAGCGCCCGGCTCACCGTCGCCGCAGACACGCCGGCCCGCTGCGCGACCGCGTAGATCGTCGCGCCGGTGAAAGCTCGCCCATTGCTTCTCATCAGGCCCCCGTTGGCCTCGAAGTGTTCCTGCTACCTGGTTATGCAACCGCTTGCATAGGCTTACCGTACGCTTCGACACGGCGTGAGCACAAGGCTTGGACGACCACATTCGTGAGTCTTTGCCGAGAGGTTGGCTCGTGGTCCCGCTCAGCTCTCGGCGGTGATCAGGAACAACACGGTCTGATCGGGATCCAGCCTGGGGGCTCTCAGGCCAACCGTGGCTAGCCCCAGCCCGGTCAACTGGACGCCCCGGTATTCGGTCTTGCTCGGCTCGGCGCCGTCCTCGGCGTTGAACCACGGCGGCGCAAACAACCCGCTCGGAGGGTTCCCGACGATGACGGGACGAATCCGATAGCGCTGCGCGGGGAGTAGGCCAGGAATTCTGAGCAACCCGGGATAGACCACCTCGCTACGCTCGATCGCGCTCCAGGACACGATCGCCCGGCGCCGGTCCGGCGCCAACACACCGTGGGCGTGCAGGCTGGCATCGGTTAGATCCAGGCGAAACGCGTCACCGCCCAGCAACAGCTCGCGGTGTTGCTTGTAGAACTCGATCCAGGCTTGGAGTTCCTCGAGTTCGGCCTCGGTGGCGCAGGTGAGATCCCACTCGATCCCGAGATGGCCGAAGACCGCCGTCGCGGCCCGATAGTTCAGGTCGTGCAGTCTTCCGGTGGTGTGGGATCGCCCCGAAGCGATGTGCGAACCCACCAGCTCTGGAGGTAGGAGTTGCCCGGTCCACCGGTTGATCAGCTGACGCTCGTGCGGATCGATACAGTCCGACGCCCAGACCCGATCGGTGCGCTCCACGATGCCGAGATCGACCCGCCCGCCACCCGAGGCGCAGGACTCGATCTCCAGACCGGGGTTGTCGGCCTTGAGTTGATCGAGCATGCGATAGGTGGACAGGGTCTGATCATGGGTGCCGGGCGTGCCGCCGGGCTGCGCGGCGTCGATGAGGTCGCGGTTGTGGTCCCATTTGAGATAGGCGATGTCGTATTCGTCGAGGATCGCTTGGATCGCGGAATGAACGTGGTCATAGCACTCGTCCAGGCCCAGGTTGATCACCTGCTGGTTCCGCGACTCCATCGGCAGGCGATCCGGTGTGGGACGCATGATCCACTCCGGGTGTGCCCGGGCGACGTCGGAATCGATATTGATCATCTCGGGCTCGAACCACAGGCCGAACTCCATCCCGAGCTCGCGCACCCTATTGATCAACGGGTGCAAACCTTCGGGCCAGGCTTTCGCCGAGACCGTCCAATCCCCTAGGCCGGAGGTGTCATCGCGTCGCGAGCCGAACCATCCGTCGTCCAGGACGAACCGTTCGACGCCGAGCGCGGCGGCCCGTTCAGCCAGTTCGGTTAGCTTGTCCAGGGAGTGATCGAAGTAAACCGCCTCCCACACGTTCAACAGCACCGGCCGCCGCGGGCCGACGTGGCCTTCGCGGGACCTCAGGTGACGGTGGAATCGCCCCGCGACCTGATCGAGACCGATCCCGTGCGAGCTGTAGAGCCACGGCGAGGTGTAGCTCTCCTGCTCGCCGAGGATCACCTCGCCGGGCCACAACAGTTCCCCGCCGCCGAGCACCTGCGCGCCGGTCCACAGCCTCTCGGCGTAATGGGTGTGGTTGCCGCTCCACGCCGTGTGCACGGCCCAGACCTCCCCGGAGGCAAAGCCGAAGCCGCCGGTGCCGGCGTGCAACACGGTGGCGGCGTCGGCGCCCGTGCGGCCGTGGCGTCCCTCCCGCAACCAGGTTCCGACCCCGAAATCGTGGCGTTGCGGGCTGCGCTCCCGACCCCAGCGGCCAGCCAGGTCCAAGAGCTCGGTGGCGCGCTCGGGCACCGGCAGGCTCAACACCAGATCGTCGAGCTGGTAGTCCTCGCGGCCGGTGTTGGTCAGCTCCGCGCGCGTGCGCAGGGCGCCGCCCGGTAGGAGCTCCATCGTGATCGTCACCGCCAGTTCGGCCGCTGGATCGACCGCTCGGAACTCGGCGCGTCCCCCTCCGCATACCCCGTGACGACACACCCGATCGTCGACGAGGGCCGTGCGAAGGTGCCAGCGGGGGGACCAGTCTCTCCCCGCCCGGGATCCCGAGACACCGGGCCGGCCATGCCAGCCTCGGGTGTGCTCGGGCAGGATCGAGATCCGGGTCGGGACGGCCGGTTCGTTGTTGGCTTCGGGAGTGAGCGAGCCCAACCGGATGGCCTCGGCGTCGGTCGGATCCAGCTCGCCGAGGCCCGCTCCCCAGTGCAGCACGACGGGCAGTCCGTCGTCGGTGAGCTCGATCAGCACCGACACCCCGTCGCGGCTGAGGTGCACGAAATCAGCCACGGTCGATTCCCTTCGGTAACTCGGCAACAGGATAGTTCAGGACACGTACGGCGGTGTCGAAGGCGTAGCGGTCGGTCATCCCGCCCACCCACGCCACGGCCTGGTGGATCGCCTCCGGGCTGGCCGGCGGCACCTCACCCGCGTCGGGAATGCGATGCGGGTGCTCGGCGTAGTGCTCGACGAGGGGGCGGAGCACCTTGACCACCGCGATGGCCTGGGCTGCGGACTCAGGCCGGGTATAGATCCGCTCGTAGTTGAAGTTCCGCAGCGCGGCGAGGGCGCCGGCCTCCCGCGGCGCCATGGCCACCTCGCCGGCGGAATTGGCCGTGGCGATGATGGACCGCACGAAGACGCTGATCTGTTCGCGGCGAGTGCGCCCGGCCACCTCGGCCACCTTCGTTGGTACGTCGTCAAGGGCCAGGAGGCCCGAATGCACCGCGTCCTCGAGATCGTGGGCGCAGTAGGCGATCCGATCCGCCCAGGAGACGATCTCCCCCTCGATGCTCGCCGGGGCGGGCCGGGACCACGAGTGATTGCGGATGCCGTCGAGGGTTTCGCGGCACAAATTCAGGCTCGTGAGCACCACGTCGGCGCCCCAGGGTCCGTGGTCGTACCCGCCGGGCACGAAGGGATCGAAGGCGTCCTCGCTCGCGTGCCCGCCGGGCCCGTGGCCGCAGTCGTGCCCGAGGGCGATGGCGTCGGTGAGGCTCACGTTGGCGCCGATTCCGCGCGCGATCGCGGTCGCCACCTGGGCCACCTCCAGCGCGTGCGTCAGCCGGGTGCGCTGGTGATCGCTGGGATACACCACCACCTGGGTCTTGCCGGCCAACCGTCGAAAGGCAGCCGAGTGGATGATCCGGTCGCGGTCGCGCTCGAAACAGGTGCGCTCGGGATCCGGCCCTTCGGTACGCGCGCGGTCGCCCGAGCCTTTCGCCAGCGCTGCCCCGGGCCGCAGCGTCGCGCGCTCGGCCGCCTCCCGGGCTTGCCGATCTACGCGGCATCCCGGCTCGAGGGTGACGTGGGAATCGCGGTGGGCCCGCACCACATCCCCGCCCGCGTGGCCGGCCATCGTGTGCGCCCACGCCTTCGCTCGCGGCAACAGGTTCTCTTCCACCCACGCGACCCTATCTTGAGCCGGTTCCAACCACGGCAAATGCAGTGCCCTGTGGCATATAGACCAGATAGGCACCCTACGACCGTGGTTGGAACCGGCGCCGAAGCGAGCCGCCAAGAACGCAAGGCGGAGGAGAGACGGAGGACGCAGGCGTGGCGACCTGGCAACAGGTGCTCCTCTTCCAGCACGCGACTCCCACCCGAGCCGGTTCCAACCACGGCCCCTGGGACTGCGTCTGGCATATAGACCAGATAGGGGCCCTACGACCGTGGTTGGAACCAGCGCCGAACCGAGCCGCCAAGAACGCGGGCGGAGGAGGGACTGAGGACGCAGGCATGGCGACCTCGGCTCATGGCGTGGAGGGCGTAAAGGCGGAACTCGGCGGGCGGAGCCCGACGAGGCTCCGCCACGGGCAGGAGCCGAGGTCGCCTCGCCTGCGTCCGAAACCCCCGGAGCCCGAAGCCGAGGTCACCACGCCTGCGTCCGGAGCCGCGCCTACGTCCGGAGCCGGTGGGACCTAGCCCCCGGACACCCCGAGTTCGGCGGCGCTCAGGTCCTCCGAGCACCCGTCCTGGTCGTTCAGCCACCCCTCGGGCATGACGATCTTCGACCGCGGACGACCCTGGCGGCCCCGGCTCTCCCCCAGCTCCGACTCGGGAAACGGCACGCTCGGATCCAGGCGGCCGAGCAGCTCGTCGAGTTCGGCGAGCGAGCTCACCATCGCCAGGTCTCGCCGTCCGTCCCCGCCGACGGGGAACCCTTTGAAGTACCAGACCATGTGCTTGCGCAGGTCGGTGAGGCCGCGCTGTTCGCCCATGATCTCGGCCAACAGCTCGCCGTGGCGACGCACGGTCGCCGCCACCTCGCCGAGCGTCGGCAGGATCGTCATCGGGGCTCCGCCGAGAGCCGCGGCCAGATCACGGAACAGCCACGGTCGGCCCAGGCACCCGCGGCCCACCACGACGCCGGCGGCGCCGGTCTGCTCCAACATCGACACCGCGTCGGAGGCCTCCCAGATGTCGCCGTTGCCGAGCACCGGGATATCCACGTGTTCCACCAGCCGCGCGATGGAATCCCACTGCGCCTGCCCGGAATAGGCCTGTGCCACGGTCCGGCCGTGCAGGGCGATGGCGGCGCAGCCGGTCTCCTCGGCGATCCGCCCGGCGTCGAGGTAGGTCAGGTGATCCTCGTCGATGCCCATCCGCGTCTTCATGGTGACAGGGACGCCGTAAAAGTCGGCCGCCTTGACGGTGGCCTCGAGGATGGCGCGCAGCAGGGTCCGCTTCCACGGCAGCACCCCGCCGCCGCCCTTGCGGGTGACCTTCGGCACCGGGCAGCCGAAGTTCAGGTCGATGTGCTGGACGCCGAACTCGTCGCAGAGGATCTCCGCCGCCCGCGAGAGGTAGCGCGGGTCGACGCCGTACAGCTGCACCGAATGCACGCTCGAACCGGAGTCGAAGGCGAGCATGTCCAAAGACTTGGCGTCGCGCTCGACGATCCCCCGCGAAGTGATCATCTCGCACACGAACAACCCCGCGGGTCGCTGTTCCCCGGCGCCCGCCTCGGCCTGTTCACGGCAAAGTTGCCGGTACGCCGGGTTCGTGATGCCCGCCATCGGGGCCAGGACCACCGGCATCGGCGTTTCGACGGTCCCCCCCCGATGGGGCAGCAAGCCGCAGGGCACCGGTCGCGGTCAACGCCACGTGGGCGGCCCATCGGAGAGGAGGAAACCGGAGCAACGACCCTGCATCCTCAGCAGCCGATCAGCCGCGTCGCCAGGTAGGCCTCCACCTGATCCAGCGCGACGCGCTCTTGGGCCATGGTGTCGCGTTCGCGCACGGTGACGGCCTGGTCCTCGAGGGTGTCGAAGTCGACGGTGATGCAGAACGGGGTGCCGATCTCGTCCTGACGGCGGTAGCGGCGACCGATGGCCTGGGCGTCGTCGAAGTCGACGTTCCAGTGCTGTCGCAGCCGGGCGGCGAGGTCCTTGGCGGCCGGGGACAGATCAGCGTTGCGCGAGAGCGGCAGCACGGCGACCTTCACCGGGGCGAGCCGCGGATCGAGCTTGAGCACGGTGCGCTTGTCGACGCCGCCCTTGGCGTTGGGCGCCTCGTCCTCGGTGTAGGCGTCGACGAGGAAGGTCATCAGCGAACGCGACAGACCGGCCGCGGGCTCGATGACGTAGGGCACGTAGCGTTCGTTGTTCGCCTGGTCGAAGTAGGACAGGTCGGTGCCCGAGTGCTCGGAGTGGGTGGTGAGATCGAAGTCGGTGCGGTTGGCGACTCCCTCCAGCTCTCCCCATTCGTTTCCGGCGAACTCGAAGCGGTACTCGATGTCGACGGTCCGCTTGGAGTAGTGCGAGAGCTTCTCCTGGGGGTGCTCGAACAACCGCAGGTTCTCGGGATCGATGCCCAGATCGGTGTACCAGGACATCCGCTCGTCGATCCAGTACTGGTGCCACTGCTCGTCCTCGCCGGGCTTGACGAAGAACTCCATCTCCATCTGCTCGAACTCGCGGGTGCGGAAGATGAAGTTGCCCGGCGTGATCTCGTTGCGGAAGCTCTTGCCGGTCTGGGCGATGCCGAACGGCGGCTTCTTGCGTGAGGTCTGAACGACGTTGGCGAAGTTGATGAAGATGCCCTGCGCGGTCTCGGGGCGCAGGTAGTGCAGCCCGGATTCCTCCTCGAGCACGCCGAGGTAGGTCTTGAGCATCATGTTGAAATCGCGCGGCTCGGTCCACTGGCCCTTATTACCGCAGTTGGGGCAGTTCACCAGAGCCAGGTCGACGGTGTCCGGATCCTCGACGCCCTTCTTGGCCGCGTAGCCCTCCTGGAGGTGGTCGGCGCGGAAGCGGCGATGGCAGGACATGCACTCGGTGAGCGGATCGCTGAACACGCCCACGTGGCCCGAGGCCACCCAGGTCTCGCGCGGCAGGATGATCGAGGAATCCAGGCCGACGACATCGTCGCGCCCGGTCACCATCGACTTCCACCACTGCCGTTTGATGTTCTCCTTTAACTCGACGCCGAAGGGTCCGTAATCCCAGGCGGCGCGGGTGCCGCCGTAGATCTCGCCGCAGGGAAAGACGAAGCCGCGACGCTTGCACAGGCTGATGACGTGGTCGACTTTGGTGGTTGGCGGCATGGGTGAAAACTCCAGAACTCTCAAGCGTGTCGCGCTGCCCGGCTGGCAGGCGCCTCGGATCGGCGGCGATCGGCGCTCACGCCGGCCACCGCAACCCCACACCTTACCGTGCCGATTGCGCTGTGGCCTCCCGCAAAGGGCATTAACCAGCGGCGACGCTTGCCACGCCGTCCGGGAATACCCGTTGCCCTGGGCCAGGACCTAGCCAGCCGCCCCGCGCAGGTGCATGTCGTCACCAACAGGTGCCTGCCGCACGGCTAGCCCAGTGCAGTCATTCTGACTACACTGGGCCAATGGTGGTGCGCTGGACTCGGGCCCGAGCCGAGCACATCGCCACGCTCTCGTATCTGTATCCCGATGCGGTCGATATCGACCCCGCGTGGGCTACGGAAGCGGTGGCAGACCCTTACGCGGGAAAAGTGATCCGGATCCTCGCTCGCACACGGGCGCGATACGGATCGTTGGTTATTCACCCACGGCCGGTTTCGTGATCACCGTGATCGCGGCCCGCATTGAGGGTGAGTTGTGGGGTGTGACGGCATGGAAGACAACTGGTGCAGAGCGGCGTACCTACCGGGAGACGCAAGATGACGATGCGAACTGAGAATGAGATCGACAAACAGCTGGCGGCGACGGCAGCCGAATACCTCGACGAGGAGCGGGCGGCCGCCGAGGAGGACGCGCGAGAAGCGAAAGCCTCGGCGGTGTTCTCTGTACGCCTCGCGCCCGCCACCCACGAGGCGGTTCGGGCTGCAGCCGCCCGGATGCACCTGACTCCCTCCGCACTGATCCGGCAATGGGTCACCGAACGCGTGCAGGAAGCCGAGGACACTGATCTGAGCGCGGCAGTCGGAGCCTTGCGCCGGGACGTAGAGAGGGTAGCGGGCCTCGTCCGGAATAGACGGTGGCGCTGACCGCTTACCGATGCCGATCTTCAGTCGGCCCCCGGGGGGCCCAGCGTTGGAAGACCTCGGAGCACGTGTGGTTGGTGCCTCGATGCAGTCGTCGTCCAAGGAGTCAAGGATCGACCGCAGCCGTCAGCCGGTGTTACGGCTAAGCCTCCCATGGGGAGGCCACCCGCACATCTCATTGGCTGCGTGCTTCATTGTGCGCAGGTGTCCATCTGAGCGTAGTCCCATGCGTCCACCGGCCCGCGCGCATGGTTGAGCAACGCGTGCTCCACGGCCCCATCCACGGACCGCCTTCGACGACGATTGAGCAGGCTCCGACGCAGTGTCGATGCCCGCCGCCGCTTATCCGGCGACGACCCGGGACACGGCCGCCTGGATGCCCTCTCCAAGCAGCGTGGTCTTGGCGTTCACGTACTCGGCCCGGAAGCCCTCGTCGGCACCGAGCCCACCGAAGATCGGGTGGTCGAGGAACACGCCGGGATCCTCCCGGTCAGCCAGGGCGGCCTCGGTGAGTTCGGCCTCGCGCTTGTCGGTGATGGGCGACTTGCGGCCGGCGTCGTCGCTGCCCTCCATGAACCGGCACCAGGTGGCGACGATGAGCGCGCACACCGGCGAGGACTCCCCCATGGCGATCCGATCTTTGATCACGGGAAACAAGAACTTGCTCATCCGGTCCGAGCCGTCGACGGCGAGCCGGGCCAGGGTATCCCTGACCTCCTCGTTGCCGAACCGCTCGAGCAGCTCGGCGGTGTATGCCTCCAGGTCGACCCCGGGGACCGGCTTGAGGGTGGGCACCGCCTCGCCGCGCATGTAGGCCTCGAGGAGGTAGGCGTGCAGTTTTGGATCGCCGACGGCCTCGTGCACCTGCTCGTAACCGGCCAGGAATCCGGCGTAGGCGAGCTGCTGGTGCGAGGCGTTGAGCAGCCGCAGCTTCATCATCTCGTAGGGGTCGACATCATCGACGAGCTGCACTCCCACCTTGTCGTAATCGGGGCGGCCGGCGGGAAAGCGGTCCTCCATGACCCACTGGGTGAAGGATTCGCTCGAGACCGGGCAGGCGTCCTCGACGTCGAAGCGCTCGGCGACCTCGGCGCGCAGAGCGTCGTCGGGGGCCGGGGTGATCCGGTCCACCATGGAGTTCGGGAAGGCCACCTCGGCCTCGACCCACGCGGCGAGCTCGGCGTCCTTGGCCTTGGCGAAGCCCAGCACGGCGGCGCGGGCGACGTCGCCGTTGTGCTGGATGTTGTCGCAGCACATGATCGTGAACGCCGGCGTGCCCGCGTCGCGGCGCCGCCGCAGGGCCTCCACGATGAGCCCGAACGCGCTCTGGCGGGGACCGTCGCCGTCGATGTCGGCCAACGTGGCCTCGTCTTGGGGATCGAACTGCCCGGTGCTGTCGTCGATCGGGTAACCGGATTCGGTGATCGTCAGCGAGACGATCTTGGTGGCCGGATCGCTGAGGCGGTTCAGCACGACCTCGGGGTCGTCCGGGACGAACAGGTACTCCATGATCGAGCCGATGACGCGGCCCTCGATCTCACCGTCGGGGTGCTTGAGCACGAGCGAGTACAGGCAGTCCTGCGCGGCCATGGCGTCGCGCATCTTCTCGTCGAAGGACAGCACCCCCACCCCGGTGATCCCCCAGCCGTCGGCCAGCCCGTCGGCGAGCAGGGCGTCGAGGTACATCGCCTGGTGCGCGCGGTGGAAGCCACCGACCCCGAAGTGGACGATATGCTTGTCGACCCGGTCCCGGGGATACGCGGGCACCGGCATCGTGGAGATATCACCGAGGGTGGACTGGCTGAGCTGGATCATGGGAACCTTTCGTCGCGACGCCGAGACTCTGGCGCGGGATCAGGTGGCCGGGTGTTTTCCGATCTTGCCACCCCCGACCGCAAAGCGAAAGACCTGGGCTCTAGGGGATGCGCGGCTGGTTCTCCCCGACGAGGTCGGGCTCCTCGTAGGCCGAGGGCTCGTCGATGGCCAGCGACAGCAGCGGAACCACCACCATCTTGGATTCCAGCCCGCCGAGGGCGCGGCGATAGCTGCCGACGTCCTTCCAGCGGGTCGTCAGCGTCCACAGCTGCGGCTCGTCGAGGTTGCGGGCGAAATCCAGGCTCAGCAGCCCCACCTTGGCCCGCAACACCTCGATGGCACGGCCGGCCTGCTCGGTGAACTCGGCGGTCTGGTCTTCGGTGACCTCGAAGCGGGTGATGGCGATCACGGATATCCAACTTCCTCGGTCTTCGGCGGGACGGTGGTGCCGCTCATCCAGGCGTCGTACCAGGGCTGCAGGTCAGTATCCGTGGCGGCCTTGGCGGCGTCGAACCACTGCTGGATCGAGTGGGGGCCGGCACGGGTGGCCCACTCGGCGGAGAACTTTTGAAACGTCTTCTCGCCCATCACGTTGCGCAGCGCCTGCAAAGCCATGGGACCGCGGACGTAGACGGTGTCGAACAGGGTGTTGGCGCCCGGGTCGTCCAGGGTGATCCTCCAGAACTCGGGCGGGAGCTCCGTCATCCGCTTGGTCAACTTCTCGTTCGCGGACTCATCCTTGGCCTGTTCGAACACCAGCCATTCCGCGTGCGAGGCGTAACCCTCGTTGAGGAACAGGTCGCTCCAGCGTTGCAGGTTGACGGTGTCGCCAAACCACATGTGCGCCATCTCGTGGATGATGAGCCGGTCCGCGAAGCCCGAATCGGTGATCGCGCCCAGCCCGTAGACGGGACGGGCCTGGGTCTCCATCCCGCCGAACCACAGCTCGTGCGGGGGCACGACCCCGCCGATCTCGTTCATCGGGTAGGGGCCGTAGATCTTCTCCAGTTCGGCCACCCACTTGGGCGTGGTGCGCAGCGCCGCGAACGCCTCTTCCCGGGCGGGCTCGTCGATCTCCTCGCTGACCGCGTAGAGGTAGGGGCGCGGCTTGGTCATCCCCTCTGAAACGGTGCCGGTCTCGATCTGGTACTGCCCGATGCTCAAAAACGAGGTGTAGGTGACCAGCGGCTCGTCGGTCTGCCAGTGCCAGGTGTCGGTCTCAGGTGAGGACCCCTCGTCCCGGTTGATGAGCTTGCCGACGGTGAGTGCCTCGACGCCGGCGGGCACTGTCAGCCGGATGTCCATCTGGGCGGGATCGCTGGGATGATCGTTGGCGGGGAACCACCAGGACGCGACGTAGGGTTCCCCCACCGCGGTGACGGTGCCGGCGCTGCGCCACCACGCCTGCTCGGTGGGCTCGCGGTCGGCCAGCGCCGGATCGCCGCCGTAGCTCACGGCGGCGGTGAAGCTCTGGCCCGAGGCGATGTCTTGCTTCGGGGTGATCGCGAGGTCGTCGGCCCCCCGGATCTCGAACTCCGCCGGTTGGCCGTCGACCGTCACCTCGGTGACCGGCAGCTGCAGATCGAGGTGGATCACGTCCAGCTTCTCGGTCGTCGCGGCCTCGACGGTGGTGGAGCCCGTGAGCACGCGACCGTCCCAGGCCAGGTTGACGTCGTAATTCGCGACGTCGAAGCCCTGCCCACCGAGACCCGGAAAGTAGCTGTCCCCGACGCCGTCCTTGCCCTTGCCGTCGGCGCGCTCGCTGCCGGCGAACTCTCCCCCGTCGGGCGTCAGCAGGAAGCTCACCAGCAGGACCACCAGCGCCAGCGGGATGACCAACGCCGAGGCCAGGTCCAACGCGGAGAATCTCGCCTTGGCCTTCGGGGCCGGCGACCGGGTGGCCGACGTCAGGAGCACCGGTCGTGGCGGCTCCCCCTGCGCCCGCTCGGGCTGGCTCACCGCGTCGGCTCCCTCGTCGTGGTCACCGTTCGAGAATAGGCATCGAGCGCAAGCCGCGCTCGAGATACCAGGCGACGAAGGTCCCGACGAGGCCGTCGACGCTCCGGATGGCGCCGGGTGCGGCGTCGCGCGTCCGCGGCCAGTCGCCCGCCAGTAGCGCCGACATCAACCCCACCGTGGCGGTCTCCACCCGCGGCGAACCCGGCGGGCGGCACCGCACGCACACCACCCCGCCGGCGGGGGGAGAAAAGTAGTCGGCGGTGTCGGCCAGCCCGCAGCGGGCGCAATCTTGCAGCGAAGGGGCGTACCCGGCCACGGACAGGGATCGCAGCAGGTAGGAGTTCAGGATAAGCGACGGGTCCCGCGGCCCGTCGGTGGTGCCCTCGATGAGCACCCGCAGCCCGCCGGCGAGCAGCAGGAACTGCTGCAGCGCCGGCTCTCGCTCGGCGTCGACGAGACGATCGGCGGTCTCCACCATGACCTGGCCCGTGGTCCACAACCGGTAGTCGGCGCTGAGCTTCTCGCCCCACGCGTGCAGCGAGACCGCTTGCGTCACGGTGTCGAGGTTGCGGCCCTGGGCCAGCTGCAGATCGACGTGGCTGAACGGCTCCAGCCGGGCACCGAACTTCGAGGAGGTGCGCCGCACCCCCTTCGCCACCGCGCGGACCTTGCCCCCGCGGCGGGTGAGCAGCGTGATGATCCGATCGGCCTCGCCCAGCTTGTGCGTGCGCAACACCACGGCTTCTTCGCGGTAGGTAGGCACCCCATGAATCTACCCTGGCTCGCCGACAACTCCCATCGAGGTCATAGGAGACCCGTCTAACCACAATTATGACCAATCATGAGCGCTGCTACCGCCATAAAACGCTGTGACAAGGTGAAACGCAGAGGCCACCTTGGTGCGGGGTAAACGAGTGGTCACAATTGTGGTTCCCGACTAGCGACTAGCGAAATCGAACGGTCAGTCCTGCACGTCAGCTGGATCGTTGACGACAGCGAGGAACAGGGGCCAGCCAGTGCGGGTGTCGAGGACCCGCATGATGAACGGGCGGTCCACGACCAGGTCGACGTCGACGACGGTCGCACTCACCACGACGGCGCCCTCGGTGAGGGCGGCGCCGACGGTGCCCTCCGCGGTGACGATGAGCCGGGCCTGCTGGGCCATCTGGTCAAGGGTCGCACCGACAAAGATGCCGCCCAGCTGGCCGAGGTTGATTCCCAGCTCGGCCAACGGTTCCAGCAGATCCCAGCCTGTCGCTATATTGCTCGGCGGCAACGTCAGATCGACCTCGAGTTCTCCGGCCTGGCCCAAGGCGGTTGCGCTCTCCTGGAGCGCCTCGAAACCCAGCTCGCTGGGGTGCGTCCCGGCCCGGGGCAGGATGACGTCCATGGCCAGGACATCGTCGTAGGCGAGCCTGGCGGCCTCCCACCGATCGGTCTTCGCGTAGGGGACGGAGAGGGTGTCGCCGAGCGCGGCGACGTCGGCCGTGGCGCCGGCACCGGTGGCAAACGATAAGGGCACGCCGTCGGAGGAGAACGGCGTGCGCCACCTGGCCGCGAAGAGCAGGGCGTCCTGGGTGATGAGCTCGATGCCGGGGTCGAGCTCGATGGCAGTTTCCTTGACGAGCCCGGCGGTGTGCTTCTTCGCCCACGCGTCCAGATCGGCTTTGGCCTCCGAGAGCGGGACGCGGGTGATGCCGGTGTCGTAGTAGCGGGAGAGCCGATCGAGGAAGGCCGGGTTGATCTCGGCCCCGTCGAGGACCACGGCCCGATTGGCCTGGTGCACCACCGGTGTCTCGGGCGGATCGTCGACGTCCACCGACCTGGGCAGATCCTCATACCCGGCCAGCGCCTGGCGCAGCGCTCCGATGGCGGCGGAGCGCTCGTTGCCGGTGAGCCCGAACGCCTCGTCCAGGCTGGCGAGGCTTTCCCCTTCTGCGCCCTCGGCAAGCATGGCCAGGGTCACGGCAAGGGAGCTGGGGGACATGGACACGTTGGCGGTGCGGATGTCCTCATGGGCGACCATGACCCGCCAGGCGATGCGCGCGCTCGCGGTGGCCGCATCGGTTGTGTGGGGGGTATCCAGGGGTAGGGTCAGCACCGCTGCCGCGCCGTGCAGGTCCTCGGCGCTCGAGCACGAGCCCACGGCGAGGGCTAGGGCCGCGATGCCCGTTCCGGACAACAACTGGCGACGCGTGACGATCACAAACCCCTCCCCGGTTGCGCTTCACCTCACCACATCACGGACTTGAGGCCCGGGACAGGGCGTGGAGTCACGAATCGACAACGAA
>JBBSOW010000018.1:0-42453 GCA_038259365.1 Propionibacteriales bacterium
AACCGCAGGCTCGAACTGGTCCCAGCCTGACTGGCCCCGAGGATGTCGCCCTCGCGGCGCTGTTCGAGATCCACCTCCGCGAGCCTGAAGCCGTCGGTCGAGGCGGCGACGGCTCCGAGTCGGGTGCGGGCCTCGGAGTCGGCGTCGGAGCGGGTCAGCAGCAGACACACGCCCGGGTGCGCGCCCCGCCCGATCCGGCCGCGCAGCTGATGCAGCTGGGAGATGCCGAACCGGTCGGCGTCGCTGATCACCATCATGGAGGCGTTCGGAACGTCGATGCCCACCTCGATGACGGTGGTGGAGACGATGACGTCGACGTCTCCGGCCGCGAAGGCGCGCATGACCCGGTCCTTCTCCTCGGAGCCCAGTTGACCGTGCACCCGCTCCACGCGGAGCGAGCTGAGCGGCCCCTCGGCCAGCTCGGCGTAGAGCTCCTCCACCGATCTCGCCTGACTATCCCCCTCCGTGAGCCGGGCGTCGTCCTCGGCCCTCTTTTCCGAGATGCGCGGGCACACGATGAAGGCCTGACGCCCCTTCCCCGCCTCTTCGACGACGCGCTGCCACGCCCGCTCGACCCACGCCGGGTGGGCCAACTCGTCGACGACGGTGGTCGTGACCTCGGAGCGGCCGGCCGGTAATTCGCTCAGTACGGAGGTGGCGAGGTCGCCGAACACCGTCATGGCGACAGAGCGCGGGATGGGCGTCGCAGTCATGACGAGCAGGTGGGGTCGGCGCTCGGCCTTGGCGAGGAGCTTGGCCCGCTGCTCGACCCCGAAGCGATGCTGCTCGTCGATGACGATGAGGCCGAGATCGGCGAACTGCACCTGATCGGCCAAGAGGGCGTGGGTGCCGATCACGATGCCCGCCTCGCCACTGGCCGCCTTGAGCAACGCGGCCCGCTTCTGCGCGGTGGTCATGGAACCGGTCAGCAATATTAGAGAGGTGGCGTTCTCGGCTCCGGACAGGGTGCCGCCATCGGCGAGCTCCCCCAGCATCGCCGTCAGGCTGCGGTAGTGCTGGGTCGCAAGCACCTCCGTAGGGGCCAGCAGGGCGACCTGCCCCCCGGCGTCGATGACCGTGCACATGGCGCGCAGCGCGACGAGGGTCTTGCCCGATCCCACCTCGCCCTGCAGCAGGCGCTGCATGGGCTGCGAGCGGGCTATCTCACCGAAGATCTCCTCCCCCACCCGCTGTTGCCCCGCGGTCAGGGTGAACGGCAGCCGGGCGTCCAGGGCACCCAGTAGCCCACCGGCGATGCGCGGCCTGGCCGTGGCTGGTTGTTGGGCGGCGATCTCGCGTCGCTTGGCCATGGCCAGTTGCACCGACAGGGCCTCGTCGAACAGCAGCCGCTGTTTGCCCCGCTCGGCGAGCTCCCGATCCGTGGGACGGTGCACCTGATCCAGCGCGTCGGCCAGCTGCGGCTGGTCCGCCTCCTCCAACACCCAGGCCGGCCAGGGCTCGGCGACGCGGCCGAGACGATCCAACACCATCTCGGCGCACTGGGCGATGCGCCAGGTGGGCAACTGCCGGGTGGCCGGATACATCCCGATCAGGCCCGATCGTCGCGAGACCTCGGCCATGGTCTGGTTGCGCTCCGCCCCGCCGATGATGGCGCCCGATTCGTCGATGATGACGAAGTCGGGGTGGGTGAGCTGGAAGCGTTCCTGGAAGACGCCGACCTTGCCCGCGAAGATGCCGCGGGATCGTGGGCGCAAGTTCTTGAGCCAGTAGTCCAGCAGCCATTGCTTGCCGAAGAAGGTCAGGGTCAGCCGCCCGTGGCCGTCCGTGACCACGGCCTCCAGCCGGGGCATCCTGCCCTGCTTGATCTGGGCGCTGACGACCTCCGCGAGCACGGCCACCTCTTCGCCGACCACGAGCTGCGACAGATCGCTGCTTTCGGTGCCCGAGAGATAGCGGCGCGGGACGTGGCGCAACAGGTCGCCCACCGTCCGCACCTTGAGGGCCCCGAAGTGCTTGGCCGTCTTATCCCCGAGCACCCGATCCAGCCGGGTGTTGAGCTCGGCGAAGGCCTCGGTCCGGTAGGTCGACGTCATCGCGTTCTGCTTCGCACCCGTCGAGACTAACCAAGGCCCGGCTCGTGTGCGAGGCTCGGGCGCGCTGATTCGCGTTCCCAGCCGGGCCTCGGCTAAGATCGTCCAGTTGCCGCGAGCACTGATACCTTCGGGTTTGATCGCGTCGGCTTGTACCGTTTTTCATCGCGCCGCGACCTGTGCGGCACATCATTCAAGGAGATCTCCAGTGGCTGCCGTCTGCGACATCTGCGACAAGCGACCGGGCTTTGGTCACAACGTGCCGTGGTCGAAGAAGAAGACGAACCGCCGCTGGGACCCGAACATTCAACGCGTACGTGCCGTCGTCGCTGGCACCCCCAAGCGACTCAACGTGTGCACCGGTTGCCTCAAGGCTGGCAAAGTCTCCCGCTGATCGAGCCCGCTGGGACCACAGCGTCGAATCTCGTGTGAGGTTCCGCTATGGCTAGTCCCGGCCCTCATCGTCGACGATGGCGACACCCAAGCCGTCTCGACTCGAAACGGCGCCGCTTCTCCCCACCCGGAGGCGCGGCGCCGTTTTTGTATGCCCACTGCCTCGAGGGCGTCTGCGGGGATGCGCAGAGCGTTGTTCTCCTCAGCCATCGGCCTCGCCTCCGGCGGCACACTCGGCGCAGACGCCAGTCATCTCCAGATCGTGCTCGAGCCGGCTGAAGCCGTGCTCGGCGGCCAACGAATTCAACCATGATTCGACGGCGTCGCCGGTGATCTCGACGGTCTTGCCGCAGTCGGTGCAGATGAGGTGATGATGGTGCTCGGTGGTCTCGCAGCGACGGTAGAGCTGCTCGCCGTCGCCGGAGCGAACGGTGTCGACCACCCCGGCCTCCACGAGCCCCTGGAGGTTCCGATAGACGGTCGCCAGGCCGACGGAGACGCCGTCCGCCCGGAGGGAATCGTGCAGTTGCTGGGCGGAGCGAAACTCCGGCCTCGATTCCAGCACGCGCGCCACAGCGGCCTGCTGGCGGGTGCGGCGCGGAAACGATGGCTGAGACGTCATGGCGGCCTTCAGTGTTCGTCGTAATGGTCGTCGTGAGGGGCGTGGCGGTGCCCGTCGTGCACGTAATCTATGTGGCCCGCGTGCTCGACGCGTTGATGGTCGCAGTCCGGTTCGCCGTGACGATGCGGATGCTCCCCGGCCAGCACGTGCGGCGGCGGTAACGTCTCGTCCGCGGCCGCGACGACCGCGGGTCGGCGTCGCCGCTGGATGAGCGCCGAGACCGGCCAGCTAGCCAAGAAGACCGCAATGGCGAGCACGACGATGAGCGCGCCGGGAGCGGTATCGGCGTAGAAGGAGCCGAGCGAACCGCCCAGCGAGACGGCGCCACCGATGCCCATGGCGAGCAGCAGGCTGCGACGGAAGCCGACGACGAGGCCCTGGGCCGCCGCCACCGGAACGACCATGAGGGCGCTCACGAGCAACAACCCGACCGTACGCATCGCTACGGTCACGCTGACCGCGGCCAGGATGACGATGAGCAGGCTGTAGAAGCGCACGGGGACGCCCATCGTGCGGGCGTGATCCTCGTCGGCGCAGACGGCGAACAGTTGGGGCAGCAACCCGATGCTGGCCACGATCACGACGACGGCGAGCCCGGCCACCACCACCACGTCGGCGGTGGTCAGCGTGCTCAGCGAGCCGAACAGGTACTGGGAGAGGGCGCCCGCCCCCACGCCGGTAACCCCGGCCATCAGTACGCCTGAGGCGAGGCCGCCGTAGAACAGGATGGCCAGGCCCACATCCCCGGTGGCGCGGCCGCGTTGGCGCAGGAGTTCGACGACGACGGCACCCGCCACGCAGACGATGATCGCCACCGGGAGCGGAGCCGTGCCGGTCATGAGGGCCAGCCCGACCCCGGCGATGGCGACGTGCCCGAGGCCGTCACCCAGCAGGCTGAGCCGGCGCTGCACGATGTAGGTGCCGATCGCCGGCGCCATCGCCCCAGTGAGCAGGGCCGTGAGGAGCGCACGGCGCATGAAGGGGTAGCTCAAGATCTCGATCATGGCTGGCTCCACTCGTCGTACCGCGCGCCGCTGGGCGGATGCCAAGCCGGCCCGACGTGCCAGCCGCGATCGTGGCGGTGCTCGTGCTCGTGCCCGCCTAAGCCGGGCCAGTCCTGTGGTGGACCGTCGTGGACGACGCGGCCGTCTTGGAGCACGATCGCGCGATCGATCAGCGGCTCGAGGGGGCCGAGGTCGTGCAGGACGATGAGCACCGTTCCCCCGGCATCGTGGAACTCGCGCAGGATCTGGGCCATCTCCCATTGGCTCTCCCTATCCACACCGGCGAGGGGTTCGTCCATCACCAGCACGTCCGGTTTCCCCACCAGAGCCCGCGCGATCAGCACGCGCTGCTGCTGACCACCTGAGAGCGTCGCCATGGCCGCATGCGTTCGCTCGGCCAAGCCCACCCGGGTCAGGGCTTCTCGCACGGCGATCCGATGGGCCGCTCCGGCGGGCAGGAGCGGTTGGCGGCGGGCGAGGCGACCGGTCGCGACGACCTCGGCAACCGAGGCCGATTGCATCGTGAGCGTCGAGCGTTGCGGCACGTAGCCGATTCGCCGCCAGGCTCGAAACGCCGAGAGCGGCTCCCCGAAGAGGCGCACCTCTCCCCGCGCCACCGGAAGCAGCCCCAGAAGGGCCTTTACCAGCGTCGACTTTCCTGATCCGTTGGAGCCGACGAGCGCGACGAACTCTTCCGCGCCGATGCCCATCTCGATACCGCGCAGCACCGGCAGCCCGCCAAGGCTGACGCTGAGGTCCTGCGCGGCTAACACGATCTGCGGGCTCGGGCCGGGGCTCATCAGCGGCAACCGTTAGCCGCGGTCAGGGCCGCGAGATTAGCTTGCATCACGGCTAGGTAATCGCGGCCCGCGGACTCGTCGGTCAGACCCTCGATGGGGTCGAGCACGGCGGTCTTGAGCCCGAGGTCCCCCGCCACGGACTCCGCGACAGCGGGCGAGACGAGGGTCTCGTAGAAGATCGTCGTGACCCCCTGCTTGGACGCCTCGTCGTGAATCTCGGCGATCCGGGCGGGCGAGGGCTCGGACTCGGGGTCCACCCCGTTGATCGCGATCTGCTTCAGGTCGTAGCGGGCGGCGAGGTAGCCGAAGGCGGCGTGGGTCGTGATGAACTCGCGGCGCTGGCAGGTCTTGAGCCCCGCCTTGAACTCGGAGTCCAACGCCTCAAGCCCGCTCTGCAGGGCGGCATTGTTGGCGGTGAACGTCGCCTCGGCCTCCGGCTTAGCCTCGATGAGGCCTTCGGTCACCGCGTCGGCCATCTTCTCCATGTTGGCGGGATCGAGCCAGATGTGCGGGTCGTTGACGCCAGGCTCGTTCCCGGATTCGTCGTGATCGGCTTCGTCGTTGCCTGCTTCAGCCACGAGCGGCAGCAGTTCGACGCCCTGGCTCACGTCCACGCTTCGCTCGGGTTTGGCCGTTGTGATCGCGTCGTCGACGGCGGCCTGAAAGCCAGCCTCGTAGACGACGAGGTCGGCTTTACTGAGCGAGGCGATGCGACGGGGTGAGAGCTCCAGATCGTGGGGCTCCGCTCCGGGGGCGGTCAGGCCCGTCACCGCGACCTCGTCGCCGCCGATGCGCGAGCTCAGAAACTCCAGCGGATAGAACGACGCGATCACCTCGATCTTGTCGTCCTGAGCGGCTGGGGAGGCGATACTGCCGCACCCCGCCACGGTGGCCAGGCAGGTCACCGCCAGGACAGCGGCCAGTCGTCGAATGCACATGAGAATCATTCTCATATATAGGAGGACGAACGTCAAGCCGTGTCGAGGAGAACGACCTCATGGGATGAGCGGGCCGCTTTCCAATAGCGCCTCTTCGCGCTATCATCGTCACATGACGATGATAGAGCGGGTAACGACCGACGATGGTCCGATGGCGGCGGTTTCTCTGTTTCGCAGCCTCGCCGATCCGGCACGGTTAACCATCTTGAATCACCTGATGCTGGGCGAACACAAGGTCGTCGACCTCACCAACCACCTCGGGCTCGCCCAGAGCACCACCTCGGCGCACCTGCTCTGTTTGCGGGACTGCGGTCTGGTGGCCTCGCGCACCGTCGGTCGATCGTCGATGTACTCCCTGGCGGTGCCCGACGAGCTCATCTCGCTGCTCGGCTCGGCGGAGCGGCTGCTCGTCGCGACCGGAGGCGCCGTCACCCTGTGCCCCACGAACGAGGGGTTCGATCCCCGTGGCTGAGTTGATGCGCTACGTCCTCTTGGAGGACGTCCAGTCCTGGTCCGCCTTCGGGTTGTACCTCGCCGCCGTCGTTATTCTTCTTGTCGTCCGGACGTGGCGCCACACCCGGGCCACCGGGTCTTCGGGCTTCAACCGCATCCGCGAACGGGGCGCGGCGGCTCGCGTGGCCGGGATCGGGTTCGTCCTCGCCCTGGTCAGTGGAGCGGCGTCGCCGGTCTTGGCCGCTCTGCACGTGCTGCCGATGATCTGGACGAGCCCACCCAGACTTCTGGGCGTCGGTTTCCTGGTCGGTGCCCTCGTCGCGGTGGACGGCGTTTTCCTGGCCGTTCGAGCCCAGGACACGATGGGAGCCTCGTGGCGCATCGGCGTCGACGCGGGCGAGGAGACCGAGCTGGTCACCCACGGAGTCTTCGCCACCATCCGAAACCCGATCTTCACCGCCCTGATCCTGATCCAGGGCGGCACCGCCCTGATGTTCCCCACGTGGTTGGCGCTCGTTGGCGTAGGCGTCATGCTCCTGGCCTGCGAACTGCAGGTGCGCCTCGTGGAGGAGCCCTACCTCCTCGTGACCCACCCGGTCAGCTATCCCAGCTACGCCAACCGCACCGGCCGGTTTGTTCCTCTCCTCGCTCGTCCGAGCCAAAACTAGCGAAGGATAATCATGAGCAGTCGCAGACTTCTTCTCGCGGGCGTCGCCGCCGGCGTGCTCGGCGTTGCTCTTCGCCGCGCCTCTCTTGGCGGCATCCGGGATCCCCGTGCCGTGCAACGCCTCTACGACCGGTTGGCGCCGGCCTACGACGTCGCGGCCTGGCCGTTACAGGTCCACGGCTCCCGGCGGCTCCGCACGCGAGCCATTCAGTTGCTCAACCTGCAGCCCGGTGACACCGTCGTGGACCTCGGCTGCGGGACGGGCATCAACTTCGCCGCCCTGGCCGAAGCGGTCGGACCGACGGGGCGGATCGTCGGCGTCGACCTCTCCGCCGGCATGCTGGCGCGGGCCCGCCAGCGAGCGGATCGCGCCGGGCTGGATCAGGTCACCGTTACGCAGGCGGATATGCGCGAGGTTCGGCTCCCCGAGGGGACCGCCGCCGTCTTGGCCACGGCCTCGCTGGAGATGGTTCCCGAGCACGAGGCGGTGGTGCGGAGTCTCGCCGACCAGCTCACCCCTACCCACGGCAGACTCGCCGTCGGCGGTTTTAGACGGCCGCCGACGTGGCCGGCGTGGGCGGTAGCGCTGGGGCGGGCGGCCACGGCCGTGTTCGGGGTCAACCGGGCGTACGAGGAGATCCAGCCCTGGCGGTCGGTCCGTCGCCACCTGGACGAGATCGCGTTCGAGACGGCCATGGGCGGGGCGCTGTACCTCATCGTGGGCCAGGCTCGCCCGCTAGCGGACGCAGCAGGCGGGGACCATGACCGCGGCCGAGCTTAAGCCTCGACGACCACCGGAACGATCATGGGACGCCGGCGCAGGGTCGAGCTGACCCAGCGGCCGATGTTGCGGCGGATGATCTGCTGCAGGCGATGGGAGTCGTCGACCCCGTCCCTGAGCGCATCCTCGATGGCCTTGGTGATCTGGGCGCGGATGTCGTCGAAGACCGACTCGTCCTCGACGAAGCCGCGGGCGTGGATGTCGGGGCCGGAGACGAGCTTGCCCGCGTGCAGGTTGACCACCGCCACGACGGAAATGAAGCCCTCCTCACCGAGGATTCGGCGGTCGGTGAGATGGGATTCGGAGATGTCACCCACCGTCGAGCCGTCGACGAAGATGTAGCTGCAGTCGACCTTGCCCACGATCTTGGCCTTGCCCTTGGCCAGATCGATGACGCTGCCGTCCTCGGCCACGACGGTGCGCTCGCGCGGAATCCCGGTCTGGACGGCCAGATCCGCGTTGGCGATGAGGTGGCGCACCTCGCCGTGGATCGGCAGGACGTTACGCGGCTTGACGATGTTGTAGCAATAGAGCAACTCGCCGGCGCTGGCGTGTCCGGAGACGTGCACCATGGCGTTGCCCTTGTGGACGACGTTGGCGCCGAGCTTGGCCAGGCCGTTGATGACGCGGTAGACCGCGTTCTCGTTGCCCGGGATGAGCGAGGAGGCCAACACGACGGTGTCGCCGCGCTTGAGCTCGATGACCCGGTGCTCCTTGTTGGCGATCCTCGACAGGGCCGAGAGCGGCTCACCCTGGGAGCCCGTGGAGATGATGACGACGTCTTCGGGCAGGTAGTCGTCGATGTCGCGCAGCTCGATGAGGGTGTCCGCGGGCACCTTGAGATAGCCGAGATCGCGCGCGACGCCCATGTTGCGCAACATCGAGCGGCCGACGTAGACGACCTTGCGGCCGTGCTCGACGGCGACGTCGAGGACCTGCTGCACCCGGTGGACGTGCGAGGCGAAGCAAGCGACGATGATCCGCTGCTTGGACTGGTTGAACACCCGAGACAGAGCCGGTTCGATGTCGCGTTCTGGGGTCGTGAAACCGGGCACCTCGGCGTTGGTGGAATCGACCATGAACAGGTCGACGCCCTCGGTGCCCAGCCGAGCGAAGGCGCGCAGGTCGGTGATGCGTCCGTCCAGCGGCAGCTGATCCATCTTGAAATCGCCGGTGTGCAGCACGGTGCCCGCGGAGGTCTTCAGCGATACCGCGAGAGCGTCGGGGATGGAGTGGTTGACCGCGACGAATTCCAGCTTGAACTCCCCCACCGAGGCCTTTTGCCCGTCCTCCACCTCGCGAAAATCGATGTTGCGCAGGCGGTGTTCCTTCAGCTTCTCGCGCAGCAGGGCGCAGGTGAGCCTGGAGCCGAGGATGGGGATGTCGCTGCGTTCGCGCAACAGATAAGGCACGGCGCCGATGTGATCCTCGTGGCCGTGGGTGAGCACCAGTCCGACGATGTCGTCCATCCGGTCGGCGATGGCGCCGAAGCCCGGCAGGATCAGATCCACACCCGGGTGGTGATCCTCGGGAAACAACACCCCGCAGTCGATCAGCAGGATCTTGCCGTTGAGTTCGAAGGAGGTCATGTTGCGGCCGACATCGCCGAGCCCGCCGAGCGGGGTGATCCGCAACGTGTCGGACGCGAGGTTTGGGGGTTGTTTTAATCCTGGAGTCACCCCCTCACCCTAGCGGTGCACGAGTGACATGCGCTCTGTCCCGTCGGGCGGCTAGGCTCGACTGGTGACACAGAGCAATCCCGACCAGGGCCCCCTCGCCGATTCGGTGCGATTGGCCCTCCCGCAAGAGGCGGCTCGGCTCGCCGAGATCCAGCTTCGCAACTGGCGCGAGACGATGCCGGCCGAGGCCGTCGGGCACGTGCTGTCCTCGGTGAGCGCCGAGGAGATCGCGGCGGTGTGGCAGCAGGCGATTCTTCGGCCGCCGGAGGCACGATTTCGGGTGCTGGTCGCCGTCACCGCCGACGGGATCGCCGGGTTCGCCACGACGTTGCCGAGCCAGGACGGCGACGCCGACCCTTCCGCGGACGGCGCGATCGAGGAACTCACCATCGATCCGATCGCCCGGCGCCGCGGCCACGGCTCGCGGTTGCTGAACGCCTGCGTGGACACACTGCAGGCCGACGGGTTCGATCGCGTGACGGGCTGGTTGAACAGCGACGACGACGCCACTCGACGGTTCCTCGAAGCGGCGGGCTGGGCCACCGACGGCAGCCACCGCGAGCTGGGCGACGAGGAGATCCCGGTGCGGATCCGTCAGGTTCGGTTGCACTGCTCGATCACCGACGCCGTTGAGCAGGACCCCGCCACCGCTTGATCGTCACCGCTTGATCGTCACCGCTTGATCGTCACCGCTTGATCGTCACTGCTTGATCTCGACGTCGCTGCCCTCGACGGTGATGACGGCACCCGCCTCGGTGGCGGCTAGGCCGGTGAGCCCGACTCCGGGCGGGAACTGCTCCACCGGTAGGCCGTAGGTCGCCGAGTTCAGCAGCTGATCCGTCAGCTGCGCCGGCAGCTCGATGCTGGCGACGCTGATCCGGGGCTCGGACAGACTGAGCGCGGTGCGGGAGTCGTCGAGAACGGGGCGCCCTTTGATGAGAATGGTCAGCTCTTGACCCAGTACCTCGCGGATCACCTCGACGCGGACGAGTCCGCGACCCTGCTCGTCGTTCTCCGCCCACGCGATGGGCATGCCCGCCAGCCGCGAGGCCTCGGAGTAGTTCATCTGCAGCGCCCCGGTCAGCGTTGCGGCGTGGAAGGTCTTGAAGCCGGGTTCGGCGGTGACATCGCCCAGATCGACGCTGGCGGCGCTGAAGGAGACCGGGGTTTCGCCGCCGATGGTGATGTCGTTGGCGGCGAGGGTGATGCGATCGAACTCGTGGCGGATCACGTCGGTGACGAACGGCCAGCTGTCGATCTCGACCTCGGGTTCGACGGCCAAGTCGTAGTCCTCGCTGATGCCGACGGCGGCACGCTTCTCGGTGTACTCCCGGGCCCCGTAGTCGGCCAGGATGAGGGCGCCTCCCACGATGACGCCGAGCAGGGCCCACGCGACGGCGACGGCCCAACGACTCGTGCTCAGCGGATGTCCAGTGCTCATCGAATGCCCAGGAACCCTTCGATGCCCACGGTGAGCCCGGGGTGGTCCTCGACGGCGCGCACGGCGGTCAGCACGCCCGGCATGAAGGAGCCGCGGTCGTGGGAGTCGTGGCGGATCGTCAGGGTCTCCCCGACGCCGCCGAACAACACCTCCTGATGGGCCACGAGGCCGCGCAGGCGGACGGAGTGAACGCGCACCCCCTCCACGTCGGCCCCGCGCGCGCCGTCGATCTCGTGCACGGTGGCGTCCGGGCTGGACGAGAGCTCGGCGGATTCGCGGGCGGCCGCGATCTTTCGGGCCGTCGTGGCGGCGGTGCCCGAAGGGGCATCGGCCTTGTTGGGGTGATGCATCTCGACGATCTCGACGCTCTCGTAGAACCGGGCGGCCTGCTCGGCAAAGTGCATCATCAAGACGGCGCCGACGCCGAAGTTGGCGGCGACGACGACACCGACCCCGGGAGCACTATCGAGCCAGCCGCGCACGGTCTCGAGGCGTTCTTCGGTCCACCCGGTGGTCCCGACGACGCAGTGAATTCCCGCCGTGATGGCCCACTCCAGGTTGTCCAGCACGACGTCGGGGTGCGTGAAATCGACCATGACGTCGCTGCCCTCGGCCAGCCGGCGATCGTCGGCTGCTTCCAAGCGCGCGTGCAGGGTCAAGTCTTCGGCGGCCTCGACGACCCCGCAGACCGTCGAGCCCATCTTGCCGTCGGCTCCGAATACGCTCACCTTCATCACCGCTCCAACCTAACGGACACCAAGAAATTCACGCCTGCGCCCACTTTTCGAGGACCCGCACCGTGCGGCGTCGGTCGGTGCGTGGCCCGACCACCGACATGACCGGGGCGGCGTCGAGAAACTCTCGGGCGACGGCGTGGATGTCGGCTCCTGTGACCGCGTCGTAGCGATCGAGCTGTTCTTCCACCGAGCGGGCGTCCCCGGCTACGGCGCTGGAGCCCAGCCGGCTCATCCGTGCCCCCGGTGATTCGTAGGCCAGGACGGTCTGGCCCCGCATCTGTCCCTTCACCCGGGTCAGTTCGCGTTCGGTGAGGCCCTCGTCGATGACTCCACGGAGAATCTCGCGGACCAGTCCGGCGATCTCGCCGACGCGGTTCGGCATGCAACCCCAGTCGACACTGAGCATGCCGGCGTCGGACCAAGCCCCCTCGGAGGCGTCGATCGCATAGGTGAGGCCGCGGCGCTCGCGGATCTCCACGAATAACCGCGAAGACATGCCACCACCCAGGGCCATCATCAACAATCCCAACGCGTATCGCCGCTCGTCGAAGATCGGCGGGGACGGCCAGACCGCCACCACGGTGCAGTGCTCCAGGGCGCGGGTCTCCCAGCTGAGCGCCGAATCGGAAACGGCGCAGTTGACCTTGTGGCTGGCACCCTTGGCCGGCTCTCCGCAGCGGCTGAAATCGGCGAGCGCGGCGACGAGCCGGTCATGATCAACCCGACCGGAGGCGGCCACCACCATGTGCTCGGGGTGATAGTGCCGCCGCCAGAAACCGGCGATCTGGGCGCGGCTCATCGCCGTGATGGACACGGCGCTGCCGATCACGGGGCGCCCCAGCGGGTGGCTGCCCAGCAGGTTGCCGACCGCCTTCTCGTAGGCCACTTCACCGGGGTCGGAGGAGTGCATGGCGATCTCGTCCAGGATCACCGCGCGCTCGGCCTCGACGTCCTCGGCCAAAATCACCGAGTTGATCAACATGTCGGTCAGCACGTCTACCGCCAGTTCGGCGTCCTCGGCCAGCACACGAGCGTAGAAGCAGGTGTGCTCGCGGGCCGTGTAGGCGTTGATGTCCCCGCCCACTTCCTCGATCGCGGCCGAGATCTCCTCGGCGTTGCGGCGCTTGGTGCCCTTGAACAGGACGTGCTCGAGGAAGTGCGAGGCGCCGTGCAGGTGCTCCGATTCGTGGCGGGAGCCCACGCCGACGAAGAACCCCACGCTGAACGTGTGGCTACCTTCGACGGTCTCGGTCTCCACGCGCAAACCGCTCGGCAGCACCGTGCGGCGGATTCCTCCGCCCAGGGGCTGCCGAGCGGCGCGGGTGCGATCGGGCGCCAGCGATGCGTTTGGAATGATCAGGCGTCAGCCTTCTCATTATCCTCGACAACCGGGATCAGCGAGAGCTTGCCGCGATCGTCGATCTCGCTGATCTCCACCTGAATCTTCTGTCCGACGCTGACCACGTCGTCGACGTTCTCGACGCGGGCGCCGCCGGCCAGGCCACGCAGCTTGGAGATGTGCAACAGGCCGTCCTTGCCGGGGAGCAGAGAGATGAACGCACCGAAGTTGGTCGTCTTGACGACGGTGCCCAGGTAGCGCTCCCCCCTCTCCGGCATGGTCGGGTTGGCGATGCCGTTGATGACATCGCGAGCGGCCTCGGCGGCCTCACCGCTGACGGCGCCGACGTAGATGGTGCCGTCGTCCTCCACCGAGATGTTCGCGCCGGTGTCCTCTTGGATCTGCTTGATGACCTTGCCCTTGGGCCCGATCACCTCGCCGATCTTGTCGACGGGGATCTTGATCGTGAGGATCCGCGGGGCGTACAGGCTCATCTCATCGGGAACGTCGATGGCTTCGTTCATGACATCGAGCAATGTGTGGCGTGCGTCGCGGGCCTGCAGCAGCGCGGCCGCCAGCACGTCGGCGGGGATACCGTCGAGCTTGGTGTCCAACTGCAGCGCGGTCACGAAGTCGCGCGTTCCGGCGACCTTGAAGTCCATGTCGCCCAGCGCGTCCTCGGAGCCCAGGATGTCGGTGAGGGCGAGGTACTGCATCTCGCCGTCAACCTCTTCGCTCATCAGACCCATGGCGATGCCGGCGACCGGCGCCTTCAGCGGGACGCCGGCGTTGAGCAGGGCCAGCGTCGAGGCGCAGACCGACCCCATCGAGGTGGAGCCGTTGGAGCTCAGCGCCTCCGAAACCTGGCGGATCGCGTACGGGAACTCCTCGCGGGTCGGCAGCACGGGCATGAGGGCCCGCTCGGCCAACGCGCCGTGCCCGACCTCGCGACGCTTGGGCGAACCCACGCGGCCGGTTTCCCCGGTGGAGTAGGGCGGGAAGTTGTAGTTGTGCATGTAGCGCTTGGTGTTCTCGGGCGCCAGCGTGTCGAGCCTTTGCTCCATGTCGAGCATGTTCAAGGTGGTGACGCCCAGGATCTGGGTCTCCCCCCGCTGGAACAGCGCCGATCCGTGCACGCGGGGAATCACGCCCACCTCGGCCGAGAGGGTGCGGATGTCCGAGGGCCCGCGGCCGTCCATCCGGACCTTCTCGGACAGGGTGCGCCGACGCACGACGTCCTTGTTCACCGCCTTGAAGGCGCCCGAGATTTCTTTCTCGCGCCCTTCGAACTGATCGGCGAGCTGCTCGGTGACCCGCTGGCGCAGGGCCTTGGTGGCATCATCGCGATCGGCCTTGCCGGAGATCTGCATGGTGTTCAGCAGCTCGTCCTTGGCGGCGGCCTCGACGGCGGCGTAGACGTCGTCGTTGTAGTCGAGGAACACCGGGAAGTCGGCGGTGGCCTTCTGTGGCAGCTTCGCGGCCAGCTCGGCCTGGGCCTCGCACAGGGACTTGATGAAGGGCTTCGAGGCCTCCAGCCCGGCGGCGACGACCTCTTCGGTCGGGGCGGTCCTGCCGGAGCGAACCTTTTCCCAGGTCTGCTCGGTGGATTCGGCCTCGACCATCATGATGGCGACGTCGCCGTCGGCGCGGACACGCCCGGCCACGACCATGTCGAAGACCGCGTCTTCGAGCTGTTCGACGCTGGGGAAGGCGACCCACTGGTCGTTGATCAGCGCGACGCGGACGCCGCCGATCGGACCGGAGAAGGGCAGGCCGGCGATCTGGGTGGACATAGAGGCGGCGTTGATGGCGACGACGTCGTAGAGCACGTTGGGGTTGAGCGCCATGATGGTGACGACGACCTGCACCTCGTTGCGCAGACCCTTGACGAACGAGGGGCGCAGCGGGCGGTCGATGAGGCGGCAGGTCAGGATCGCGCCCTCGCTGGGGCGGCCCTCCCGGCGGAAGAAGGAGCCGGGGATGCGCCCGGCGGCGTACATCCGCTCCTCGACGTCGACCGTGAGAGGGAAGAAGTCGATCGAATCGCGCGGGGTCTTCTGCGCGGTCGTGGCCGAGAGCAGCATGGTGTCGTCGTTGAGATACACCGCCGCCGAGCCGTTGGCCTGCTGGGCCAGCAGGCCCGACTCGAAGCGGACGGTGTGCTTGCCGAACTTGCCGTTGTCCAACACGGCTTCGGTGAACTGAAGGTCAGGTCCCTCCATGGGATTCCTTTCGTCGAGGCCCCCCAGGTGCCTGGCTCGTAGCGAGCCGGTCTTCGATCGAGACCATCGGGATTCATTAGCCCGAAGATCACTACCGAGGACCGATCACTCCTACGCGCCGGCCCGCCTGGTGGGGCGCTGTGTCTCGCCTGGTTAGGCGTTGTGTTTGCGGGTAGCGCGGCAGGCCCGATGGCCGGCCGCGCGAAACGGCTCCCCGATCCCCGCGAGGATCTGGGAGCCGTGGGAGTCAGCGACGCAGGCCGAGGCGGCCGATCAACGAGCGGTAGTGCTCGACGTCGTTGCTGGCTACGTAGTTGAGCAGTCGGCGACGCTGGCCGACCATGAGCATCAGGCCACGACGGCTGTGGTGATCGCCCTTGTGTTCCTTGAGGTGCTCGGTGAGGTGTGAGATGCGCTTGGTGAGCAGCGCGATCTGCACGTCCGGAGAACCAGTGTCTCCGGGCTTGGCGGCGAAATCGTCGATAATCTTCTTCTTTTCGGCAGCATCCACGATCAGATGCGCTCCTTTCCCAGGCTTGCTGCGCGGCGCCTTCCACTCCGACCTCTCATGGGCGGGACCGCACGGTGCGATGAAGGCTCTTCGGTATCCGCGGCCGTTCACACGGCATCAACAACCGAAGATATCAGTTCGAGACCATAAGTCCTACCGCGCGACGCTGTCCGGTTTTCCTGCGGCCACAGGCAGGTGCCTGGTCTAGGGTGGCCCGTTGTGAGCGTATTCCTTCTCGACTGTGACACCGGTATCGACGATTCGTTGGCGATCCTGACCGCCGCGCTCGCGGATTCGGTGAACTTGGTCGGAATCGGCGCCGTGTGGGGCAACATCGACGTCGCTCAGGCCGCCCGCAACTCCAGTTACGTCCTTTCGCTCGTCGGCCGCGACGACGTGCCCGTCGCGGCCGGAGCCGCCGGACCCTACGACGGCGGCGAGCCGTGGTACTCCCCCGAGGTGCACGGTGAGGACGGCCAGGGTAACGCGGGCGAGACCGAGCACGCCGCGCTGCTGAGCGAGGAGACCGCCGTCGAGCAGCTGCTGCGGCTCAGCCACGTGCACGCGGGTGAGTTGGAGGTCGTCGCCGTCGGCCCGCTCACCAACCTGGCGCACGCACTGGACGCGGACCCCAGTGTGGCCGAGCGCGTCAAACGGGTCACGATCATGGGCGGGGCCGCGTTGGCTCCCGGCAACGCCTCGGCCGCCGCCGAGGCGAACATCCTGCACGACCCGGAGGCCGCCGAGCGGGTCTTCGAGGCGTCCTGGCCGCTGACCATGGTGGGCCTGGACGTGACGATGCGCTCCATCCTCACCGAGGGGCACCGCGAACGCCTGGCCGCCGGCGGTCGCGTCGCCCGCTATTGCGCCCAGATCCTCGACTTCTACTTCGACTTCTACGCCACCTTCATGGGTCGGCGGTGCGCGGGCAACCACGATGCCCTTGCGGTCGCCGTGGCCACCGGGTTGGCCACCGCGTCTCTCTCCCCCACCGTGCACGTGCACGTGGACACCAGCTCCGGGTTCAACCGCGGCCGCACCACCGCGGATCTACGCGGGGTCTGGAGCGGGGACGAGTACGGCCGCGCCGCCGACATTCCCGACGCCCGGCATCGGGTCGTCCTGGCCATCGAGCCCGGTTTCGAGGATCGGATGGTCGATTTGATCCTCCGCGCGGACGGCTGAGCCGGACGGCCCCCACAGGTGACCGGTTCCAACCCCGGTCAGCGACGAAGCCCCGGCCCGGGTCCGATGCGGACGGGGCCACGGGCCCCGCGGACGTCGACCGGCTCACCCTTTTGTTGCGTCACCACCACCTCTTGCTCGACCAGAAGACGCGCCACCTCGCGGGCCACGGGGACGGCGTCGCGCCAGCGGTCGCCACCCACCACGCGCGCCGCGTCGCTGGGACATATCGTGGTTCCGTCCCGGTGCCGCAACAGGGCGCGGATGACCGCGCCCAGCCGGTCGCGCAATCCCTCGTCACTGGCCTCCTCCCACCACGGTTCGCCCCGCTCCCCGAGGGCCACTTTCGCGTCCTGGACCAAGAACCGCACGTCGTCACCGCGGTTGCGCACCTCCCGGCGCCCGCGCATCAGTTCAGCGACCAACTCGGCGCGTAGGTTGTCCGGGATGGCGATGTCGCTCGCCCGCCAGCGTCGCCCGTTCACGACGATGTGGCGGCCGTCCGGGGTGCGCTCCGCGTCGTCGCTCATGGGACGAGGGTAAACCGAAACGTCCAGCGCCCCCGTCGGAGGTCTCGACGACCGGCCCGTACAGACCCTGGTGACTCCGTGCCGACCCTAACGAGCCGACCCCTAGCGAGCCACGCCACGAATTTCCGTCGCGCGAGCATCCTTTTGCACCCTGTCGACGTGCTGTCTAGTAGATATGGACACGTGTTGCGCTCATCGACAGGTTCACAGCTCCAACGACTCAACGTCTGGCTGGAGAAGGCCGTACTGCGTCGCGGTCCCCTGCCCGAACCCCAGATCCTCATCCAGGCACCGGGCCTCGACATCGAGTTCGGTGACGTGTCCACACCGTTCCACGCGACGGGCGTCGGTAAGCTCGCCACGGCCACCGTGATCGCCGGGCTGGTCGACGAAGGCCGGATCACCTTCGACACCCCGGTCGGGACGCTGTTACCGGCCACCGACCTCGCAGGCCTCCCTGCCGCCGCCGGGGTAGACATCGCCCATGACGTCACCGTGGATCACCTGTTGACCCATACCAGTGGCCTGCCGGACTACGTCGAGCCACCCGGCAAGGCGCACACCGACTGCTCGATGACGGGCATTGTCTTTGACCCCGACCGGGTCTGGAACCCCTCCGACCTGCTCGAGGAGATTCGCCCTCTACCGGCGGTTGGGACGCCGGGGAAGCGCTTTCACTACTGCGACACCGGTTACATCCTGCTCGGGCGCATCGTCGAGGAAGCCCTAGGGCAGAGCTTCGCGGCGTGCCTGCAGTCTCGGATCTTCGATCCCTGCGGGATGGCCAACAGCGGCACTCCCTACGACGCCGCCCTCATCCCCGATGAGCTGTCGGCGCTGGATGTGGCGCCACTGTGGCTCGGCAAGCACGAGCTCAGCCGGACGCGCTGCCTCAGCGTCGGGTGGGCCGGTGGTGGGATCGTCGCATCGGCAGGAGATCTGGTGCAGTTCCAGCAGGCGCTACACGCCGGCGACCTCATCGCTGCCGAAACCCTGGACCGGTTAACGCGGATTCGGCACCGTTTCCGTCGCGGCATTCACTACGGCGCCGGCTGTATGGCGCTGAGGTTCGCCGAGTTCTTTCCCCCGTCGCGCGGCCTTCCCCAACCGACCGGCCACCTGGGCGCTACCGCGACCCACCTGTTCTACTACCCCGACCAAGACGCCCACGTCGTCCTGAACTTTCACTCCACCGCGGAGATGCGGCGCAGCCTCGACGCGCACATCCGTATCGCTCGCCTCGTGGCCCAACTTCAAAAGGCCGCGTGAAGTTTGCTGCTGCTGGGTCATGCCCCGCCTGGCGGATGGCGACCCTCGAGAACTCATGACCCGCTTGGGCGGTTGACTACAAGCCGGACAATGCGCTGGTTACCCCTGGCTCGAGCTTCGGAGGGCGTTGACGTAGCGATAGGCCTCGGCCGCGAGGTCCGTCCACACCTCGAGCGTCGATGCGAAGTCAGCGTGGCTGGGGAGTTCGAGCCATTCCCGCATCGTCCGCTCCCCCATGACGACGTGAGCGGCGCTGCCCTCGTCGACGAGCTGGACGGCCCGATCCCTGGGCAGCTTGACGATCAACTCCCCCTCGGTGCCGAGGAACGCGAAGATCTTCCCGCCGACTCGCAGCCCCGGGCTGCGGAACATCGTGCCGATGGCCACCTCCGGGTCGTCGCCAAAGGCGAGGGCAAGCTCGTCGAGGAGGTCGCGGTTCGGCACGGCACGGGCGTTGGGCATAAATCCTCCTCCTTCGATCAGGGTAGCCAATGACGACACGGCGAGGGCGGTGGCGTGGAACGCGCCCTAGAGGCGCTGACCCGTGCGCTCACCTGATGAGCGAACGGGGGACTCGATTTCAATCCCGATCGGCAGAGCGATGATGGCCCCATACACCAAAAGGCGGGCTAGCAAACCACCCCTCAGGCGGTTAGTGTTGCCGGCATGCTAAGTACCGACGAACTCGATGATCTGGAGGTGGGGCGGGCGAGCCGACCCATCACCATCGCGTTGGTCGACGATTACGACGTTGTGCTAATGGGCGTCGCCAGGATCCTCGACGACTATCCCGAGCGTGTCATCATCGCCGAGATCGACGCCAACCAGCCGGTGCAAGCCGACGTGGACATCGTGCTCTACGACTCCTTCGCGCAGGCGGAATCCGATCACGCCGAGATTGCGGTGCTCGTGGAGAATCCCCACGCCGGCAAGGTGGTCATCTACACCTGGACTTTCCGGCCGGATCTGATCGAGAACGCCCAGAAGCGCGGGGTTCGCGGCTACCTGTCCAAGGCCCTCTCAAGCCGCGATCTGGTGGCCGCCCTGGAGCGCATCCACGCCGGCGAGCTGGTTGTCAGCGACCCTCCGGGCCGGGTCCGCCCCAACCCCGCGCTCGACTGGCCGGGCCAGGGCAAAGGCCTCACCGACCGCGAGTCCGAGGTCCTCGCCCTGATCACCCAGGGTTTCGACAACGCCGGCATCGCCGCTCAGACCTACCTTTCGCCCAACACCATCAAGTCCTACATTCGCTCGGTCTACCGGAAGATCAACGTGGCGAGCCGAACCCAGGCGGTGCTCTGGGGCGTCGACCACGGGTTCTCCCCCGACCACCGCCAGATCGACAATTGGCGCGGCGGCCAGTGAGGCCGTCGACTACAGCCGGGCCGCCAACTCGGTCGCCTGCCTGATTGCCCGCTCGGCGTCGAGTTCGGCCGCGACGTCGGCTCCGCCGATCACGTGGACGGGTTTGCCGAGCGCCTTCAGCGGTTCGATCAGCTCGCGCACCGAGTCCTGCCCGGTGCACAAAACGACGTTATCGACGGCGAGCACCCGGTCCTCGCTGGTGTCCTTGCCGGTCTGGATCGAGAGGTGTAGCCCGTCGTCGTCGATCCGGCGGTAGCTGGCGCCCTTGATCATCTGCACGCCCGAGTCCTTCAGCGTCATTCGGTGCACCCAGCCGGTGGTCTTGCCGAGGCCCTTGCCGAGCGAGCTGGTCTTGCGCTGCAGCAGGTACACCTCGCGCTTGGGTTGCTCGGGGTGTTTCTCCCCCAGCCCGCCTCGCTCAACTTCTGGATCGACGACCCCCCAGCGGCTCATCCAGTGCGCCAGCGATTCGCCGGACTCGTGCAGCAGGTACTCCGCGACGTCGAAGCCGACGCCACCGGCGCCTAGAACGGCCACCGTGGAGCCAACAGGGACCTCATTGCGGATGAGGTCCTGGTAGGAGACCACCGAGGCATGGTCGGCACCGGGAATGTCGGGAATGCGCGGGATGACGCCGGTGGCCAGCACGACCTCGTCGAACTCGGTCAGATCCTCGACGGCGGCACGCACCCCCAGGTGCAGTTTCACCTCACCGAGTTCGAGCTGACGCGAATAGTAGCGGATCGTCTCCGCGAACTCCTCCTTGCCGGGGATGGCCATGGCGAGGCGGAACTGGCCGCCGATCTCGGGTTGGGCCTCGAACAGCTCGACCCGATGGCCCCGCCCGGCGAGTTCCGTCGCCGCCGCCAGACCGGCCGGGCCGGCCCCGACCACGGCGATCCGCTTGGCGATCTTGGTCGCGATCTTGATCAACTCGGTCTCGCGGCCCGCGCGGGGGTTGACCAGGCAGCTCGCCCGCTCGTTTCGGAACGTGCGATCGAGACAGGCCTGGTTGCAGGCGATGCAGGTGTTGATCTCGTCGGCCCGGTCCTCGGCGGCCTTGGCGACGAACTGCGGATCGGCCAGCAGCGGCCGGGCCATGGAGACCAGATCGGCCTGGCCGGAGGCCAGGATCTCCTCGGCCACCTCGGGGGTGTTGATCCGGTTCGAGGCGGCGACCGGGATCGAAACCTCCGGCCGGATCTTCTGGGTCACCCAGGCGAAGGCGGCGCGCGGAACGGAGGTGACGATGGTGGGGATGCGGGCCTCGTGCCAGCCGATCCCGGTGTTGAGGATCGACGCCCCGGCGGCCTCGATCTTGACGGCCAGCTCGACGGTCTCCTCCCAGCTCTGCGCGTCGTCGACCAGATCGAGCAGGCTCATCCGGTACATCACGATGAAGTCGTGCCCGACGGCCTCGCGGATCCGCTCGATGATCGCGACTGGGAAGCGCATCCGGTTGGCGGCGCTCCCGCCCCACCTGTCAGCTCGATCGTTGGTGCGCGCGGTGAGGAACTGGTTGATCAGGTAGCCCTCGGAGCCCATCACCTCGACGCCGTCGTAACCGGCCCGACGCGCCAGCACGGCGGCATCGGCGAAGTCGTCGATCGACTTGTCCACCTGCTTGGCCGTCATCGCCCGCGGCGGACCCAGCGGGGTGATCGGCGACTTTATGGCCGAGGCGGCCCGCTTGAACGGATGGTAGGCGTAGCGCCCGGCGTGCAGGAGTTGCATCGCTATCTTGCCATCGTGGGCGTGCACCGCCTCGGTGACGATGCGGTGCTTGTCGGCCAGCCGCTTGGAGGCCATCAGCGATCCGTTCGGCAGGAGCCAGCCGTGCCAGTTGGGCGCGTACCCGCCGGTGACCGACAGCGCGACGCCGCCCTGGGCCCGCTCGGCGAAGTAGGCGGCCAGCTCCGGCAGATGGCGGGCGCGATCCTCCATCCCGGTGTGCATCGAACCCATGATCACCCGGTTGCGCAGCGTCGTGTGCCCCAGCTCCAGCGGTGCGAGCAGGTGGGGATAGCGACTCATGGGGCGAGCCTATGTAACTCGACGCGGGCGGCCAACTCAGACGCCTTCGCTACCCTTCGTGCCTCGACGTGGCTCTAATATGGGGCTGGTGTCCGATAGCCCTCCCCCGATGCCGCTGCGAAGCTCGCCGGGATTTCGGGTCGGGATGTCCATCACCGCCGCCGTGGGGATCTACGGCGTCTCGTTCGAGGCCCTAGCGGTCACCTCCGGCCTGAGCGTCTGGCAGGCCTGCGCGCTGAGCCTGCTCATGTTCACCGGGGGCTCCCAGTTCGCCTTCATCGGCGTCATCGCGGGCGGCGGCACCGGGCCCGCCGCGTTGGCGGCGGCCACCCTGCTGGGCCTGCGCAACGGGGTCTACGGGATGCAGCTCAACGTGATGTTGAGGCCCCGCTCGGTGTTGGCCAAGCTCGGTCACGCCCAGATCACCATCGACGAATCCATGGCCACCGCCAGCGGGCAGCCGAACCCCCGCGAGCAACGGATCGGCTTCCGCACCGCCGGGATTGGCATCTTCTTCGCCTGGAACGCGTTCACCCTTCTCGGCGCGCTCGCCGGGGACGCGATCGGCGACCCGAAGGCCTTCGGCCTCGACGGCGCCGCCGTCGCCGCCTTCCTCGGGTTGCTGTGGCCGCGGCTCAAGGGCCGCGAACCGGTGGCGATCGCCGCGGTGTGCGGACTCGTCACCGCCCTTGCCGTCCCGTTCGTGGCGCCCGGCATCCCCATCATCATCGCGGCGCTCGTGGCCGCCCTGATCGGTTGGTTCTCCCACGGGCGCAGTGATGAGGGGCTCGAGCCCGACCTGGATCCCTACGCGGGGAGCCCCAGCGCGAGCGACAGGGCCTGACGTGGACTCGTGGAACCTGTGGGTCTGGATCCTGGGGGCGGCCGTGCTGTGTTACGCGCTCAAGCTCGCCGGCTACCTGATTCCTGCCGAGAGGTTGGAAAGCCCCCGCATCATGCGGGTGGCCGGGGCGATCACGATCGGTCTCCTGGCCTCGCTGACGGTGGTGAACGCCTTCGCCGACGGCCCCCACCTCAGCGTCGACGCCCGGCTCGCGGCCTTGCTGGCCGGCGGGCTCGCCCTCGCGCTCAAGGCGCCCTACATCGTCGTGGTGATCCTGGGCGCCGCCGCTGCCGCCGCCGCTCGGCTGCTCGGCGCTGCCTGATTCAGCGGCGGCTCAAGCCGGCCGAGCCAGGAGGATCTCACGGCACCGGGCTACGTCGTGGTGCATCTGCTCGATCAGATCCTCCCGCCCGGTGTACCTGACTTGGCCGCGGATGTGCTCGACGAAATCGATGGCCACCTCGACCCCGTACAGCTCCAGGTCGGTGCGATCCAGGACGTAGGCCTCGACGGTGCGGGCCACGCCGTCGAAGGTCGGATTGGTGCCCACCGAGATGGCGGCCGGCCACGCGGGCGCGTCGTCGTGATCGAGACGGGTGAGCCAGCCGGCGTAGACCCCGTCGGCGGGAATCGCCCATCCCGTCACTGCGGGGAGGTTGGCGGTCGGGAAGCCCAACTCGCGGCCCCGCTGCGCTCCTTGGACCACGACGCCGCTGACGCGAAACGGTCGGCCCAGCATGACGGCCGCCTCGGCGGCCTGCCCGGCGGCGAGCGCGTTGCGGACCCGGGTAGAGGACGCCGGCCGGGTGCCCTCGGGGCAGTACAGCTCTAGGCCTCGCACCTCGAACTCCCCCGCGCCGAGCTCGCGCAGGGTCTCGAGATTGCCGGCGGCGGACTTGCCGAAACAGAAGTTCTCCCCCACCATGACGACGGCGGGCTCCAGCGGCAGGAGCACCCGATCGACGAACTCGGCGGGGCTCCACTCGGCGACCTCGCGGGTGAACGGCAACACCTCGACGCGGTCGGCGCCCGCCTGGCTGAGCAGCGCCATGCGCCGCCGCAGGTCGGTGAGCATGGGCGGATTCGCCTCGGGCCGCAGGACCGCCATGGGGTGCGGCCAAAACGTGACGACGACGACCTCGGCGCCCTCGGGGGCCTGCTCGCGGGCCGCGCGCAGGAGCGCCTGATGGCCACTGTGCACACCGTCGAAGTTGCCGATGACTACCGCCGTCGGGCTCATGCGCGCTCCTCGTTTCCCACGAATACAGCCTCCGCGACGGCATCGTCGCCCTGCTGGGCGTAGAGCGCCAAAAAACGACCGTCTCGATCCATCATGGCGGCCGGGGAGGCTGGCAGCTCGCATTGGCGTAGCCGACGGCCAAAGCCCACGTCGGTGGCCTGCTCGGCGCTCAGCGCCACGGTGGCGAAGTTGGCGGCGGCGACGTCGTCGATGCTGACCAGCCGCACGGTCTCGACGGCGCCCTCGCTAGCCGTCGTGTCGAGCACCTCGGCCTGCTCGATCCCGAAGTTTCCCACCCGCGTCCGCCGCAGCGCGGTCAGGTGTCCGGCGGTGCCCAGCGCGGCGCCGAGATCGCGGGCCAGGGCGCGGATGTAGGTGCCCGAGGAGCAGCGCACCCGAGCCTGCAGATCGAGGACCGGGACGCCGTGGATCTCGCCGCTTCGGAAATCGGAGACGGTGAACTCGTGCACGGTGACCCGCCGAGCGTCAAGCTCGACCTCTTCGCCCGCCCGGACCCGTGCGTAGGAACGCAAGCCGTCGACCTTGATGGCCGAGACCGCCGACGGCACCTGGGAGATCTCCCCGACGAACGCGCGAACGGCCGCGCGGACATCGTCTTCGGTGATCCCGGCCGCGCCCGGAGTGTCGACGGTCTCGCCCTCGGCGTCGTCGGTCACCGTGGCGACGCCCAGCCGGATCGTCGCGGTGTAGTCCTTCTCGGTGAGCATGAGGTAGCCCAACAGGCGCGTGGCCCGGCCCACCCCGGCGACGAGCACTCCCGTCGCCATGGGATCGAGAGTCCCGGCGTGCCCGATCTTGCGAACGCCGAGGATGCGACGCAACCGGCCGACCACCTGGTGCGAGGTCCAGCCCGGCGGCTTGTCGACGACGACGATCCCCGTCGGAGGCTGAGCGGTCCTGCCCTGTGCCGGAGTCGCCTTCTCTAGGCTCATTGAACGGTGTCGTCCTCCCCGCGCGCGGCCAGCTGGTCCACCGGATCCGCGGGCTGGCCCTCGTCGTGGGGCTTGCGGTAGGGGTCGGTCTCCCCCGCGTACTGCCCCTGCGCGGCCTGCGCGGCGAGCTCGGCGTCACGCTCCTTGGCCTTGTTCAACAGTTCCTCGAACTCGCGCGAGGTCTGCGGAATCAGGTCCGGCACGAAGGTGAGGGTGGGGGCGTAACGCAACGCGAGCCGCTTGCCGACCGTCGAGCGCAACAGTCCCGTGGCCGACTTCAACGCCGCCTCGGTGCCGGCGAGATCGTTGTCGTCGCCGAGCACGGTGTAGAAGATCTTCGCATCGCGGCTGTCTCCGGTGAGCGAGACGTCGGTGACGGTGATGAAACCGAGCCGCGGGTCCTTGATCCGCCGCTCCAACATCTCCGCGACGACGACCTTGATCCGGTCCTCCAGCTGATGCACCCGTGGGCTAGCCATCTTCGTCTCCTTGTCCTCGTGACCGGATCGAGAAGTGCCGACCCGGGTAGACCGACGACCGGGACCGGCACGAGGCTGAACCCCACACCGATCCCGGCCGTTGCTTCTTAGTTCCTCGGCTTCTCGCGCATCTCGTAGGTCTCCAAGATGTCGCCGACCTTGACGTCGGAGTAGTTCGACAGCGTCAAACCACACTCGAAGCCTTCGCGCACCTCGGTGGCGTCTTCCTTCTCCCGACGCAGCGAACTGACCTCGGAATCGGTGATCACCGCTCCGTCGCGGACCAGGCGGGCCTTGGCGCGACGTCGCATGATGCCGCTGGTGACCATACAGCCGGCGATCGTGCCCGCCTTGGAGGACTTGAAGGTGGCCCGGATCTCCGCGGTGCCCAGCTGGGCCTCCTCGTAGATCGGCTTCAACATGCCCTTCAGGGCGGCCTCGATCTCGTCGATGGCCGAGTAGATCACCGAGTAGTAACGGATGTCGACGTTCTCGCGGTCGGCCATCTCGGTGGCCTTGCCTTGGGCGCGAACGTTGAATCCGATGATGACCGCACCCGAGGCCGCGGCGAGCGAGACGTTGGTCTCGGTGATGGCACCGACACCGCGATCGATGACCCGCAGCGACACCTCCTCGCCGATGTCGATCTTGGCGAGCGCGTCTTCCAACGCCTCGACCGATCCCGAACCGTCGCCCTTGAGGATGAGCAGGAGCTCCTGGGTTTCGCCCTTCTCCAATTGCTCGAAGAGCTGATCCAGGGTCTTGCGACGGGCGCCGGAGGCCTGCAGGGCGGCACGCTTGCGCGCCTCGCGCTGATCGGCGATCTGGCGGGCCGTACGGTCGTCGTTCACCACCAAGAAGGAGTCGCCGGCGCCCGGCACGGCCGTCAGGCCGACGACCTGGACCGGCATGGCCGGAGGGGCTTCGCTGACGTTCTCGCCGTGGTCGTTGACCAGCGCACGAACACGGCCATAGGCCGGTCCGGCGACGATCGAATCCCCGACCCGCAGGGTGCCGCGCTGGACCAGGACCGTGGCCACGGGGCCGCGTCCCTTGTCCAGGTGCGCCTCGATGGCCACGCCTTGAGCGTCCATCTCGGGATTCGCGCGCAGATCCAGGGCCGCGTCGGCGGTCAGCACGACCGCTTCCAACAGCTTGTCCAGGCCCTCGCCGTTGATCGCCGAGACGTCGACGAACATGGTGTCGCCGCCGTACTCCTCGGGGATCAGGCCGTACTCGGTGAGCTGACCGCGCACCTTGGTCGGGTCGGCGCCCTCCTTGTCGATCTTGTTGACCGCGACCACAACCGGCACGTCGGCCGCCTGGGCGTGGTTCAACGCCTCGATGGTCTGCGGCATCACGCCGTCGTCGGCGGCCACGACGAGCACGGCGATGTCGGTGGACTTCGCGCCGCGGGCCCGCATTGCGGTGAACGCCTCGTGACCCGGGGTATCGATGAGCGTGATCTTGCGCTCGATGTCCTCGACCTCGGTAGACACCTGGTAGGCGCCGATGGCCTGGGTGATGCCACCGGCCTCCTTGCCCGCCACGTTGGATTGGCGCATGGCGTCGAGGAGCTTGGTCTTACCGTGATCGACGTGGCCCATGACGGTGACGACCGGAGGCCGCGGGGCCAGATCGTCGTCGTCGCCGTCGTTCTCGCCGAACTCGAGGCTGAAGCGCTCCAGCAGCTCGCGATCCTCGTCCTCTGGGGAGACGACCTCGATGCGGTACTTCAGCTCTTCGCCCAGCAGCTGCAGGGTCTCATCGTTGACCGACTGGGTGGCGGTCACCATCTCGCCCAGGTGGAAAAGCACCTGCACCAGCGATGCCGCGTCCACGCCGATCTTGTCGGCGAAGTCGCTGAGCGAGGCGCCGCGACGCAACCGCACCGTCGAGCCGTCGCCCTGCTTCATGCGTACGCCGCCGATGGCGGGAGCTTCCATCTGATCGAACTCTTGACGGCGCTGCTTCTTGGACTTGCGGCCGCGGCGCGATGGGCCGCCGGGGCGACCGAACGCACCCTGGGTGCCGGAACCGCCGCGGCCTCCGCGACCACCGCGGCCGCCACCCATGGGTGGGCCGCCGGGACCGCCACCGGGACCGCCACGGGCGCCGCCGGGGCCGCCACGACCACGGGCACCGCCGGGGCCGCCCCGACCGCGGGCGGGGGCGGCACCGAGCTGGCCGGAGCTCTGCTTGGGCATCATGGCCGGGTTGGGGCGCGGCATGCCGGGCATGCCACCGCCGCCACCGGCTGGGCGCGGGGCGCCGCCGGGTCCCGCTGGACGACCCGCCGGCGGGCGAGGTCCCCCCGGGCGATCCGAGCGCTCGGTGCGCTCGGGGCGCGGTTGTTCGGGGCGACGCTGCCCCATGCCCTGGGACGGTGCGAACGGGTTGTTGCCGGGACGAGCCGAGGGGCGACGGGCCCCGCCGGGGGCGCCACCACCGGCTCCAGGGCGGCCGCCGGGACGGGAATCGCCGCCGCGACGGTCGTCGGGACGTGCACCGCTGGGGCGCTCACCCGGACGGGGCGCGCCCGGACGCGCTCCCGGGGTGGTGGGACGCGCGGCGGGGCCGGGCCGCGGGCCAGGGGTCGCACCGCTGGCAGGGCGTTCGGCGGCAGCGGAACCGTCGGCGGCCGACGAATCGGCCGGCTTCGTTTCGGCCGGCTTCGTTTCGGCTGGCTTCGTTTCGGCCGGCTTCGTTTCGGCCGGCTTCGTTTCGGCCGGCTTCGTTTCGGCCGGCCTGGTCCCCTGCGGGGCAGCGTCGAAGGGGTTGGCCGCGACGGGACGACCGGGCTTTGCCTCCTCGGTTTGAGGGGCTGGCGGTGCCTCGGGTTGAGCGGGCTTGGCAACCGCTGCGGGAGCCTCGGGCTTAGCCGCCGCGGGCGTGGTTGACGTCGTCTGCTTAGGGGCGGGCTTCGGGCCGGGCGTGGCCGAGGGCTTGGCCGTCTGGGGCTGGGGCTTACCGGCCGGCTTCTCGCCGGCTCCCTTGGCGGCCGGAGCGTCTAGCTTCTCCTTCAGCCGACGAACGACCGGGGCCTCGATGGTGGATGAGGCTGATCGGACGAATTCGCCCATATCGTTCAGGGTTTTGAGAACTTCTTTGCTTTCGACACCGAGCACTTTTGCGAGCTCGTATACGCGGACCTTGGCCACTACTCTCCTTGAGGTCCGCGTGGGTATCTGTGCGGACCAGTTAGTTGTTGAACTTGCTCATTTAGCTGTACTCATCGAGTGGTCATGAGCGTGAGCCCACCTTCTGGTTTTCCTCGCACACCGTGTGCGAGCGCTGTCCAACTCTATGCCCGCGGGCAAGGCTCGGGCAATCTCAATGCCTCGCGAGCCCCTCGAAGGCGTCGTGCAGCCCCAATTCGGTGCTCTCAGGCAGCGGTTCGAGTGAGGAGTCGGTCCAAAAGTGCGGCCAGTTGAGCATCGTCGACGCGCCGCTGGAGGGCCCGGTTGACGGCACGCTTCTTCACAGCCCGGTCAACGCAGCTCCGGCGGGGATGAATCCAGCCACCGCGGCCCGAGGCTCGTCGGCGAACGTCGGCGATCACCGTGCCCGCCTGGGCGTCCCAGGCCAACCGCACCAGCTCCTGGGCCTCGGCGGGCCCGGGGGCACAACTTTCTCGACAGCCCACGCACGTCCTCGGATTCACCGGTTCAGCCTAAGTCATTCGCGCACGGTAGTGAGGTAGGCCAAGATGGCGCGGACCCGGCGGTTGTCGGCGCGGGGCGGCAGTTCGAGCGTGGTGAAGATCTTGGCGACGTGCTTGGCGGTGGCGCCACCCGAGAGACAGAGTTGTTGGGCGATCCGGGGATTGCCCAGACGGCCAGTGGCCCGAATTGTCCGCCGGTTCCGGCAACCAGGACACCATCCTCCGTCCCCTCCCAGCACGCTCGACATGCCGGTTCCGGCTCGATGTAGACATCGAGCCGGAAGCGCAGGCATGAGCGGGGTGAGGCGGACCCGAGCGTCCTGGCCCCAAAACTTACGCACAGCTGGGCACAGCTCCCGCACAGTTGTGGCGGCTAAGGTCCTGGATCACCGGACCATCCCAAACGAAAGGTATCTGCGATGAACACAGGAAAGAAGGTCGCCATCGGCGCCGCCGCCGGGCTGACCACCCTGAGCTTAGGGCTGGGCGTCAGCTCGGTGGCCTTGGCCGACCCAACACCCTCACCCAGCAGCTCGCCGAGCGCCTCCACCACGCCCTCCGCGAACCCCAAGGATGGGCAGGGACGGGCGAACAGGAACGGCCACCACCAGCGGGGGGTAGGGATCGACAAAGCCGCGCTTGCGCAGAAGCTGGGCGTCGACGAGGCCGAGCTGAAGGCGGCCTTGAAGGAGATCCATGCCGACCGCAGGGCGGCCACGCCACAAGCCAAGCCGAGCGAGAAGCCCAGCGCCGAGCAGCGGCAAGCGAATCGAGCCGCTCGGCGGGCCGAGCTCGCCAAGGCCCTCGCCGGGAAGCTCGGCCTCGACGACGCCAAGGTCACCCAGGCCCTCGACGAGGTCCAGGCGCAGAAGAAGGCGGAGAGAAGGGCGGAGCGCGCGGCCGCCCTCCAGACCCGGCTAGACAAGGCCGTCGTCGACGGCGTACTCACCCGGGCCGAAGCCGACGCGGTCATGAAGGCCGCAAAAGCCGGGGTCATCCGGCCCGGAGGCCGGGGCCCTCGCTGAGCCCGAGATTTCCCGAAGTGCCACTCCTTGGGCGAGCAACCGATGGGGTGTGACGGGGTCGGCAACCTACTCGCCGACGGCCTGCTCGGCGTCGGAGCGGATGTCGATGCGCCATCCGGTCAACCGGGCGGCTAGCCGGGCGTTCTGGCCCTCCCGGCCGATGGCGAGGGAGAGCTGATAGTCCGGGACGACGACGCGGGCGACCCGCGCCGCCCGATCGATCACGGTGACCGACTGGACCTTGGCCGGGGAGAGCGCCTGGCCGACGAAACGCGCCGGGTCCTCGTAATAGTCGATGATGTCGATCTTCTCTTCGTTCAACTCGTGCATGACCGCCCGCACTCGCTGACCCATCGGGCCGATGCAGGCCCCCTTGGCCGAGACGTCCGGGTTGTGGCTGACGATGGCGATCTTGGTGCGGTGCCCGGCCTCGCGGGCGATGGCCATGATCTCGATGGTGCCGTCCTCGATCTCGGGCACCTCCATTTTGAACAGCTTCTTCACCAGGTCGGGGTGGGTGCGCGAGACCACCACCTGGGGTCCGCGCAGTTCCTTGCGCACCGAGACGACGTAGACCCGCAGCCGCTGGTTGTGTCGGTAGGACTCCCCGGGCACCTGCTCGGCCAGCGGCATGATGGCCTCGATCTTGCCCAGATCGACCTTTACCGTCTTCGATGCCCGGTCCTGACGGACGGTGCCGGAGAGGATGTCGCCCTCGCTGGCGGAGAAGTGGCCGTATTTTTGCTCGTCCTCGATGTCGCGGAGGCGCTGGAAGATGACCTGCCGTGCCGTGGCGGCGGCGACGCGGCCGAAGCCGTCGGGGGTGTCGTCGTACTCGGAGATGACGGCTCCCTCCTCGTCGCGCTCGGGCGCCAGCACGACGACCTTGCCGGATTTGCGATCCAGCTTCACCCGCGCTCCGGGCACCGGGTTGGGCGTCTTGTCGTAGGCGTTCAGCATCGCCTCTTCGATGGCCGAAACGAGGATGTCGAGGGGGACCTCCTTGTCCCGCTCCAGGGCCTTCAGGGCGGTGATGTCGATGTCCATGACCTACTCCGTCTCTTCGTCGTCGGTGTCGGTGTCGGCGTCCGCACCGGTCGGGATGTCCTTGCGGTTGAGTTCCACCTGAATGACCGCAGAGCGAATCTCGGCCCACGTCAGCCGACGCTGGGTGTCTGGCTGCTTCTTGGCTCCGGCGATGGTGAGCGTGACGCCGTCCCGGTCGGTCTCGGCGATGCGACCCTCGATCGACTCGTCGCGAGCTCCACCCTTCAGCGACTCCTCGCTAGCTCCACCCTTCAGCGACTCGTCGCTAGCCCTACCCTTCAGCGACTCGTCGCTAGCGAGGACGACCTTGACCAGGCGATCGCGGTTACGCCGCCAATGCTTGGGTTCGGTGAGGGGGCGGCTCGTGCCGCGGGAGGAGACTTCGAGGGTGTAGGGGCGGTCCCCAGTGACCGTGGACTCGTCGAGCATGGCCGAAATAGCCCTCGTGGCGGAGGTGATCTCGTCCAGGGAGGGGCCGCGACCCGCGGGGCCTTCGCCGTCCAGGGTGATCCGCACGAGCCGGCGCTTACCGGCGGGAATCACGTCGATGGCTTCCAGCTCCAGAGCTGCGTCCTGCACCACCGGGGCTATCGCCTCGCGCAGTTTGGTTTCGTTCATCGTGGGCCCCTCATCCGGTTGTGGTCAAGCGATTGTGGTCAGCGGCGGCGAGGGGTGGTCTCGCGCGCGGTGGCTCCCAATCATAGTCACCTCAGCGAGGTCGTCGCCTCTAGGATGGGGACCATGCCCTCGTCCTCGGCGCCCCTGTGAGCATCCGGTCCACATCCACGGCGGACATCGGCCAAGACACCGCCCGCTGGAAAGCGCTGGCGATCTGCCTGCTGGCGGGCGCCATGACGCTGCTGGATGTGAGCATCGTCAACGTCGCATTGCCCACCCTGCAGGAGAGCATGCAGGCCGACGAGAGCCACCTGCAGTGGATCGTCGCGGGTTATTCGTTGGCCTTCGGCGTGGCCCTGGTGCCGATGGGTAGGCTCGGGGATGCCCGCAGCCGTCGCACCATCTTCATGGTGGGCGTGGCGCTGTTCACCGTCTCCAGCGCGCTCGCGGGTGCCGCGCCGAACGCGGCGTTGATCTCGCTCGCCCGCGTCGCCCAAGGCTTCGGCGGCGGCATGATCGCCCCGCAGGTCACAGGCTTCATCCAAAACCTGTTTGCCGGCCGAGAACGCGCTCGAGCGTTCGCGCTGTTCGGCGCGGTCGTCGGCGTCTCGACGGCGGTCGGCCCGTTGCTGGGTGGGCTGTTGGTGCGTCTCGGTGGACCCGATTGGGGGTGGCGGTTGGTCTTCTACGTGAACCTCCCCATCGGGCTTGCGGTGCTGCTGCTGGCACCGAGGTTCCTGCCGGCCGCCGGCCCGCGTGGGCCCAGGCAGTCGCTCGATCCGGTCGGCGTGGGGCTGTTCGCCGGCGCGCTCCTGCTGATTCTCTACCCCCTGGTCGAGGGCAGCAATGGAGACGGTCTGGCTCAGCGGCCGTGGTGGTTGCTGGCCCCCTCCGCCGCCCTCTTCGTCGTCTTCTACTTCTGGGAGCGATGGTGGAACCGCCGGGGCAAGGAATCGCTGATCGAGCTCAGCCTGCTCACGGTGCGGCCCTACATGTACGGGCTTAGTCTGGGCACGTTCTACTTCGCCGGGTTCACGTCGGTCTTCTTGATCCTCACCCTCTACCTGCAAAACGGTCTGGGCTACAGCGCCTTCCAAGCGGGGGCCAGCGTCACCCCGTTCGCGATCGGTTCGGCCGTGTCGGCCTGGATCAGCGGACGGCTCGTCGAGCGGTTCGGGCGGTGGCTTGCGGTGGCCGGAATCGGCATGGTGATCGCGGGCCTCGTCGTCATCGACCTGCTCGCTCCCCTGCTCGACGGCGCCGTCGGGCTCAAGCTGGCCCCCGCGCTCCTGGTGGCCGGTTTCGGCGGCGGCCTGGTCATCACGCCCAACGTCACGCTCACGCTCGCAGAGGTCGATCCGGCGCAGGCCGGTTCCGGCGGAGGGATGCTGCAGACCGTGCAGCGGGTGGGTTCGGCCATTGGCGTGGCGGTCGTGTTGGCCCAGTTCTTCGCCGCGCTCGCGACGAGCCAGGGCGACTACGGCCAGGCACTATCCATGAGCCTGCGCTGGACCATCGGCTTCATCGCGATAGCGCTGGTCTTTGCCGTGCTGGATCTCCTCCGTCGTCACAGCGAAGTCGAGGACCCGGCCGCGCCCGACACCCCTGCCGGTAGGTTGGCCCGCAAGCCTCACCAGCACTGAACAGCCTTGGACCAAGCACCTCGAAACGCCAGGAGGCACCGTGCGCGCCATCGTCTACGCCGAGCCGGGGAAGTTCGAGCTGGCCGAAATTCCGCGGCCCGATCCGGCGCCGGGCCAGGTCCTGCTCAAGGTGTTGATGACCGGGGTGTGCGGAACCGATCTACACCTGCACGCCGGCGAGTTCTCCCCCACCTATCCGCTCACACCCGGGCACGAGATGGTCGGTGAGGTGGCCGAGCTGGGGACGGGGGTGACCACGCTGCGGGTGGGCCAACGCGTCACCGTCGACAACGCGCGCGGCTGCGGTACCTGCGCGGATTGTCGGCGCGGGATGGCCGTGGCCTGCCCCCATACGCGCGCTCAGGGCGTCAACGCCCAAGGTGGCTTCGCCGAGTACGTCGCGGCCGACGCCGGTCAGTGCTATCCCGCCGACGATCTCAGTGTGGAACAAGCCGTGTTCGCCGAGCCGTTGGCGTGTGTGGTGCACGGCGTCGACGCGATCGGGATGCGTCCTGGCGCCCAAGCGCTGGTGTTCGGCGCCGGACCCACCGGATTGTTGCTGGCCCAACTCCTGCGGGCTACCGGGGCCGCTTCGGTCACGGTGGCCGCTCCCACCCAGTTCAAGCTCGACGTTGCCGAGCGGCTCGGGCTGGGCATCTTGTGCGTCGATCGAGGAGCCCCGGAAGCGACCACCGAGGAACTCTCGCGTCGTGTCGGGGAGGGCTACGACGTCGTCGCCGACGCGAGTGGCCAGGTCTCGGTGCTCGGGCAGGCGATGCAACTCGTCCGCGACGCGGGCACCATCGTCGTCTACGGGATGGCCGACGAGTCCGCACGCTGGGAGGTCTCGCCGTACGAGATCTTCCGGCGCGAGATCCGCATCCAGGGTTCGTTCGCGCAAAGCAACGAGTTCGACAAGACGATGCGCTGGCTGCGCAGCGACGCCGTCGGCACCGAAGGTATGATAACCCACCGCTTCTCCCTCGACGAGTACGCCGAGGCCCTCGCGGCCACCCGCTCCCGCGAGTGTCTCAAGGCCGTCATCGTTCCATGAAAGTTTGCACACGCGGACGAGCCAGTAGGTTGGCCCGGTGAGGAGCGCGCGGTTGACTCGTCGGAGCCTGGTACTCGGCGGTGCGGGCGTCCTGGCGGGAGCGGCGCTCGGGGGATGCGCGGTCTCGGATCCCACCATGAGCGGGCCAAAACCCTCCCAGCTGATGGCGAGCCGGGCACCCCTGCCAATGGGCACAGCGATTGCCTCCCTCGAGAGCCAACTAGCCGAGTTCGCCGCAGCGTTGGCGGCCTCGGACTCCGACAACGCCGATCGATTCACCGACCTGTCCCGAGCGCACGCGCTCCACGCCGCCGCCTTGAACGCCGAGGAGCCGTTGACCCGCCCCTCCGCCGACGTCACACCCGCTTCGGCCACCGATGACGCCTCCAAGAAGCAGGTGAAGGCGATCGGAAAGAAGCGGACCAAGCAGCTGAAGCAGGTCCGTGAGACTGCGAGTGCCGCTGCGGAGGCCGAGAACGGGTTGCGCTCCCTCCTGCTCGCCTCGGTGGCGGCCTTCGCTGCCTCGGCACCGGTCTTAGAGGGCAATGGCGCCGTCGCGCTCAGATCCCCCGCGCCGCAGGTGCTTGCCGGCTCAGAGGGCGCCGCGGCCGCCGACCTGCTCCGGCAGCTGTACGCCATCGTCTACGGCTATCAGGCCGCGGCGGCTCCGCTCCGGGCCGGCAGCAAAGCGCGCAAGGAGTGCATGGCGCGCCTCGCAGCGCACGAACGACTGAACGACATACTTGTCGACGCGCTGGCCGCGAGCGGGACCGAGGTACCGGTCGCCGAGGCGGTGTATGCGCTGCCCTACCGGATGAGTAACGCCGCAAAGTCGGCCCAGCTGCGGGCGCAGATGGAGGCCGCGCTGCTGCCCTACCTAGGAAGCTGGCTCGCCGTCGCCGGAGACTCCCGCGTCACCCGGCTGGCCCTCGCCGGGCTGGCGGACGGGGCCGCGGCCGCCGCCAAGCTGGGCGGTACCGTGCCCGCCTGGCCCGGGTTCAACGACCAGGCGTAGGTTGGCCGACCGGGTCACCGTGGCGGGCCCGACGGTACGGGGAACACGCGAGGACCACTGCGACGACGACGAATCCCGCCGCGCCGATTGCCATGGTGGTGCGGTAGCCGAACTCGTCGGCAAAGAGCCCGCCCAGTGGCGCCCCCACCACGATCGAGGCTCGGTTGACCGAGCGGATCGTGATGTTCATCCGGCTCTGCAGCGCATCCGGGGTGATCGACTGCTGGTAACCCATCTCGTTGGCATTGCTGGCGCCCAGCGAGATGCCCCAGACGAACTGCCCGAAAGCCAACACTCCCACGGTGAGGATTCGGGCGTCGGAACCGACGGCGGCCGGACCGGCCCCGATGATGAGCCAGCCGACCGCGCCGAGCAACTGCGCCGCGATCACCGTCGCTCCGACGCCCCAACGCATGCCCAGCCGAGTAGACACGAGGGCACCGAGGAGGCCGCCCACCCCGGCCGCGGCCAGGGTGACACCGAGTTCGAAGGCGGTGAGCCCGAGCCCGAGCAGCACAAAGGGCACGAACGCCGTGCCCAGCATCGCGTTGAAGACGAACCAGGCGTGTCCGGTGATGGCCTTCGGAGCGAGCACCCGATGCCGATACACCCACCGCATCCCCTCGGCGATGTCGGTGAGCAGGTGCCGAGGAGCGTCGCGGTCGGGCGTCGGCTCGACCACGCGGATCCGGGACGTCACCACGGCGGAAAACAGGTAAGTGACGGCGTCGGCCAGCACGGCCAACGGCGCCCCCACGGCCGTGACGAGAGCGCCGGCTATCGCCGGCCCCGACGTCTGCGCCGCCGAAGCGCTCTGATCGAGACGCGCGTTCGCGGGCAGTAGCGCCGAAGGCGGCACAAGTCGAGGGAGCAAGGAGGGGTGGGCCGCGTCGTTGGCCAGAGACAACAGGCCGAAGACACCGACGAACGCGATCAGCACCGGCATAGACAGCAAGGCCGCCGCCGACAGGGCGGGAATGGCCAACAGCAGGACGCCACGGCCGGCGTCGGTGGCCACGAGGAGCGGCTTGCGGCGGAGTCGGTCGACGAACGCACCAATCACGAGCCCGAACGCCAGGTAGGGGACCCAGCGAGCCGCGTTGATCAGACCGACGTCGAACGCCGTGCCGCCCAGGGTGGTGATCACGAGTACCTGGAACGCCAGGATCGTGATGTAGGTGCCAAAGGCCGAAACCGTCGCCGCCCACCAGAACGCAGAAAATCCCGGGTGGGAGAACGGACCCGATTGAGTCCTCGATTCCGCGACCATGAGTCCCGTCTCCACTCGATCCGCCAGCCACCGACACGGGCTCTGGTTCTGGCCTTCGTAACGTCTGCCCTACACCTCGACGATGTCGATGAGGCTCTTTAGACAGGAGAGACCCACGGCGTCGCGCGTCATCAAGGGTAGGTCCTCGGTCAACGCGGTCGCTCCAGCGAATCATTCGTCGCACCGGCGGCGGCAGCAAACTCCGCCACCGTCACCGCCGAGATCGCCACGGGTTCGCGGCGGCCGCTGAGCCGGAACCTTCGAGCATCGATCGCCGGTGAGGCCCGGAATGCTGCGGTGACCGCGCGAGCGTCCAAGAAACAGCTACGCCGCAGCGTTTCGAGAGCTCACGTGCAACGAAAAACCGTCCGGCCCTCGGCTCCCGCTGCGGTCTGCATCGCCACGACGTCGCCGATGACGTCGTAGAGGTCGACCAGGGGCAACGGAGATTCCGAGACCTGGAGATGGTCGTTGGTGACGGCCACGGGATGCCACCACGCACCGTCGGCGGTCAGCGTCGGTTCCGGTTCGACGGTGTCCAAACTGATCTCGACGCCGTCGTCGGCGAAGCCCTCGTGGGCTATGGGTCGGATCAACCTGTCCCCCTCGGCCACCCCGAGCTCGGCGAGAAAGCCGTTCAGGTCTCCCGCCGCGTCGGCGTCCTTGGGCCCGTAGGTCGCCGCGACGCGCACCCGGAAACCCAGGTCTGCAGCCAACCGGATCCCGGACAACGCCCGAGCGTGCGACCCTTCGCCGCGCTGGCGATCGTGCAGTTCCGGGCCTGCGGAATCTAGGCTGATCTGCAGGGTGACCCGGTCGCGGTCCAGCGATTCGAGCATCGTTCGGCGTCGCCCGCGAGCGAAGACCATCGCGTTGGTCAACACCGTCACCGGCACGTGTTCTGCGCACACCTTGATCAACTCGTCGAGTTTTGGGTGCAGGAAGGGTTCGCCGCCGGTGATCAACAACTCCCGGCCACCCAGCGCCACGAACTCTTTCGCCGCCCGAGCAGCCAACTCGACCCCGAACTCGCGTTTGGCGGCTTTCGGGGACGATCCTGCACAGCAGTAACCGCAGGCCAGGTTGCAGTGGAAGTTGGAGTAGATCCACAGGCGCGAGCCCAGTGGTGCGGCGGTACCGGAGGTATAACCGGTTACCTGGTCCCTGGGGTCCTCGTAGGGCGTGGGCGGGCGCGCACCGCCGCGGCGGATCCACAACCGCCATGGTCCGGCGCGTCTCTCGGCACGATCCACCGCCACCAGATCGTGGCCCGATAGCCGTGCCCAGGCGGGTAGGTCGGCTAGCACCGATGGCTCCCGGGTGTGCAGAAGCAGGACCTGGCCAGGCTCGATCCGGCGCATCCGAGTCGTGATCGCCAGCAGCAGCCCGCTGCCGCAATCCATGGCGCCACCGTCGTACTCCAGATCGGCTTTGCCCAGCTCTGATTGTTCAGCCATAGAATCGCCTATCCACTCACCATCTAAGCGCCCAGCTCAGAACGAAAGGCTGGCGGCGCCGTCGGCCAGCAGGGCGACCAACGTAGCGCCACCGACGATGTTGGCGCCTTCGATCAGATCTTCCTCGCCAATGTCGCGCTTCTTCGCGCAAGGGCTACAGACCAGGATCTTGCCGCCCGCTTCGACGAACGTGGAGACCAGCTCCCCCAGCGGGGCGAAGCCTTCTTCGTGCAGGGTCTCGGCCACGCCCTTGGCGGCGAGGCGAGTGCCCTCGGACGACAAAAAGACCGTGGTGTCTTGAGCCGAGGCCACCGACGCCCCCGCGACGACCATGGCCACGCTGGTGCGGTCCACGTCGTCGCCCGAGTGCGTAAGGTTGATGACGATTCCGTTCATGACGTTCTCCTTGTTTGTCAGATCTGTGTCTCATCGAGGGATCTCAATTTTTGAAGGCTCCCGGTTGGTGCCTGCTGGAGCCGCCACGGCTGATGGGCAAAGGTCTGCCGGGCGTTCTCGACGAGCAGAACGTCATAGCACGGTCGGCCGTCGGGCATCGATGCCGCAGCCAGGAACTCGTGTCCCGTCAGGTAACACCACGCGGGCAGATCGATGGCGGCGGCGGGATCGGTCGCGATCAGCCGCACTTCGACGCCGGCGCCCAGTTGGCGAGCGCGCTTCGCCAGCACGAGGAGCAGTTCGCCGCAGGCTCGGTCGCCGCCGTCGACCACCTCAGGCATGCGTCGCGGACCGGTCCTCCGCCGAATGCTCGTCGGCATTGTCGTCCGCGTCGTTGTGATCCACCCGAGCCTTTGGACGCGCAGCCAAGGCCACCGCGACGACGGCCAGAGTGAGAAAGTACGTGGCGGCCGTGCCCTCGCCGCCGAGTAGTGGAGTGCTATACCCGATCTGGACGCGCAGACTGATCGCGGCCGCCGCCGCAATCACCGAGCCGATCAGCGCCACCAGCCGACGGCGGGCGAAGGACCAGACGAGCAGAGCCAATCCGACGACGAGCAGGAACGCTGCGCCGAGCAGGTTGTAGGCTCCGAGACCGAATTCCAGGTCCGGCAGATTCAGATTCTTCCCCTTGCCGGTCAGGGGTTCCCCGAGGAGGGACGCGATCGCCAAGGCTGCGAGTCCTACGCTCAGCAGGCCCCAGAACCAGGCCAGGCCGGCGCCGGAGCTTGCTCTGGCGCGAACGGCGTCGACGGCCAGATAGCGGCCCGTCACCCCGACCAACAGGGCCAGGTGGACGAGCACCATCAGCGCGTACGCCCACGGCCATTCGTGGGGGGCGTTGGCCACCGACAGGCCAATAGCGAGCGCCTGGAGCGCGCCGATCACCGCGAACACCCGGACGAAAGAGCCGCTCAACAGCGACACCGCCAGCAGCGTCTCCGCTACGAGAACTCCCCACCCGAAGAGCACGAAGTTGGGCAACACCAGGGTTTCGATCACCCAGGTAAACGGCCCGAAGACGGGATGCTCGACGGCAAAGTTGGTGAAGGCGTAGAGACCGCCCTTGTTCGCGAGTCCGAAATCGGGGGGCTTCTTCCAGGCCACGTTGTACGCCCACATCACCCCGACGAACATCCGAATCACGGTCCACAGCACCGCACCGGAGCGCGAACCCTCGCCGATGGCCGGCGCGAACAGCCAGGGTCCACGGCGAGATGCGGGGGCGAGTGTAGTGTCGTGCGCCATCTGACTCACCGCTTTCGATCGGGACGACAACATCGTCGGTGTCCTATTGACCATAGCGCTGTCACGGGCGAATTCCATGAGGCGAGTCTTACCAATGGATTTCCGGTTCCGGAATGTTTCGGGCTGGCGCTACCTCGGCAGAACCAGGAGGGCGTCTCCGATGGGCCGTTCACCGGTGGCGTCGGATGGCTGGTTCGTCACGATGCCGCCGACGACCATGGTCGTGGAGCCCCCGCCGTCCAGGTTGAGGGCGTTGACCAGGCCCAAGTCGCGGGCGACATCGCCGGCCTCGGTGACACTCAGGCCATTGCTGGACAGGCTGCGGCCATCCGCCGTGACGATGATCGTCCGGCCCTGTTCATCGACTCCGGCGAAGGTGCGCGGATTGCGCTGGGCGCTGAACCCATAATAGGTGCTCGGGTCGTCGGGGCGGACGAATCCGTCGCGGCGTGGGGTGACGTGGGTCCGCCCTTGGCGGACGAGCTCTGGGCCGCCGTTGACGATCGAGGTCTTCGGTGTCGACGCCACGCGGCGACCGCCGCCGCCCAGTAGTCGAGTGTTCACTGTCAAGCGCGCGCCGACGGTAGCCTCGCGTCGGAACCGGCCGATCTGGTTTCCGGTGGCCTGGACGGTGGTGTAGCCGGGCAAGAGCGGCCCACCCCGTGGCCTGCGCACCGACACGACCCGGGATTCCTTGTCGAGCACCGCTTCGAGGCCCCGGCCCGCGGGCGTGGCGGGGCCGAACTGCGGGGTGAAGGCGACCAGCTCGCCGCGATCGGTGCAGGTGAAGTCGTGAATGGGCCGGTCGGTGGGGGAATCGTCTCGGCCCCCGCAGTTACGGATCAGCCCGGGAACTCGGTTGACGCCGTCGAGACGGAGGGTGCGACGGCTGGATTTTACGGTGCCCACCCACCGCAGCCGATCGACCCGGCTGCGCTGGGCGTCTTCGCTCAACACCAACGCCGGTCGAGCGTTGATCGTCTCGCTGAGGAGCCGCCCGCCGTACACGCCGACCCCCGCTGGATCTCCCGGCGCCCCGGCGGCCGGATCGAAGACGAAGTAGCCGGCGTTCGTCGCGGCCGTGGCCCCGACGGCGCGGCTGAGCGCGCTCACCGTCTCCCGGTCTTCCAGGTTCGGCCCGTAGGAGGCGAGCAACCGGCCGGAGAAGTTCTGGGGGTCGATGGTGAGCACCTGCAACCGCCACGGTCCCCGACTCTGCGACCCCCCGTCCCAGCCGGTGAACCGGCTCGCACCGGCGAATCCCGCGTCCGCGAGTCGGTCCTTGAGGCGGTCCGCCTCGGCCTGGCTCTTCGTCTGTCCGACTCGGACCCGCCAGCCCAGGCGGCCGGGCTTGTAGTCCGCGGTGTCGGGAGCGGTCACCGATTCCACTCGCGGGTCGAACTGCGCCTCGCGAAGCCGGGTGGCCAGTTCCTCCGCCCCGGCCCGGGTGGCCAGCGCAGTGGCCGGCGCGTCGGGATCGGGTGACGTGCTGCCGGCCGGGATGCTGACTTCGACGGTCCAATAGTCGCCGGGGTCGGTGTTCCCCCGAACAATCGTGGTCAGCACCACACCGGGCTGTAGGACCCTCTCGCTGCGCGTCTCCGTCAACCCGTCCGGGCCAAGGGACAGCGCCGGCTGAGACGCTGGCCTGGGGTTGTCGGCTATCGCGTTTCCCGACCCGTTGACCAGCAAGCCAACCAGCAGGACAAGCGCCATCCATACCCCCACGATGCGTCTCATGGTTCGCACGCTACTGCTCGGCGCGCCGTCGGGGAAGGGCCAAGTTGTAACCCATCGCGGGTAGCTTGCGGGTGGAAGCCTGCGGATCGATCGGGCTAGGAGCGAAGGAGATCGGGACGGATCGAAACACGAAGTGGCTTCTTTCCTGCCCCCGCTGTTCATGGCGCGGATCGCCAACCCTGCCCGGCCTACGTAACGCCCTGCTCGAAAGCGGGCTCGGCCTCGACACAGCGAGGTGCCCGACCGCGGGATGCCGTGTCGATCAGCGACCCTCAATGCGTGGCGGCTGCGGCGCGAGCGGTCCGGCACAGTGCTGGGGACGTCCTGACGCTCGGTGACGAGCAGCTAAGAATAGCGTGGGACGCCGCTTTGGCCCGCGGCTGGCATGTCGAGCTGTCCTCTGCGGCGGCGTTTAAAGAAACACCTTTCATCCCTTGCAACCGAACACATGTTCGAGTAATGTAGGTGCATGGCAGCGATGGCGAACCTCGAAGCTCCGGTGGGAACCGGGCTACTGGATGCGTCTGCGGTGTCCTTATTGGCGACGATTGAGCATGGAACGACTTGCCGAACGGGAAACCGCAGAAGCGATACGTTCGATCGACGAGACGATCAATCGGCTGCAATGGTTGCGGTTGAAGGTGGTCACGGCGTCGACACGGTCGCTGGCCGGTGTCGC
>JBBSOW010000019.1:0-41554 GCA_038259365.1 Propionibacteriales bacterium
CTCAGCGCGTACTCGGCGACGACGGAGTTCTTCGTCCGGCACAGCAGGAGGCCGACGGTGGGGGCGTCGTCGTCGCGGGCCAACAGGTCATCGACCGCGGCGATGTAGAGGCCGAGCTGGCCGAGGTAGTCGGCTTTAAATGCCCCACCCTTCAGCTCGACGACGACGTAGCAGCGCAGCCGCACGTGGTAGAAGAGGAGATCGCAGAAGAACTCGTCACCGCCGAGGGTGAGCCGGACCTGGCGGCCGAGGAGGGCGAATCCTTGGCCGAGTTCGAGCAGGAACTCAGCGACGTGCTCCATCAGCTGCCGCTCGAGATCCCGTTCCAGGCGCGGCTCGGTGACGCCGAGGAAGTCGAAGAGATACGGGTCCTTCGTGGCCTGTTGCGCCAGCTCGGAGTTCTCGGGCGGCAACCGATCCGCAAAGTTCGTGATCGCCTTGCCGGTGCGCTCCCTCAGCCGGGTATCGATGTGGTGGGCCAAGATGTTGCGGCTCCAGCCCTGCTCGATCGATTGGACTGCGTACCACTCCCGGGCCGCGGGGTCATCAAGCTTGTCAAGGAGATACTGGTGGTGGCGCCACGGCAATTGTGCAGCGCTGCGCTGCACAATCTCCCAATCCGGCCAGGCCGCGGCGAACGCCCTCATATAGCGCAGGTTGCGCGGCGAGAAGCCGGTGGCGTCAGGGAAGGAACGTTTCAGGTCTGCGGACAGTCGATTGATCACCTGGGTGCCGTAGCCCTCGTGGTTCTGCCGCTCCAGGATCTCCTGCCCGACGTGCCAGTAGGTCAGCACAAGTCGTTGCGTGACCGCGGAAACCGCCTGGCGGCGGCCGGTCGACACGTGTCGGCTGACCGATCCGAGCAGCTCGAAGTACCAGTCCGGCATCGAGGTTGTCGGCTCGATGCCGCTGAAGCCGTTCGGCTCGTCGCTCATCAGACCGCGTCCTCGACTTGACGCTCGGCGTCCCTGACCCTGAGGCGACCGGACATCAGGGCGGGGAGCAAGGTGTCGCGCAACTCAGCAAGCGTGAGGTTCTCCTGCTCAGCGGAGAGCGCGATGCGCCAGAGACCATCCATCAGATCGGTCTCAGCAGCAACGTGCTCGGCGGAGGGCATAGCGACAACCTCTTCGAGGTGTCGCCGCTGAATATGGCCCATCGTGGTGGCCTTGTCCGCGGCGATGGCTTTGAACTCCTCGAGACGCGACAGCAGCGCCTGATGAGCCAACCACATCGGATAACCATCCCTCGGTATGACCTTGAAGATGTGTTGATTGATGATCGCCTCCGGCCGGTACCAGCGATGCACCGTAAGTGATCCCGACCAAGCGAAGAGAAGATCTCCCGGGCGAGCAAGATGATCGTCTGCGACCCCGATGTCGTTGTAGACGGTTGATCCACCCAAACCCGAGTTCAGTTCGGCGATGCGGATGACGACGCGGCCAGACCCAGACGCACCCTTGGTGAAAGCCTTACCGTTGGTGAACTTGGCCACTTTGACCAGTGGTGTAGCAGTTGTCCTCGGCATAGCCTCGAAACGAGCTCGAGCCAATTCGTCAGCGATGCTGGCGACGGCGGTGTTGGCGGCAATCTTGTCGTCGAGGGCGCCGAAGACGGCGGCGATTGCCCGTTGAGTGCCGATGGGCGGAACCGAGATGGCAAGGGCCGAGAGTTTGGCTTTTGTCAACGCATTCCTCGTCCCGCCAGCGCTGTGAGTCAAGAGCTGTGACTTCATGGCCGGATTAATCAAGTAGGCCATCAGGTACCCAGGGTCTAATTCTTCGCCTGGTCGAAGGATTGCAACATGTTGACTAACTCGAGCCGGCAAGACCGATGGGTCCACGACTGTGCATCTCGCGATCGAGTCACCGGTAATATTGATCAGCACGTCACCCCGCTTGATGGTCACGCCAACTAGTTCACGTGCGGAGTCACCATTGATGCGAGCTATCCCAACAAGCTTCATCGACCAATCCACGACATTCTGCGATCTGATGAAGGCGATCCCTGAATCCTCATACACGCTGCGACCGCCTCGAGGGGTAGCGCCACTGCCAATCTTTGACGTAACGTCAGCAAGCGAACGAGTCGGTATCATCGCACTCTCCCAAGTTGATGCAACAGATTCGCGGCAAGTTGCTCCGACCGAGACAGTTGATCTCGAAGCTGTCCCTTGAGTCGTTCAATTCTTATTTCGATCGCTTCGATTCCCTCGTCCGCTATTGCGCTTCCAACATAGTGACCAGGTGTGAGGGCGTACCCAAAGTCTTCGATCGCGTCAGGTTCGGTTGAGGCACAAAAACCTGGCTGGTCTACGTACGGCTCAGCAGCCGAAGGAGTGCCTCGCCAGGAGTGGAACGTGCCAGCGATCTTGGCGATGTCGTCGTCGGTGAAGCCGCGCTCGGCTCGGTCGACCATGTGTCCCAGGTCGCGGGCGTCGATGAACAGCACCTGCCCGGTGCGGTCGACCGATCCCTGCTTCCCCGCGGTCTTGTCCTTGGCGAAGAACCACAGGCAGACCGGAATCCCGGTGGAGCGGAACAGCTGGGTCGGCAGGGCGACCACGCAGGAGACCAGGTCAGCCTCCACGATCTGGGCCCGGATCTGGCCCTCACCGCCGGAGTTGGTGGACATGGATCCGTTCGCCATCACCACGCCGGCGCTCCCGCCTGGGGCGAGGTGGCTCAGGATGTGCTGGATCCAGGCGTAGTTGGCGTTGCCGGCCGGCGGGACGCCGAAGCGCCAGCGGCTGTCCTTCTCGTTGCGGGCCCAGTCCTTGATGTTGAACGGCGGGTTCGCGAGGATGAAGTCGGCCTTCACCTCGGGGTGGAGATCGCGGGCAAAGGTGTCGCCCCAGACCGGGCCGAGGTTGGCGCCGATGCCGTGGATGGCGAGGTTCATCTTCGCCATCCGCCAAGTACGCTCGTTCAGCTCCTGGCCGAACACCGAGACGGCCTGCGGCTTCTTCCCGTGGGCCTCGATGAACTTCTCCGTCTGCACGAACATGCCCCCTGAGCCGCAGCACGGGTCGTACACCCGGCCCGACGTCGGCTCCAGCACCTCGACGAGCACCCGAACCACGCTGGCGGGCGTGTAGAACTCCCCGCCGCGCTTGCCCTCGGCCGAGGCGAATTTCTCCAGGAAGTACTCGTAGACCTCACCCAGGAGGTCGCGGGCCTTCGACACCCCTTGGCCGGTGAAGCGGACGTTGTTGAAGATGTCGATGAGCTGGCCGAGCCGGTTCTGATCGACCCCCTCGCGATTGAACCCCTTGGGCAGGGTGTTCTTCAGCGAGGCGTTCTTGCTCATGATGGCGTCCATCGCCTCGTCGATGATCCGGCCGATGCTGCCCTGCTTGGCGTTGTCGGCGAGGTGCTGCCAGCGCGCCTGGGGATCGATCCAGAACACGCCAGCTCCCGTGTACTCGTCGACGTCATCCAGCAGCGGCTCGATCTGCTCGTCGTCGAACCCGTCCGCGCGAAGCTCCGCCTCGATCTGGCCGCGGCGTTCCTCGAAGGCGTCGGACACGTACTTGAGGAAGACCAGCCCGAGGATGACGTCCTTGTACTGCGAGGCGTCCATCGAGCCGCGCAGCTTGTCCGCCGCCTTCCACAGCGTGTCCTTCAGCTCCTTCATCGTGGTCGGAGTGGGGTCGGCGGCCTTCTTGGATCGGCGACGCTTCGGTTCGCTGGGCAACACGGTGCTCATGCGGTGGTCCTCTCTTCGGTGTGGGCCGGCCCCGTTGGGCCGACGCTACAGACCTGGGCGCCGACGGCTTGGGTCAGCGCACGAATGGTGGTGTCGATGTCGGCCCGGGCGGCGTCCAGCCGGGCTCGCCGCTCGGCCAGTTCGGTGAGAACCCGCTCGACGTTGGGGATCTGATCGGCCGGCAGCACGGTCAGCGGCCAGGCCCTCCATCGGGTGGCGGTGGTCGGCAGCGCGTTGATGTCCGCCGCCACGGATTCGGGGGTGAAGGATTGCGGAGCAAACTCGGGCGGATAGACGCCTCGAGCCTTACGCTTCGCGTCGTCCTGCGGCGTCGAGGGGAGGGGCCGGTGGCAGCGGAGAACCCGGGCGGGATAGGCGACGACCAGTCCGCCCAAGGCATCGACGGCCGCGGCGGGTCCGCCGACGGTCGTGACGACGACGTCACCCGGCTCGGTCAGAACGACCCGGGGGTAGGCCGTGGCCAGGGTGATGACGCTCAGGGAGGGCAGCTCGGGACGGCGGCCAAGATCGGCCGGATGGCGGACGACCGGGACGCCGTCCACGTGGTGTCCGGTCGACGATTCCACCCGCGCGCCAGGCAACATGGCGACCTTCCGCTGGACTACGGCGTCATCGAGGGTCGTTCGGGGCAGCGTCGAGCCGCCCTCCAAGACGGTGATCTCCGGTTGGACGATCCCCGGAACACCCCTGGCGGCGCGGGTTAGCGCATCGAGGACATTCGTCGCCACCGCGGCCGGGCCCAGGTGGGCAGCGCGCACCGTCGGCGCGACCAGATCACCGACGCTGACGCTGAGATCGGACGTGGACCGGAAGCGAGCGCTGCTCGACTCGTGCGCCGCCTCGGTCTGGGGGCCCCGCATGGCGGCCATCAGATCGGTAACCAGGTCGTCGGCGCTGGCGGCGTGGAGGCTCTGGGTGAGATCGGCGCACAGGGTCACCGGTGGCATCGAGCGGCTGGGGCCGAGGCACCAGAGCGCCGCGCGGGAGCGGGATTGCTCGGTGAGGAGGCCCGCTGGCAACCGGACGACGGAGCGCACGGCGCTAGTCCGGAGGGCGTCGCTACGGCTCAGCCCGGCGGGTGACAACTCCGTCACGTCGGCGGTGGGTCGCCCCGGTGGCCGGTTCGAGAGCAGCGCGTCGGTGAGGCTGTGGGCCGGCCCGACGATCACCGCCCGGGTGCGGGGCGAGGAGTTGAGACACAGGTTGGTGACCTCCTCGAGGTCGGTCAGGCGGTCGCTGCCGTTGGTGGGGAGGCGAAGCAGCACGATGGCCTGGTCCGGAAGCTCGTAGGATCCGTCGGTGTCCATCACGACCTTGTCGAGGCCAACGTCGTGCACGCGCAGCCACCGCTGCGCCAACCGAGCCTGAGGCGAATGCCACTGATCGGCGCTCAGCGCCAACGCCACCCGCAACGATCCTCGCCGCTCGGTCTGGTCCTCGCCGGCGATCACGAGGTCCAGATCGGGCACCCGGCGCACCACGTAGGTCGGCTTGTCGAAACCGGCCTCGTCCGCCAGCGCCACCGCGGTCCTGGCCACCAGCCGCCGTAGTTCCGCGTGCACGGGCCGGTAGGTGGTCGCCTGCTGCTGGCGGCGGATGAGGTCGTCGAGGGGGTCGGCGGGATCGACGGCGTTGGCCACCAACAGCTCGGCGTAGCGAGCCAGCGGCTCCAGCCGTGGGCCGAGCCGTTCGACTTCGGAGAAGAGGATGTCGTCGTCGCTATCGAAGCGATCCGCGGCGTCGAGGAGGTCGTCGAGATCGGCCGGCAGCGGGCCCGTCGAGGCACGAAGGCAGATCAGCGCGGTGAGCGCCGCGAAGACCTCCGGGTCGGTGGCGATATCGGCGGCAGCGAGCGTAAAGGCAACCGCGTCCTGCCGGGCCTGGGGGTTGTTTCCGCACCCCGTTATCTCTAGCCAGGCGACCACCTGGTCAACCTCGAAGAGTTCTTGCCCATCGACAACCCGGGCTGGTGCCGGGAACGGATGATGGCGCTCCGCGTGACGAGCACGCCAGGTTGTGACCACCGGGCGACGGACGTTGGCGAGCACGCCGATGTCGCTCAGGCGGAGCAACGAACCCTGCACCGATGTCACGCTCATTGTCGCTCACCTCCTTCCGTCAGCTGGTGTCGTTGGTTATAGACAACCACACCCTGTCATAGTTGCCACAAAAAACCTGATATGCCTCCTTATCGCAGATAGTTAACAGCAAGGCTACAGACCTGGGCCACTATGTAGCTGTGGCTGAGCGAACCGCGTTCGGCCGGATTGGAGAACCATCATGATCGAGTCAACAACCAATCGAGTCAGCGTCGACACAGAGTCCGGCGCCCTCGTCGTCGACCACCTGCTCGTGAAGGATCAGGCCGTCCTGCGGGAGTGCCGCCACTGGTCTCAAGGCAAGCGTGGGGCGGCCGTCGAGCTCGCCGGCTTGGCCGAGGCCGACCTGAGCGTCTTTGCATCGCATGCCCTCATCATCGGCTCGACCGCCATGACGGCGGCCGCAGGGCAGCAGGAGAGCTACGGAATCGAGACCCTCGTGGCCGAGGTCGAGCAGCGATCAACCCAGGCCGCCGTCGCCGCTTCCGAGCGGACCGAGGCAGCCGTGACGCAGGCTTCTACGCTGATGGAGAAGGCATCGGAGCAGACGAAACGCGCCGTCGTCGACGCCGGCACGACCGCGCAGAAGGCCTTCGCCAGCTCGGTGGAGACCGCTCACAAGGAGTTGTCCACCCAGATCTCCACCCTGCTCGGTGGTGAGCAGCCGCAGCTACTCCTGCGGCTGAAGCCGCTGCTGGACGGTTTCAGCCGGAACCTGGAGGAGCGAGCCCTTGGTCAGACCTCCACGATGCTCGAGAAGGTCTCGAAGCAGTTCGATCCGGCCGATCCGGCGTCTCCAATGGCGCAGCAGATGCGGGCGCTCTCCGAGACCCAAGCTAAGTACGCCTCGGAAGCCTCCGCGCAACATAAGGGTGTCGCGGAAAAGTTGGAAGCCCTGACAGCAGGCTTGGTGGCCTCCAAGGCCACCGAGCTGGCGTTGTCCCGGACCGCCGCCAAGGGCGTCACCTATGAGGATCAGATCCATGCCCTGCTGGCCGACATCGCTACCGGGCTCGGCGACGAGTACAGCGAGACCGGCAACGTCGTCGGCCTGCGCACGCGCAGCAAGAAGGGCGACGGTGTGTTGTCCGTTCCCGGAGGCGAGGCCCGACTGGTCCTGGAGATGACCGACTCGCCGCGATCGAGCTGGTCTGCCTACCTGAAGGAGGCCGAGGACAACCGCGGCGCTCAGGCCTCCCTCGGGTTGGTGCGCTCTGCCGGCCAACTCTCGGGTGGTCCCATCCTCACCCTGGGATCGCGACGGGTCGTGATGGCCTTCGATCCCGACACCGATGACGTGCACCTGCTGCGCTGCGTCATCCAGTTGCTGCGCATGGCGGCCATCTCTGCCTCGGCTCGGGTCGAGAGCGGCGAACTGGACACCGCGGATGAAGCTATCGCCGCCGCCGTGCAGGCGCTCGATCGGATCGGCAAAATCCGCAAGGCGTCGGGACAAATCAAGTCGTCGGCCGCCAGCATCGACGTCGAGGCGGAGACCCTGCAGACCGATCTTCAGCGGCTGCTGGCTCAGGCGCGCACTGCGCTGGCCGGGGTGGTGGCAAACCACGAGGAAGACACCGCTGCCTGATACGGAAGGGGGCTCCTGCCACAGCCAGTGACCCATACAAGCTCTCTTAGCGTTACCGCCGGGCCTTGCCATCGGCGAACCAACATTGTCTGGGCACGCCGCAGAATACGAAGCCTTGATTTCCTTCCTAGATTGAAAAAGAGGGAAGGCAGTCATTGTGCCGAACCATCGTAAGAACTTCCTGAAACGTCGACGGCAGGCCACCCGCGTCCGCTACGTTTCGACGAGTTGAGGACGAGCAGACCGCTTTCCTCAGGTCTTGATTCTCGTCATTTCGAGACGGGGCCCGTCCACACTGATATCGACGCATCGCTCAAAGAGCAGTGCGCTACCGAACGGAAACCACCATGACTGATAACAACGGCGCACCCCAGGGGCCAAACCAGCAAGGTCCACAGGGCCCGAACTATCAGGGTCCGCAGAACCCGAACCAGTACGGCCAACAAAGGCAGCCCCAGTGGGGTCCCCAAGGACCCCAGCAGGGTTACGGCCAGCCACAAATGACCCCGCAGCAGCAGGCACGCCAGCAGAAGCTCTACGAGCAGGCTCAGAAGAAGGCCAATCGCCCGATCTGGAAGAAGAAGCGCTTCATTCTCCCGGTCGCTAGCGTGCTGCTCATCGGCGCGTGCACCGGCCTCGTCGTGGGTAACGGCGACACTCAGCCGTCGGCTGGACCTGCCCCATCCAGCGACTCCTCCGTCGAAGCGCCCACTGCCGATGAAACCAAGAAGGCCGAGGGAACCAAGAAGGTCAAGGAACCGAACAAAGCGAAGGAACCGAAAAAAGCCAAGGAGGCCCCCTCGGAACCAGAGCTGGCCAAGATCGGCGACACCGTAGCGGCGGGCAATTGGGATTTCACCGTCACCAAGTTCAAGTGTGGCTCCACCAAGGTTGGCAGCGAGTACCTCAACAAGTCGGCTCAAGGTCAGTTCTGCAAGATGAGCATTAAAGTCAAGAACAACGGCAAGCAGCAGGAGACCCTGAACGACTCGAATCAGAAGCTGTTCGACGCCGAGGGCCGCGAGTTCTCCTCTGACAGCGAGGCATCGCTCTACGAGGACTCCGACAGCGCCTTGTTCCTCGAAGGCGTCAATCCTGGCAATACCGCCAAGGGCGTCGTCATCTTCGACGTGCCCGAAGACGCCAAGATCCTTAGGACCGAACTCGTCGGCGGGTTCTTCGGCTTCGACGATGTCGCCACCGTCGATCTGTCTAAACGTTCCTGACGCATACTGGGCGCCGCGGATCTCGCGACGAATGACCGTGGTGCCCGATAGGCCCCGGCGGCATCGACTGAGGTTATTCGCTAGTGAGAGGGGGTGGGCCTAAGTGGACTTGAACCACTGACCTCTGCCTTATCAGGGCAGCGCTCTAACCGTCTGAGCTATAGGCCCGCGTGAGACGCGGCGTACGACGTTGAACACTAGCCGACAACGGTCGGCGCGCTCAAGTCAGTCGTCGGCCAGCGTCACCTCGAACCCTCCGAGCAGGGTAGCGCCCAGGTTGTACAGGAACGCACCGACCGTCGCGAGCGCGGTCAGCAGCAACACGTCGATCACCGCGAGCACCATGGCCGAGCCGATGACGCGGCCGCCGGAGACAAAGCGGGACAGGTCGAAGGAGTTTTGGTCGCCCGGAGCGCTCAGGGCGTCGTTGACGGCCTGGTTGATGGCGTCGAAGAGCCCGGACTGGCCGACGATGAACCAGATCACCATGACGGCGACGACGAGCGCGATACCGGCGGCCATGGAGAACAGGAAGGCCATCTTCATGACCGACCACGGATCGACGCTGGCCAGCCGCAGGCGCGCCTTGCGGGTCCGGCGCGTGGTCGGGCGCCCCTTCGTCAGCATCTCCCGGTTCGGCGCCGCCTTGTTGTCCCCTTGGGTGCTGGAACCGGTGTCCTCGGCGTTCGCGGGGAGATCCTTGGGCTCCACGATCCCCACCTGGGGGTTCTCGCGTTGGGCTGTGCTGACCGTGGTCGGCACGCCCGCAGCGAAGTCGGGCCGTCCGGTACCCACCACGGGGCCGGCGCTGAGCACCGTCGAGACAGCGGCCTGGTCGGAGTTGCCGCCCCCGGCGTCTCGCCGAACTCCGGGCGGAGCAGGAACCGCCGAGGCGGCCGAACCCGTGGGCTCAATACCGGCCTCCGAGCTTTGCGGCCGGGCCGGCGAGGAAGGTGCTTTACCATTCTCTTTGGCTTTGGTCGACGTCGTGTCCGTCGACGTCGTGTCCGTCGACGCCTTACCGCCGGACGGTGCGGTGGACGGGGGGCTTGCTGTCTGGTGGCCGGCCCGACCCATCAGCCGATCGGCCAGCCGCGGCCGCTTCGCCGTCTCGGCACCGGGCTCCGCCATGGATTCCGCCGAGGGGTGGGCGTCCTCGGCCCGGCGGACGACGGTGTCATTGTCGGCTTGTTTTGAACGCTCGGTGTCACTCACCTGGGTTTTCCTCCGGCTCGGCGGTCAGTTGGTCAGGCGTCGCCCCGTCAGCCGCCTCCGGTACTCCATTATGGGTGACATCCTCGGTTGAGCCGGATTCGCCACTCTCCGAGACCGGTTCTTCGGCCAACGAGGGCTCCTCGGCAAGAACCGCCGCCTCGGGGTTGATGGCGATCACCGCGACCGCATCGTCACCACGGACACCGACGAAGCGCACGCCCATGGTGTCGCGGCCCTTGACCGCCACCTCGGTGACGGCGCTGCGCGTGACCTGCCCGCTGTTCTTGATGGCAATGACCTGATCCGCCTCGCTGACGACGAGCCCGCCGACGAGCTTGCCGCGCTCCTCGTTCAGCCGCATCGCCTTGATGCCCAGCCCACCCCGGCCCTGGCGACGGTACTGCGACACCTCGGTGCGCTTGCCGTAGCCACCGTCGGTGACGGTGAAGACGTAGCGGTCGTCCTCGGGCATGTCCGCGTCGATGATCGACATCGAGAGCAGCTCGTCGGTTTCGCGAAACTTCATGCCCGAGACCCCCGACGTGGCCCGGCCCATCGGCCGCAGCTGTGAATCGTCGGAGGTGAAGCGGATGGCCTGCCCCTTGGTCGAGATGAGCAGGACGTCGTCGTTGGATTCGGCTAGCGCGGCGCCGATGAGTTCGTCGTCGTCGTCGCGGAAGTTGATGGCGATCACCCCGGCCTGGCGGGAGGAGTCGTAGGCGCTCAGCGCGGTCTTCTTCACCAGGCCCCGCTTGGTGGCCAAAAGCAGCCACTCGGCGGCGTCGTAGCCGCGCACGGCCAGCACCTTGGCGATCCGCTCCTCGGGCAGGAAGGACAGCAACCCGGCGACGTGACCGCCGCGGGCGTCGCGGCCGGCCTCGGGTAGCTGCCAGACCTTCGCCCGGTAGACCCGGCCCATGTTGGTGAAGAACAGGATCCAGTGGTGGTTCGAGGTGGCGAACATGTGTTCCACCTCGTCGTCGGTGCGCAGCGTGGCGCCGCGGACCCCCTTGCCGCCGCGGCGCTGCACCCGGTACAGGTCGGTGCGGGTCCGCTTGGCGTAGCCGCCGCGGGTGATCGTGACGACGACGTCCTCGTCGGGAATGAGGTCCTCATACGACAGATCCCCGTCGGCGCGGATGATCTCGGTGCGCCGCTCGTCGCCGTACTTGTCGACGATGTCGGCCAGCTCGGTGGAGACGATCTGGCGCTGACGCTCGGGCCGATCCAAGATGTCTTGCAGGTTGGCGATCTCCCGCTCGAGTTCGGTGAGCCGGTCGACGATCTTCTGCCGCTCCAGCGCGGCGAGGCGGCGCAGCTGCATGTCAAGGATCGCCGTCGCCTGGACGTCGTCGATCTCCAGCAGCTCCTTCAACCCCTCGCGGGCGTCCTCGGTGCTGGCGCTGCGCCGGATCAGCGCGATGACCTCGTCGAGGGCGTCCAGGGCCTTCACCAGGCCGCGGTAGACGTGCGCCTGTTCCTCGGCCTTCATCAGGCGGTAGCGGGTGCGGCGCTGGATGACCTCGATCTGGTGGGTCACCCAGTAGGAGATGAACTGATCCAACCGCAGGGTGCGCGGCACGTCGTCCACCAGCGCCAACATGTTGCAGCCGAAGGTGTCTTGCAGCTGGGTGTGCTTGTACAGGTTGTTCATCACCACACGCGGCTGGGCGTCGCGCTTGAGGACGATCACCAGCCGCTGACCGGTCCGCCCGGAGCTGTCGTCGCGGATGTCGGCGATGCCGTTGAGGCGCCCGCCGTTCACCAGCTCGGCGATCTTGAGCGCCAGGTTGTCCGGGTTGCACATGTAGGGCAGCTGGGTGATGACGAGCATCTGGCGCCCGCTCTTGTCTTCCTCCAGATCGACGACCGCCCGCATCGTCACCGAGCCGCGGCCGGTGCGGTAGGCGTCCTCGATGCCTTCGCGGCCGACGATGAGGGCGCCGTTGGGGAAGTCCGGCCCCTGGACGCGGGCCATCGATTCGGCCAGCAGCTCCTCCGGGCTGGCCCCGGGGTTCTCCAGCGCCCACTGCACCGCCGAGGCGACCTCGCGCAGGTTGTGGGTGGGAATGTTGGTGGCCATGCCGACGGCGATGCCGGTGGAGCCGTTGACCAGCAGGTTCGGGTACCGGGCCGGCAGCACGACGGGTTCGGTCTCGCGGTTGTCGTAGTTGGGCTTGAAATCGACGGTGTCCTCGTCGATGTCGCGGACCATCTCCATGGCCAGCGGGGCCATCTTGCACTCGGTGTAGCGCATGGCGGCGGCCTTGTCGTTGCCGGGCGAGCCGAAGTTGCCCTGCCCGCTCACCAGCGGCGCCCGCATCACCCACGGCTGCGCTAGCCGGACGAGGGTGTCATAGATCGCCGAATCACCGTGCGGGTGATAGAGGCCCATGACCTCGCCGACGACGCGGCTGCACTTGTTCCAGCCGCGGTCGGGGCGATACCCGCCGTCGAACATCGCGTAAAGCACGCGGCGGTGCACCGGCTTGAGCCCGTCCCGGACGTCGGGCAGCGCGCGCCCCACGATGACGCTCATGGCGTAATCGAGGTAGGAGCGCTGAATCTCAACCTGGATGTCGATCGGCTGCGTCCGTTGGCCGTTCGGGAATTCGTCGGTCGCGACCGGCCCTGGGGTCCTCGCCGCCGGTGCCGGCTGACCCTCGGACGGCGGGTTTTCGGGTCCCTGGGGGGTGTCGGTCATCTGTGCAGAATCCTCATGTTGGTCGCGCTCCGTCGACGGTTCAAAACACCGTCTCTGGAATAGGGCTCTCCACTCTGTTCCAGCGTCCCCACCTTACCGGGTCAACCGGCTGGAGCGGTTGGTCCAACCTCCTTTTGCAAATGGCAGTTGCCCGGCTCCGGCCCTCTAACCTCCTTAGGCGCCCCGAAGGCCCTCGGTCGGTGTCCCCCCAGGGGACAGGGGTGTCGCCCGCCCAACCCCACGCGCGACCGACGGGACGGCGCGTGCCCGCCACCGGCATGGCCGGGGTGCCGCCGCCGGCGCAAATGGTCGATCGCGGTCGCACCGGATGTGGGGGAGTGCGTACCTAGTCGAAGGGGTCGTACGGATCGTCCGACGGACGCAGGATGGTATCGATGGCATCCTGCTGGCCCTGGATCATCCCCTGGACCTGGTGCCTGAACTCGGGGTCAGACTGGAATTGCGGGGAGTTGACCAGGTCGGCGAAAGGCCCCTGGTAGCCACCGGTGCCTCCGCCGATGGTGACGGTGGCGACGTTGGTGATGTTCTGCTGCTGAGAGTCATCGACTCCGTCGTGGTTGGCGTCGCTACTGACGATGTCGAAGACACCGTCTTCGTTGGTGTCGACGGCTGAAACGTCGATGATCCCATCCTGGTCGGTGTCTTGAACCAGGGTCTCGAACACCCCGTCCTGATTGCTATCGACCATGGCAGCCTCGATGCGCCCGTTCTGGTCGGCGTCGACGGCGAAGGTGTCGGACACACCGTCGAAGTTGCTGTCGGTCAGATAGGAATCGGCCACCCCGTCGACGTTGTTGTCCCCCACGCCGACGTCACCCATTCCATCGTTGTTGGTGTCGCTCCAGTCGAACCCGTCCGTGCTCATGTCATCCCCTTCTCCGCCTCGCCAGTCTGGCGCCGTAGCAAACGATTAGATGTTCCGGCCGGCGGCAATGTTCCGGGGGCCGAGCCGAATCCTCGCCATCACAGTGAGTGAAAGTTGTGCAGCGTTTCCGGGAACATCAGCAGCGGCGGACGCATCAAAGCAGGTGAGGCACTCGATCAGGCCCAAGAGCGCCACCGTGAGTCGGCCGCTCAAAACGCCCTCGTGCGTCCGGAGGTGCAGGCGGTGCGAAATTGCGGTAACCGAGCGAGAAGGGGTGCGCAGATCGTGACCGTCGGATCCTCAACAGTCCAAGAGCGGATCCGCTTCCTCTGTGCTGACGTGGCCGCGCTGGTCGGCAAGGCCGAGCGGGCCGAGGTGGGCCGCATCGCCGAGGCCTTGGACGCACCAGTACGGATCGCGGTGGTCGGACGCGTCAACTCGGGCAAGTCGACGCTGGTCAATGCCCTCATCGGTCGCCGGGTCGCGGCCACGGCCGCCCAGGATTGCACGAGCGTGGTCACCGAGTATCACTTCGGCTCGCCGGAGCACACCGTCGCCGAGTATCGCGACGGCCGCATCGTCAGGCTGGGCACGGTCGAGCCCCACGAGGTGAACGACCAGGTGAACGCGGCTGAGCTGAGCCGGCTGAAGGTCACCTTGCAGTCCGGCCTGCTCGACGGCCTGACCCTCGTGGACACCCCCGGTCTGGCCGCGACGACGGGAGCCTTTCGCTGGGCCGACGAGACCCGTTCCCTCATCGGCGCCGACATCTTGGTGTACCTGTTCCGAGGCTCCATCCGCACCGACGACGCCGCCGTCGTAGGTGACTTCGCAGCGTCGACCGGCGGGCTTGTCCCCACCGCGACCAACAGCGTCGGTCTGCTGTCTCACGCCGACAACTTCGGCGGCGGTGGTTGGGGGGCCGCGGATCCCCTCGACGAGGCCGCCCGATCGGCCGATCGGGTAGCTCGTTCGCTAGCAGGAGGCTTCTCGGCGGTCATCCCGGTCAGCGGTCTGTTGGCCGAGACCGTGCGAACCGGGCGCCTCACCGAGAACGACGCCCGGGAACTGCGCCGGTTGGTCGACGCCGACCCGGTGCTGCTTCAGTTCCACGGACAGTTGCTCCCCGCAGAATCCGATCCGACCGGGCAATCACTCGCTCGATTGTCGGCCCTACTCGGTGCGTACGGACTCAATCACGGCCGCGCCCACGCCAGTTCGGCCGATGCTCTAGCCAACTGGCTGGACGAACGCTCCGGAATGCTCGCCTTCCAGCGGCACCTGGAGAACTCATCTTTGCCAACCGTGAGTCAGGGACGGGCCGAGCAGGCCATGCGGCGGCTGGTGAACGGCGCGGAACGGTTCGGGCGGTTGGCTTCGCGTCTGATCGAAGAAGCACAGCACAGCCCGCAGTTCCACGGGATCAGGGAATACCGGTGCTATCAGCTCCTGCTCGAGCGGTGTCCAGACAGCCATCTGGTCCCAGCTCTTGCGGCGGTCGTTGCGTGCCGGGACAGGCGCGCTCGGCCGCGGCTGCTCGAGCACCTCGATCCCGCCGCCAGGGCACCCGAGGCACTGCGTCTTTCGTCCGCCTTCCAGGCCGAAGCCGGCCTAGTCCGGCGCGGCGCGGAGGCGGAGGGAGCGCGTACCCTCTCCATCTCCTATCTGCATCTGTGGCAACACTTGGTCGGCTCGAGTCAGTCGGTGTGCGCGGCTGGCGGCCCCACGCCATGACCGTCTGTTGCTTCCGGCGCGTCCAGATAGCCACGCATCAGGGCCCGGCCACGGCTGATCCGGCTCTTGACGGTTTGGATGTTGATGTTTTCGTGGGCCGCGATCTGCTCGTAGGTAAGATCACCCACCTCTCGCAGCACGAGGGCGGCGCGAAAGGAAAGCGGCAACCGACGCAAGGCGTCGCCGATCACGTCGGCGGCGGCGATCCGCTCGGTGAAATCGGCCTGGACCGGAGCAGGAGCCTGATCTTCTGGCACCTCCGGTCGTCGACGTCGCGTGATGGCCAGCGCCGAGTTGGCCGCGATCCGGTACATCCAGGTGCCTATACCCGACTCGCCGCGGAAGGAGCCCAGATGGTGCCAAGCAGCGATCAGGCACTCTTGCAGCGCATCCTCCGCGTCGTAGGAGTTCTCGGTGATCCGGTAGCAGACCGACCAGAGACGCCGCCGATGGTGCTGGACGAGCGCGGCGAAGGCCGCCTGGTCGCCCTCGATCGCAGACCGAACCAAGTGAGCTTCATCGGTGACTTGAACCGCCATGAGTACCGCCTTCGACTCGAGACCGAGCGCCCTCAATTTAACATTCGGGCGGACTGGGCGTGGACGAAACGGGTGACTTGGCGCGCCCGGCCGATGGGGGTAGTGCGATGGGTTTGAGCAGCGATCTGCCGGGGCCCTTCGATGACCAAGACAACCAGGACTTCGGGCAACGGCTGCTTTCTTCTGATGACCCTCTCGTGCCCGATCTCGGGGCCGAGGTGATGCAACGGTTCCTGGATCGAGCGTGGCTGTCGGATGAGGCCGAGGCCGACGGGGCCCTCGTACCGGAGCCGTTCGATCCGATCGAGGCTGGGCCCGGGGTTGCTGCCCTCCTGGACAAGGACGGCTGGCCTGACGCCGCCCACGAGCAGGAGGACCCGCTCGTATCTCCCGTGGACGATTCCGGCGGCGATCTCGAAGGCACACCGGCGGTTCCCGATCACGACCGAGCAGACGAGGCGAACCTTCAGTGGCCGGTCGGGGCCGGCGAGGCTGACTCGGAGGTAGCAGAGTGAGCCGCGGAAGGGGTCCGGTGGGATCGGGAGAGCCCGATGGACATGGCTGAGGTTGCCCAAGACCCCGCCCAGCGCGGCGCTGGTGATTTGGCGGAGACCGCCGATGACGCCGCACGACGGAGCAGGGAGAGTCGGCTCAACAAGACCCTGGGTGTTGGCCTGCGGATGCTTCGGGCTCACTCGATGGATGCTGTCGCCGAGGTGGCCCTGCGCCAGGCCCAGACCCGGCTCGACCGCCCGCGGATCGTGGTGGTCGGCGAAACCAAGCGGGGTAAGAGCTCACTCGTCAACGCGCTGGTCGGCGAGCCGGGACTCTCCCCGGTGGGAGCAGACGAGACCAGTGCCACCTACCTCAGCATTGTCCCGCTCGATCCCCCAGTCACCGAGCCGTGGGCGGAGATGCGAGCGGCCGACGGCACTCGTACGCAGATAGCCATGACCGAGATCGCCGACTATGTCGATCTGTCGCGGTTGTCGCAGAGTGCGCGCGCGCTACCGGTCGGGGTCGAGGTGCATGTGCCGCCCGGCCCACTGGGTGATGTCGTGGTGACCGACTGCCCAGGCATCGGTGGGATCGGGGGCGTGCGGGGACGCATGAGCCAGCGACTCGTCGCCGAAACGGGATGTCTGCTCTTCGTCATCGACGCGGGAGCCCCCATCTCCGCCGGAGAGTTGGACTACCTCCAAGCGTGCGCCACCTCTGTCGAGCACCTCATCGTGTGCGTGACCATGATCGACAAGTACCCAGAGACCTGGCTCGAAATCGTGGACGGCGTCGCACGAGAACTGACATCTCGGTCCAGCCGGTTGGGTCGCTTCCCGGTGGTCGGCGTTTCCGCGCCCGCGGCGATGGCCGCTCAGACGGCCAGCACCGCGGCGGTCGAGGAAATCTTGCTCAAGGCTTCCGGGTTACCAGTGTTGATCGAACACGTACGAAAAAGCGACCCACGAGAGTTTCTCCCGTCGGTCAACGCGTTGCGCACGTGCCGCACCGGCCTAGCCGATGCACTCAAGCTGGTGAGTCTGCGCGAGAGGATGCAGTCCGAATCCGAGGGTCCTGGCGTCGATGCCGAGTTGCTGGCCCGAAAAGAGGAGCTGCTCGCACTGCGAACCCAGGAACAACGCTGGACCCTCGATCTGGATCGTGACCTCGGCAGGATGCGCGCCGAGATTGCCCGGGATCTGACCAAACGGCTGGGAGAGCTTTCCCAGACCTGGCGGGCTCGGATTGAGAAGACACCGCTCACCGGTCGCAAGGCATACGTCCAGGCCACCTCGCTGGACATGGCCACCGAGTATCAACTCCTGCGTCGCGACATGGCCGATGCCGCAGCCGCCAGCCTGGACACCATCCTCCGCCGAATGTTCGGCGACTCGCTGCCGGCCGAGGTCGAATTGGCGCTGACCGCTCCCTCGCTGCTCGCAAAGGCGGAGGAGCAGGCTGCCCAACCTCGATCCAACCCCTTCGACCCGACTCTGATCATGACCGCCTCCTTGGGGACGAGCATCGCCACCAGGCTCGGCGCCGCGCAGATTGCCGGCGGGTCGTTGGCCGGCTTTTTGGGCCCGCTGGCTCTTCCGCTCGCGGCGGCCGGGGCCGGCGCGTGGGTGGCTTTCAACTGGGCCTATCGCTCGAACCGGCTGGAACGCCAGAACTTGACGACCGAACTGAACCGGACGCTGGCATCGGAGCGCAGCACCATCATGGATCAGCTCGAAACCCGTGTGAGAGAGCTGAAACCGGAGCTTGTCATGGCCTACCGCGAGCACCTGCGGCGCTCGGTCGCCTCGGTGCAAGGCTTGCTGCAGGAAGCAGAGAAGGCGAAGTCTGGGAGCGAGCAACGCCGAAAAGCGGTAGCCGCCGAGTCCGGCCGGGCGAGTCGCGAACTCCGGGAGCTGCTCAAGGACGTCGACGATGCCTTGGCCTTGGTGCATCGCTGAACCGATTGGCCGGTGGCTGACTCCGCGCGGAACAAAGCCGACCTCGGCGGTCTCTAAGTTTCCACAAGGAGCCGAGCAGCGTTTCCTGAAAGGATCTCCATGGACAACGAACCGCAGGAGCAAGACCAGTACTTGTCTCAAGTCGGCGACGTCTTCGCTGAGCTAATCGACACCCCGATCGACTGCACCGAGACTGATCCGGGCGACATCGCGATCTGGGACGACATGGAACCCCATACCTGCGGGTCTACGGATTCGGTGTTGCTGCAGTGGGGTGAGGTTTCGGTGCTGGCCACCGACCTCGGCGCCGATGGGCACCCCGACCTCGCCGAGATCGACACCACCGGGGACGGGGTAGCCGACGTTACCGCCACCCGCCAATGGGACGGAAGCTACCTGCTCCAGCTCGACACGGCCGGCGACGGAGTCGTCGACACCGAACTGACCCTCACCAGCTCAGAGCTGGCCGCGGCGGCGCCTCAGCTGGCCGACCTGCTGGACCATACGATCGCCCTCGACCTGGGCCCGGACAGCCCGGGCGTGCCTATGGAGGAGAACCCAGCTACCGAGGATCCCGACGTCATCGTCGACGGTCAGCTCGTCGGCGATCCGCAAGGGGACGCCAAATTCTGGTTCGAGCAGGCCGCCAATGGGTTTTGCCTCCCGGCCTCGGTCGCCCAGATCGTGTCCGAATACACCGGCATCGACTACCAGGACGAATCGGCGTTCGTCGAGCTGGCCAACGAAGGGGGCCTGTTCACCGTCGATGGGCAGGGCGTGCCCGGAATCGCTTTCGAGGATGGCGTGACCCTGCTACAGGAGGCTGGGGTGCCCGCCACCCTCCAGTACGGCGACATGGACACCGTCTCGACCTATCTCGCGCAGGGGCGGGGGATCGTGTTGTTCATCGACAGCGGCGAGGTCTGGAACGGTGAGACCACCGAAGACGACGCGCCCGACCATGCCGTGATCATCACCGGGATCGACCGGGCGACCGGGCTGGTCTATCTATCCGACCCGGGCTCGCCCACCGGAAACATGGAGCCCGTTCCCATCGACACGCTGCGCGACGCCTGGCAGGACTCGGACTTCCAGATGATCGTCTGTGACGAGCCCGCTGACCCCACCGAAGAGGTGACGGCCGAAGAAGTGACGGCCGCCGACCCGTGGTCGGCCCTTATGGACAAGGCGCTCCACAGTCCCACTGGATGGACGATGCTGCCGGTTGTCTTGAAATCGCTGAGCTGAACGGCCACCTATGCCACCGACCATTCCCGGTTGCACGGACGCGGGACCGGGAGAATCCGTCTGCCCCCTGGCTCCGGCTCCGCCGGCCGGAGCGCCCGCCACCCTCGGGCCAGCCGAAGGCAGTGCGGTAACCCACGCCGGCTCGGCAACCGTATGGCTGCTGGTCGCGTTGCTGGTGCTCGCGGTAGCCGCCGTGACGCTTGCCCTTATCTGGTGGCGCCGGTGGCACGATCGCCAGCGCGAGACTGCCGCCGGAACCCGTCTTGGTCCAAGTTCGAGCGAACGATCTACCGCCGCCGTCGCCGAGCAGCCACCGCAGGTGGGGGCGATCATCAACGCCTACGATGTCGCGAGCGATGATCACACGCGACAACAGCTGATCCACCAGCTAGCGAGCCGCGGGGTGATCAAGGTGCCGGTTTCGTGCGGGGACATGCTGGATCCACGGGTGCACAATGTGGTGGGACGACGCACCGCCGGACCCGGTGCCATGCCCCAGACCGTCGCGGCCATCGAACGCCCGGGTTGGATCACCGCAGGTGCTGGGATTGAGGGGCTTATTCGCCCCGCCGATGTCTCGGCGTGGGTCTGAACATTGTTTGCCCTTCCCCCGACGGAGCCGCAACGTCGAAAGACCCTGCAGACCCGACGGCGATTCGTGCTGATCTTCGGCACCGATCAGCCTGCCTCTCGAGGAAGAGAACCCAGAAAATGAGCCCTCCTTACCGACTTGCGATCGATTTCGGCACGTCGAACACCGCCGCCGCGGTCGCCCATCAGGACGGGTCCATTCAAGTCCTCCGCCTGGGAAATCGCAGCGACACCATGCCGTCCTCGGTGTGCCTGTACGACGGGCGGCTCGTGGTCGGCGAGGAGGCCCTCCATCTGGCCGGCATGGACCCTTCGGCTTTCGAGCTGGCGCCGAAGCGTCGACTGGGCGAACGCTCGCTGATCTTGGGAGAGAACAGCGTGGATCCGGTCGACCTGGTTGGCGCGGTGCTGGCGCGAGTTCACGGCACCGCGGTTCAGCGGGCCAACGGCCAACTCCCCGAGTCGGTCATTCTCACCCATCCCGCGGCCTGGCGCGATTTCATGTCCGGCCGCCTTCGTGAGGCTGCCGCCCGCGCCGGAATGCGCGGCGTGGTGCATCTCGCACCCGAGCCCGTCAGCGCCGCCTGGCACTACGCCGCCAACTCTCGACTCACCCCGGGTGAGCGCATAGCCGTCGTCGACTTCGGCGGCGGCACCTGCGACGCGGCGTTGCTCGACTATCGAGGCCCTCGGGCCAACGGCACTTCGTTCGCCGTGGTGGCCGTGGGTGGCCTCGATCCGCTGGGCGGCGATGACTTCGATGATCTGTTGTACCGATGGGTGATCGACCAGCTACGCCAAGACGGCCGGCAGGCAATGGTGAACGACCTCCTGTCGCCGACCGGGGCGGCTGCCCGATTGACTCTTCGCGATCAGGTCCGCGAGGCGAAACACGCTCTGTCGACGATGCCCCGCGCACCCATCGCGGTGGCAGCATCGGGCGAGCACACCATCTGCACGATTACGCGGGACGAGTTCGAGGGGCTGTTGGGTCCAGATCTTGACCGCGCGATCGCCATGGCCGAGCAACTCCTTCGGGCCAACGATGCCGCCAGGGAGCAAAGTCGCGGCCTCGGGCAGTTGTTTCTCACCGGCGGCTCCAGCCTCATTCCGTTGGTGCAACGACGATTCCAGCAGTTGACCGGGGGTCGGGTCGGCACTTTGGGAGATCCGAAACAGATCACCTGCGTCGGGGCGCTACAGGCTCCCCATCCGAGCGCTCGCCCGCCCGAGGGTGGAAAGAGCACAACTCCGACCCCACCACCGCCACGGCGTCCACCCACCCCACGCGGCCCGGCAAATCAAGGCCCACCCGCCCCTAAGTCGTCCAACACCGGGCTGCTCATCGGTGCCGTTTCCCTTGCGGTCGTGCTCTTCATCGGGGCCGTGGCTGCTGGCGTGATCAACGAGCCACCCCAACCGTCCGAGCCACCCACACCGTCGGTGTCACCCTCACCGTCGGTGTCACCCTCACCGTCGGTGTCACCCTCACCGTCGGTGTCACCCTCACCATCGGTGTCACCCTCACCATCGGTGTCATCCTCATCGCCCACCCTGTGCCAGGGCGCCAAGACCGATGCCCAGTGCGCCATGTTGAAGGCACTCCCGCAGACGCAAAGGCCGTGGACGGATCCCTCCTCCTGTGTGTCCAGCGACGACAATCCAGATCTACACTCGATGCGCTGCGTACCGAATGGGGTGGAGAAGCTGAAGGGAGACGAGTCGTTCATCATGCTCTATCGCTTCGACTCGGCTTCGGCGCTCAAGGACGCCGCCGATCAGCAACTGAAGAACAAGGGCTTCAGCAGCGCCGGCAGTGACCCTAGTAACCCGCCAGCCCAAACCGCCTGGGTTAACGACAAGGGCGAAGAACAGGGAGACATGATCGCTTACACGCTCACGGGTTCCGCGCTGTTGATCTGGACTTTCAATGAAGAACACATTTGGGCAAGTCTCGAGGTCGGTGGAGGCGACCCGGAGAACATTTTCGAATGGTGGAAATCTCCCACGGGTTAAAACTGGAATCACCCGCACCGGCTCGACGCGACAGGCCCGTGTCAGCGCGGCTCAGATGTCGAGGAAGCGGACGTCCTTGGCGTTGCGCTGGATGAAGTTGCGTCGCTGCTCGACGTCCTCGCCCATGAGGATGGTGAACATCTCATCGGCTCGGGCGGCGTCGTCGAGGGTGACCTGCAACAGGACCCGGTTCTCGGGATCCATCGTGGTCTCCCACAGGTCGTTGGCGTTCATCTCGCCCAATCCCTTGTAGCGCTGGATCGGGTTGACCGACGGCAGCTTCTTGCCAGCCTCCACGCCGGCGTTTCGCAACCCGTCGCGTTCGGCGTCGCTGTAGGCCAGCTCGTGCGGAGAGTTGCTCCACCGCAGCCGGAACAGCGGCGGCTGCGCCAGGTAGACGTGCCCGAGATCGACCAGCGGGCGCATGAACCGGAACAGCAGCGTCAACAGCAGGGTGCGGATGTGGGCCCCGTCCACGTCGGCGTCGGCCATCAACACGATCTTGTGGTAGCGCAGCTTGTCGGGGTCGAACTCCTCGTGCACACCCGTGCCGAGGGCGTTGATGATCGCCTCGACCTCCTTGTTCTGCAGGATCCTGTCGATGCGGGCCTTCTCGACGTTGAGGATCTTGCCGCGGATCGGCAGGATCGCCTGGGTCCGCGGATCGCGGCCCCCCTTGGCCGAACCGCCGGCGGAATCGCCCTCGACGATGAAGACCTCACACTCGGCGGGGTTGGTGGACTGGCAATCCGAGAGCTTGCCGGGCAGGCCGCCGCCGCCGAGCAGGCCCTTCCGGCTGCGGGCCATGTCGCGCGCCTTGCGGGCGGCGATCCGGGCCATGGCGGCCGCCTGGGACTTGCGCACGATGTCGCGGCCCTCGTGCGGGTTCTTCTCCATCCAGTCGCTCAGCTTGTCGTTGACGCACTTCTGGACGAACGAGCGGGCCTCGGTGTTGCCCAGCTTGGTCTTGGTCTGGCCCTCGAACTGCGGCTCGCCCAGCTTCACCGAGACGATGGCGGTGAGGCCCTCGCGGACATCGTCGCCCGAGACCCGATCCTCGCGCTTCTTGATCTGCCCCCAGGTCTCGCCCCACTTGTTCACCGTGTTGGTGAGCGCGGAGCGGAAACCCTCCTCGTGGGTGCCGCCCTCGTGGGTGTTGATGGTGTTGGCGAAGGTGTGCACGGACTCGGTGAACGAGGTGTTCCACTGCATGGCGATCTCGATGCTGAGCTCGGCGTCGCGATCTTCGGCCTCGACGTCGATGACGGTCGGGTGGATGGTCTCCTTCGTCGAGGTCAGGTACTTGACGAAGTCGATCAACCCGTCCTGGTAACAGAACGTGTCGCTGTGCTGGTGGCCTTCGACGTCAACGCGTCCGCTGCGCTCGTCGCTGATCGCGATGGTGAGGCCCTTGTTGAGGAAGGCCATCTCGCGGAACCGCGAAGCCAGCGTGTCGTAGCTGTAGTCGGTGGTCTCGAAGATCTCCGGGCTGGCCCAGAAGGTGACCGTGGTGCCGGTCTCGGAGGTCTCCTCGCGCCGGTGCAGCGGCCCGTCGGGATCGCCGAGGGTGAAGTCCTGCTCCCAACGGTAACCGTCGCGGCGGACCTCCACCTTGAGGTGGGCCGAGAGCGCGTTGACCACCGAAACCCCGACGCCATGCAGGCCACCGGAGACCTTGTAGCCGCCGTCGCCGAACTTACCGCCGGCGTGCAGCACCGTCAGCGCCAGCGTGACAGCCGGAATCTTCTCCTTGGGATGCTCCTCCACCGGGATGCCGCGGCCGTCGTCGATCACGCGGACGCCGCCGTCGTCGAGCAGGGTGACGCGGACGTCGGTGGCGTACCCGGCCAGCGCCTCGTCGACGCAGTTGTCGACGACCTCTTGCACAAGGTGGTGCAGGCCGCGCTCACCGGTGGAGCCGATGTACATGCCGGGGCGCTTGCGGACCGCGTCCAGGCCCTCCAGCACGCTGATGGATCCGGCGTCGTAGGCCCCGGCCTCGACGGCGTGACCGCGGCGGGTGTCGACCCGCTCCTCCTCGACCCCCTCATCGGCGGCCTCCGCCGCCCCGTCGGTGTTCTCGAGATCGTCCAACAGCTCGTTGGCATCGACGGCTTCGCTCTCAGCGTCGCTCGGCTTCATCGGATCGATCGTCGATGGACCAGCTGTCGAGTTTTGCGCGTTCGGTTCGCTCACCTGTGGGGGACTCCTGTCGGGGCGGGTGTCCGGCAATGGCCGAACCGTCACAGTTTAGCCGATAACTGCGCGTGCCCGCCCGTTTCCACAGGCGCTCGGCGATGGCGGACTGGCCGTGGGCGAGCTGGAAGCAGGTTTAGCCGCGCTCGGGACCCGTTGTGGACCTCGGGAAGGTAAGCGGTCCTCACGCGTTAGAACGGGTCTTCGCCGCCGCCCGCGGGCGGCCGGGGGCTAGCCGTAGGTGTCGCGCGGCCCCCGGCCCTGCACGCTGCGACGGCCGTGCTTCCAGCTAGGCGCGCTCGGCCCCCGCACGTCGATGCCGGTGATGGTTCCTTGCCCCAGGTCGGCGTTGAGAACGGCCACGATGCGCGGAGCCTCGAGGCGCAGGGCGCTCGCCCACGTCGTCGATTCGGTCCGGACGACCAACACCCCGTCGCGGTAGCTCTCGGGGGTCGCGTGATCGGCGATCGCGGGGCCCATCAGTTCCCCCCAGCGACCCATCACCATGTGCACGTTGAGATCGCGACCCCAGCCCAGGTTGTCCACCAGCCGACCCAACGCATCGGCGACCAACTGCGGATCGCGATCGTCGGCGCCGGCTCCCGAGCGTTGCGGATCCACCTGGCGAGGCCGCCTCTTGCGTGGCCGAGCGGTTACGCCACGGGAGCGAACCGATCGAGCGATCTGGCGGGCCAGCTCCAGCCCCGTCGGATCGTGCGGCGTTTCTGCCCGCTGTGTTTGTTCAGGCTGGGTCTCCTCGGGTCCTGGAATCACGACGGTTCCTCGGTCCGGGTGACGGTGCCGCCCGCGACGTCGTAGCGAACGCCGCGGAGGACGTCGGGGACGTCGGCCGCCACGGCGGCGGTGACGAAAACCTGCTCGGCGCCAGCCACCGAGGCGGCCAACCGCTGGCGCCTGGTGGTGTCCAGCTCGGCGAAGACGTCGTCGAGCACCAAGATGGGCTCGATACCGTCCGAGCGCAGCAGGGCGAAGGATCCCAGCCGGAGGGCTAGCGCCAGACTCCAGGATTCGCCGTGGCTGGCGTAGCCCTTGGCCGGCAGGTCACCGAGATGCAAGACGATGTCGTCGCGGTGCGGTCCCACCAGGCAGAGACCCCGCTGGAGCTCATCGCCACGGCGCTCGGCCATTTTCTCCAGCAGCAGCGCCGCGAGCTTTTCCCGCTCCGGCACGACGGCGTCGATCAGGGGATAGTCCTCGCTTTCGCCCAACGCGAGGCTGGTCTTGTAGCTTGCCCTGGCCACGTTGTTCGTGGGTGCGATCTCGGCGTACGATTTCGCCACGTGCGGTAGCAGCTCGGACAGGGTCGTGAGCCGGGCCTGCAGTAGTTCGGCGCCGGTCTGGGCAAGCTGGCCGTCCCACACCTCCAGCGTCGAGTTCGCGTCGGCGGTTGACCGGTTACGCGATCCCAGCGTTTTGAGCAGGGTGTTGCGTTGGCGCAGCACCCGCTCGTAGTCGGCCTTCACCCCCGCCAGGCGCGGCCACCGGGCCACCAGCAACGCGTCGATGAAGCGACGCCGTTCCGAGGGGTCTCCGCGGATGAGGTCCAGATCGAGGGGAGAGAAGACCACCGAGCGCAACACGCCGAGCAACTCGCGGGGGCGCCCCAGCGGCGCGCGGTTCAGCCGGGCGCGGTTGGCCTTCCCCGGGGAGATCTCGATTTCCAACACCAGGGCCCTATCGTCGGTGAGTCCGGCCCGGACACGGGCTCGGACCACGGCGCGCTCGGTCCCGGCCCGCACGAGTGGGGCATCGCTGGCGACGCGGTGGCTACCCAACGTCGAGAGGTACTCGATCGCCTCGACGAGGTTGGTCTTACCTTGACCGTTGGCGCCGACGAAGGTAATCACGCCCGCCTGCAGCTCGACATCGACCGCCGGATAGGAGCGAAAGTCGGCCAACGTGAGGCGATCGACGTACACGCGCTGCGCTCCTACCCGGTCGAGTCGTGCGAATTCTGCCCATCAGGGGCAAGACTCAGTTGTCGCGGGTTTCGCCCTCTTCTGGGAAGACCGCGTGGCCGCCGAACTGGTTTCTCATGGCGGCAACCATCTTCATGGCCAGGCTGTCCTCTTGCCGGGAGACGAACCGGGCGAACAGGGCCGCGCTGATGGCGGGCACGGGGACGGCCAGATCGACGGCGGCCTCGACGGTCCAGCGGCCTTCACCCGAATCCTCGGCGTAACCGCGGATCTCGTGCAGATCCCCGTCTTCCTTGAGCGCTGCGGCGGCCAGATCCAGCAGCCAGGACTTGATGACGGTGCCCTCGCGCCACGAGTCGAACACCGCGGGGACGTCCTTCACCTCGTTCGCGGTCTGCAGCAGCTCCCAGCCTTCGGCGTAGGCCTGCATGACGGCGTACTCGATGCCGTTGTGGACCATCTTCGCGAAGTGTCCCGCGCCCACCTCACCGGCGTGCACGAAACCGAACTCCCCCTCGGGCTTCAAGGTGTCGAAGATCGGCTGGGCGTGAGCCACGGCCTCGTCGGATCCCCCGCACATCAACGCGTAACCGTTCTTCAGGCCCCAAACTCCGCCCGAGACGCCGCAATCGATGAACTCGATGCCCTTCTCGGCCACCTCTGCGGCGTTGGCCTGATCGTCGGTCCAGCGGCTGTTCCCGCCGTCGATGATGATGTCTCCCGAGGAAAGTTGCTCGGCCACCTCCTGGATAACCGACGCGGTCACCTTGCCGGACGGGACCATCACCCAGACGACCTTGGGAGAATCGGGGAGTTGGCTGACCATCTCGCCGATATCGGCTGAATCGGAGAGTTCGGCGTTGTGGTCGTAGCCGATGACGGTGTGGCCATCCTTACGCAGCCGCTCGCGCATGTTGCCGCCCATCTTGCCTAGGCCGACGATTCCGATGTGCATAGCTTCCTCTTTCCGTAGCGGGGCGTGCTTCTAGCAGTTCGTGGTTCGGCTTGTCAACCGGGTCGGGCATGGCGTCAGCCCGGCAACCGCATGAGCATGATGACGTGGCGATAATCGGTGAGGGGTTCACCATCGAGCTCGGTCAGCGCGGTCAGCAGGCATGGCTTACCGGCCGCGGTGAACGCGAAGTTCACGTAGGGGGCGTCCAACGCCCCGAGCGCGTCGAGCAGGTACTGCGGGTTGAAGCCCGCCGCCGTCAACGACGGTTCGGCCGCGCCGTGCAGGTCGAGCACGGCCGGTAGGGCCTCGGAGGCCTGCGCTTGATCCCCGGTGGCTGCCTCCAGGGTGATCGTCTCGTCCCCGATCAGCATCCGCAGCGAGGTGTTGCGCTCGGCGACCAGCGCGACGCGCTTGGCGGCGTCGATGACGTCGTGGGTCTTGGCCCGCACCGTCAGGTTGGGCTGGATGCTCATGAGGTGGCGCACCTTGGGGAACTCGCCGTCGAGCAGGCGCGTGGTGGTCTGGCGTTGCCCGCCCGAGCCGGTGCCGCGGAACCCGATCAGGCCGTCTCCGCTGCTGCCCGCAGCCAAGCTGAGCGTGACCGTCTCACCGGCGGTGAGGGATTTGGCCGTCTCGTTGAGCACCTTGGCGGGTACGAGGGCCACCCCCGAGGCGTTGGTGGCCACCGGATTCCACGTCAGTTCTTTGAGGGCCATCCGGTAGCGGTCGGTGGCCAACAAGCTGACGGTGTCACCCTCGATCTCCATCCGCACGCCCGTGAAGACGGGCAACAGCTCGTCGCGGCCGGCGGCGATCACCACCTGGCTCACAGCGCTGGCGAAATCGGAACTGGCGATCCCACCGGTCTCCTCCGGCATCGTAGGGAGCTGGGGGTAGTCCTCGACGGGCAGGGTCTGCAAGGTAAACCGGGCGCTACCGCACACCAACTCCATCCGGGAGGCTTCGGCGGTGATGTCCACGGGCTTGTTCGGCAGGGACCGACAGATATCGGCCAACAACTTGCCCGACACCAAGACCTGGCCCTCGTCGCGGACCTCGGCGCCGACCTTGACCTGCGCCGAGGTCTCGTAGTCGAAGCAAGACAAGGTGACGCCGGCCGACTCCGCGCGGATCAACAACCCCGTCAAGATCGGTGCGCTGGGCCGGCTGGGCAGGCTACGGGCAGCCCAGGCAACGGCTTCAGCAAGGACGTCTCGCTCAAGTCGAATCTTCACAGCTGCTCTCCTCTTGACTGGGTCCTGCTCTTGCATCGGGCCGCTTACTCAGGCCCGACGATCATATCCATGCTTGGCCTCTGGGCGGGAGATGCTTGCGTTCGGGTCCGCTCAAGTTGTGCACGATCGTGACTTTAGAAGCCTTTAACCAATTGTCTAGTCATCATCGTCATAGGGGTTGTGGATCCTGTGGATAACTGCCGTCTGACCTTGCCAAGAGCCGGTTCGACGCCGGACCGGGATGTGTACAAGGTAAAACTACACGGGGAGGATTTGGGGACGGGGTGGCTTTGCGCCACATAACCCCACACCGGTGGTCGACGACCTGTGGACGATCTCGAAGTTATCCACAGCCTCCTCCCCAGCTTGTGTAGGACGAAACGATGGAGATGACCCCTCAGCTCGCCTTGGAGGCCTGCTTGATGCGGTTGGTCAGCTCCGTTACCTGGTTGAAGACGCTGCGTCGCTCCGAAAGCAGGCCCCGAATCTTGCGGTCTGCGTACATCACGGTGGTGTGATCGCGTCCGCCGAACTGCTGGCCGATCTTGGGCAGCGACATATCGGTGAGCTCGCGGCACAGATACATGGCGATCTGGCGGGCCGTGACGAGCACATGGGTACGGCTCTGACCACAGATGTCCTCGGTGCTGAGCCCGAAGTAGGAAGCGGTTTGGGAGATGATGAGCCCCGAGCTGATCTCCGCCTTGCCGCCGTCGGGGATGAGGTCCTTCAAGACCACCTCCGCGAGCTGCATATCGACCACCTGCTTGTTCAGGCTGGCGAATGCCGTCACCCGGATAAGGGCTCCTTCGAGCTCGCGGATATTGGTCTGGATGCGGCTCGCGATGAACTCGAGGACCTCGGGGCCCGCGGTCAACCGCTCCTGGGACGCCTTCTTGCGTAGGATCGCGATGCGCGTTTCGAGGTCCGGGGGCTGGACATCGGTGATCAGGCCCCATTCGAAGCGGCTGCGCAGCCGCGGTTCCAACGCCTCCAACAGTTTTGGCGGGCGATCGGAGGTCATCACGATCTGTTTCTGGGCGTTGTGCAGCGTGTTGAAGGTGTGGAAGAACTCTTCCTGGGTCTGGATCTTGGACTCGAGGAACTGGATGTCGTCGATGAGCAAGACGTCCACGTCGCGATACGTGCGCCGGAATTGGGCCGTGCGGTTGTCCGAGATGGCGTTGATGAAGTCGTTGGTCAACTCCTCGGTGGAGACGTACTTGACCCGTACCCGGTCGTAGTAGTTGCGCACGTAGTGACCCAGAGCGTGCAGCAGATGGGTCTTGCCGAGCCCGGACTCCCCGTAGATCATCAGCGGGTTGTAGGCCTTGCCCGGCGCTTCGGCGACGGCGATGGCGGCCGCGTGGGCGAACCGGTTGGAGGACCCGATGACGAAATTCTCGAACGAGTATTTCGGGTTGAGCTTGCTGTCCACATCCTTGCGCGGCTGCGATGCTCCGCGGACCGGCTGGAAACTGCTCGGCGGTGCCCCCAGCGATGGGCCGCGGGCCCAGGAAGAGTCGGAGCCTGTGGATAACTCTGAGCCGTCCCCGGCGGGACCGACCTCTGCGAAGTCGTCTTCGGGGCTGGGTTGCAGATCGAGTTCGATGTCGGGATCGATGGTCAGCGCCAACCGCATGGGGCGAGAACAAAAGTCCGAGAGCAGTTCTTCGATCTGACTACGAAGTTTGGACTCCAGCCGAGCTCGGGTGAATTCGTTGGGAACGGCCACCATCATCGTGCTTTCGTGCACGGTAAGGGCTTTGGTGTTGGTCAACCAGGCCCGGTGGCTCGCGGGTGAGGCCCGTTGAACATGTTTCCAGGCGGAAATGAAATCGAGTTCACCGCGCTGCGAAGCGCCGCGATTCGGCAACGGCGAATCCGCAGAGGGTGACTGAGCCCTGGACTCTCTCGGTGCTAAAGACCCCGCGGGTCGATCCGGTTCGTTCACGTTGCTCGCAATCTGCCCAGACAGGAACTGAGGTAATCGTGTCTCGCCGAGTCGTTGGGCCCTGTAAGGAAGGGTAATCCACAAGGTTATTAACAGGGGGTGGCATAACCCAAGTTGACCTTCGTGCGCCGACCAACGTGCTCGTCGGCGAAGGAGGCGACCCAAGCCCATTAAACCCCACAATGCAGTAGTTTGCGGCGTGTCGGGTGGACGAAGCCGCAAAAGAACCCCGGGTTGACGATGTTTGACCCCTCAGCACCCACCGAGTATCGTGGATTGGTCGCTGCCGTCAGCGGACTCAACAGCGCAAGCGCAGGCTGAACGGCTGTTTGCGGTGTCACCTGGCGCCGATTGAGCGTACGAAAACGACTTTCCCAAGTTAACGAGATTTCGGAGTTACCCGTGAGCAAGCGCACTTTCCAGCCGAGCAACCGGCGCCGCAGCCGCACCCATGGCTTCCGTCTACGGATGCGCACGCGCGCCGGGCGAGCCATCTTGTCTGCTCGCCGACGCAAGGGTCGCGCCGAGCTGGCCGGCTGATCAGCCGCCTCTCATGCTGCCCGACGTCCAACGGATGCGAACGTCTGGGGATTTCACTGCCACCATGCGCACGGGCGTTCGCGTCTCGCGCTCCTGTCTGGTCGTGCACGCGCGCACGGCGGAGCCACCAACCCGGGTCGGGTTGGTAGTGTCGAAGGCGGTGGGGAACGCCGTGGTCCGTAACCGCGTCAAGCGACGCCTGAGGCACTCCCTGCGCAGCGTGCTGGAGGCCGGACTCGTCGGCGATGCTGCGACACCCAGTCTTCGGGTGGTCGTGCGGGCGCTACCGCGCTCGGCCGAGGCCAGTTTCGCCGATCTCGACCGCGAGGTGAGCGCCGCTTGGCGGCAGGCCGGCCAAAAGCTGCTAGCCCGAGCCGGCGGAGGTCATCAATGAGGACGCTGGTCATTGCGGTCCTCAAGCTGTACCGACTCGTCGTGTCACCGCTATACGGCAACGTGTGTCGCTATTACCCCTCCTGCTCGGCCTACGCGTTGGAAGCCGTGCAGGTGCACGGGGCCGTCAAGGGAGGTGCTCTCGGCGCTCGCCGCCTCAGCCGCTGCCACCCCTGGAACCCCGGCGGCTACGACCCGGTGCCGGGCACGGCTGCCGCGAGGGAGTGGCTGGCCGAGCAGGCGATGAAGCTCTCGGGCCAGCCCGACCACGGCTCACCAGAGAGCCCCCGCGATTTTGAAACCGATAGTGCGCCACCTGGCCACGCAACGAGGTGTATGAGTTGATTGAGACGTTGTTGACCCAGCTACCGCTGCTGGTGCCGATGGGTATCGGTAGTTGGTTCATGGAGGCGGCCAGCACCGTCATCCAGCCGCTGTACTGGGCCGTGTCGGGGCTCTTGGTGCTGTTTCACAACCTGTGGTCGCCGCTCATGGGTCCCGATTCGGGCTGGACCTGGGTTCTGAGCATCATCTCCTTGACCGTGGTCATCCGGACGCTGACGATTCCGCTGTTCGTCAAGACCATCAAATCCTCGCGCAACATGCAGCTGGTGCAGCCCAAGGTCCGTGAGCTGCAGAAGAAGTACGGCCACGATCGGGAGCGCCTGGGTCAAGAGACCATGAAGCTGTACCGCGAAGAGGGCGTCAATCCCATGGCCTCTTGTGGGCCACTGCTCCTGCAGATGCCGATCTTTTTGGCGCTGTTCCGGGTTCTCGACGGTGCCGCGCGGAATATTGCCCGCGGGACGTTCCTGAAATCCAACCCCGAGTTGGTCACCTCCCTTCGAGAGGGCCGCATCTTCGGGGCTCGCATTTCCGACACCTTCTTGCCGCTGACGAACTTCGGCAGCGTGCAGATCGTCACGATGATCCTCACCATCCTCATGGTGGGATTGACCTTCATCACTCAGCTTCAGTTGACGCGAAAGAACATGCCACCGGACGCTCTGACCGGGCCGATGGCGCAACAGCAGAAGGTGATGCTGTACGTCTTCCCGCTGATCTTCGGCATCTCGGGGGTGTACTTCCCGCTCGGTGTGCTCATCTATATGGTGACCACCACGTTGTGGACGATGGCTCAGCAGATCTACATCATCCGCAAAAGCCCCTCCCCCGGCACGCCGGCTTACGAGGCCTGGGAAGCACGGATGATCGAGAAGGGCCGCGATCCGGTAGCGGAGGCGGTCAAGCGCAACGCCCGCGGCAAAAAGAAGATCGCGCCGAGCGCAACGAGCAACGGAAACGGTACGGCGACGGTGGCGCGCGGATCGGGCAACGGCCAGATCAAGCCTGCGACGAAGACCAATGGCGCGAGTCCGGCCGGGACCGCGGGATCGAATGGCGAGGCAGGACCCGCAGCGTCGAACCAACCTCCCCGCGTGCAACGTCAACAACCTACGCGGCAGACCCGCTCCAAACGCCAGCCGCCAAAGAACTGACCAACCGCTGAAGGTCGGAGTACTGATCTACCCGTCACGGCGCCGCGGCAGGCCGCGCGCCGCCTACTTTCGTCAACCACTCGACGGCCGGGTAAGCCGAACAAGTTTACCTGGCCTAGAAGGAGCACCCGATAGTGAGTGAGAACAACGCCGCAGGGGACGCCGAGCAAGATCTCGTCGCCGTCGACAACGTGGAAGGACCGGCAGGTGAAATCGCGCCGCAGACGCCGTTGAACGGCACGACGGAGGCAGTGGTGAGCGATTCCGACGTCGCCAACCCCGCCGAGGGGGATCCCGAGGCTGGGTCCGAGCAGCAAAGCGAGAGTGGCGGCTCTGTTCTCGACAACGAGGGCGAGATCGCGGCCGACTACCTTGAGGAGCTGTTGGACATCGCCGATCTGGACGGCGACATCGACACCTACGTCGAGGGTGGTCGTGCGCATGTCTCGATCGTCACCGAAGCGAATGTCCTCGTGGGCAACGATGGAGAGGTCCTCGATGCGCTCCAGGAACTCGTGCGGCTGGCCGTCATGACCGAAAGTGGGCATCGCTCCCGACTCATGTTGGATGTCGCGGGCCACCGCGACCGTCGTCGCAAGGAGTTGCAGGAGCTAGCCGCAGACGCCGCCGAAGAGGTGCGGTCTAGTGGCGAGCCGACTCGGCTCGCCCCCATGAACCCCTTCGAGCGCAAGATCGTGCACGACGCGATTGCGGCCGCGGGGCTGAACAGCGAATCCGAGGGTGAGGAACCACAGCGGCGAGTTGTCGTTCAACCGGCATGAGCGAGGTGGGCGGCCTGGACGGTCTCGTGGACGGTGATGAGGACCACGCCGGTGGCGACGAGCCTTGGGTAGGTGAGTCGATAGATCGCGTCGTGCTGTCTGCGGTGTTCGGGTCGAACCTGAAGCGGGTCGAGCGTTACGCCTCCATGCTCGCCGGACGGGGCACGGACTGGGGTCTCATTGGTCCTCGGGAGGTGGGACGGTTGTGGAGCCGGCACATCTTGAACTCGGTGGCCACCGCGGACCTGATTGCCGCGGGATCGTCGGTGGTTGACGTGGGATCGGGTGCCGGGTTGCCGGGATTGCCACTAGCGCTGGCCCGCCCCGACCTGAGCGTGACGCTGCTGGAACCGCAGGAGCGCCGGCACGAGTTCCTGCGGGTGGCCGTCGACGAACTCGATCTCGCGGATCGGGTGCGGCTGGTAAAGTCCCGCTCCGAAGAGCACCGCGACCAATTCGACGTGGTGACCTCGCGGGCGGTTGCGCCCCTTCCGCGGTTGCTGCGGGAGCAGTGGCACCTCCGTTCTAGCGGGGGAATGCTGCTCGCCATCAAAGGTGCCTCAGCCGCCAGCGAACTGGCGAAGGCGAAGCCGGAACTGGCCAAGCGGAAGGCCCAGGCTGAGGTGTTGCGGGTGCGCGCCCACCCTCGCGCGGAGCCCACCAGCGTCGTGAGGGTGCGCGGCAGATAACCCGCTTGTCGACATCGCCATCTGTGGCCGAAGTCGGTGCCCGTTGCCGGTAGGGTTGGGGCGGTGAGTTCGCATAGTTCGACGCTGGGTTGGCCCGGCGGACGTCCCCCAAACTCCGGAAGTCTCGGGTACCCGTCTGCCACGACAAGCGAATCGGTGGGTGAAGGGTGCCGGTCCTTTGATGTTTCACGTGAAACATCTTCCGCGGGCGTTGTTGCCGGTGAGCCAACCACGCCGGGTGCAGATACAGCAGATACCACAGACGTGGAGCACGCCATCGAGGAGCGCGCCGTGATTTCCGACCACGCAACCCTTCCCAAAAGGCGTAAGGTGACCCTTAAGGAGTTGAATGCTCCTGTTTCACGTGAAACACCCACCGGATGGCCGCGCCCGCTCAAGCCCCGCGTGATCGTGATTGCCAATCAGAAGGGTGGAGTCGGTAAGACCACCACCTGCGTCAACATCGCCGTGGCGATGGCGCACCAAGATCTTCGTGTCCTGGTCGTGGACTTGGACCCCCAAGGCAATGCGTCCACGGCGCTCGGGGTGGATCATGAACAGGGAACCCCGGGAACCTACGAGGTGCTCATCAACGGTGCTCCGTTGGCGGCGCACGTGAAACCATCGCCCGAATCGGACAATCTGAAGGTCCTCCCCTCGACGATCGATCTGGCGGCGGCAGAAATTGAGCTCGTGTCCACGGTTGCGCGGGAGAATCGCCTCCTCAGAGCCGTTCGCGCCTACCTTCGCGAACACCCCACCGACTACGTGTTCTTCGATTGCCCCCCGTCGTTGGGGTTGTTGACCCTGAACGCGCTGGTGGCGGCTCAGGAGATTCTGGTGCCGATCCAGTGTGAGTACTATGCGCTGGAGGGGGTCACTCAGCTCATGCGCACCATCAACCTGGTCAAGGGTGAGATCAACGACGATCTCAAACTCAGCACGGTAGTGCTGACGATGTACGACGGACGAACCCGGCTGGCCGCCCAGGTGGCAGACGAGGTACGCAGGCACTTTCCCGTCGAAACGGTCAGCGACGTCATTCCCCGCTCCGTTCGTATCTCGGAGGCCCCCAGCTACGGTCGTACGGTTGTCACCTACGATCCGTCGTCGTCGGGTGCCCGCTCTTACATCGGCGTCGCCGAAGAAATCGCCCGTCGTGGCGTAGCTGAGGAGTTGTCGTGAGTGGTCCCCAACGCGGTCTTGGACGCGGCCTAGGCGAGCTGTTTCAACGCACCGAGGCGAGTCTGCCGCGTTCGGAGGGCGAGACCGAGCGTGCAGCCAGCGCCGGTGAGGAGACACGGCGACAACCCCGTGGGGCCATCCCCAAGGGCGCCTACTTCGCCGAAATTTCAATCGGGGCGATCACCCCGAACCCGAAGCAACCGCGGGCGGCCTTCGACGAGGACGAGCTCGCCGAACTGGCCGATTCCATTCACGAGGTGGGCCTCCTGCAGCCCGTGGTCGTGCGTCCGATGGGTGACGGATCTTTCGAGTTGGTCATGGGCGAGCGCCGGTGGCGTGCCGCTCGCGAAGCGGGGCTGGCGGCTATTCCAGCCATCGTGCGTGAGACGGGGGAGCACGCTCTGCTGCGAGACGCTTTGCTGGAGAACCTCCACCGGGCGGCGTTGAACCCGCTCGAGGAGGGGGCGGCCTACCAGCAGTTGCTGCAGGACTTCGGCTGCACCCAGGAGGAACTGGCGGGGCGGATCAAGCGATCGCGATCGCAGATCTCCAACACGATCCGGTTGTTGCGGCTGCCAGTCCCGGTACAGCGCAGGGTAGCCGCGGGCGTCCTGAGCGCTGGGCACGCCCGAGCCTTGTTGATCATGGACGATACCGGTGCCCAGGAACGTCTCGCGCAGCGAGTGGTGGCCGAGGGGCTATCGGTTCGCGCCCTGGAGGAGATTGTCGCCCTGGGCGAGTTCGGGCAGAAGGCGGCGCCGCAGGCGAGAGGCAGGCGCCGGGCCAGCGAACGCGAGATCGATCTGGGACGGCGGCTCTCGGACCGCTTCGAGACCCGGGCGAGCGTGGCGATCGGCCGAAACAAGGGCAAGCTGGTCATCGAGTTCGCCGGTGAGGACGATCTGGAGCGCATCCTGGATCTGATCGACCCGGCCTCGCCCGTAGGGCCATGAGGCTTTAATTGTCGACAAGGCCGGATAGCGATCCGTTCATCGTTGAGGTGGGGGTCGATTCTCGCTCGCGAGATAACCCCTGACGTTGTGGGTGGCGGATCGCTCGGCCACGAAGGATAGGAAGGGAACCGTCCCGGCCAGTGCGATGAGCAGCAGCCGTTGCCAACCCCAGCCGACGCGCCGGCCCAGGTCGTAGGCCGTGATGAGCAGGATCATGTATAGCCACCCGTGGGGCATGCCCGTCCAGGTGATGACTCGATCATCGTTGTACAGGTACTTCAGCGGTAATCCCACGACTGTCAGAATCACCAGCAAGACGCCGACGACGTACGCCATGATCCGGTAGCGCAGCAGGGCGCCACGCACGGGGGCAAACTGGTCGGGGTCCGGGGGCGCGGATGACGCGCTCCGACCGCTGGATTCGGTCATGAGTTCTCCGATGGGGTCGCGGTGGTGACATCGTCGTTGGTGTCGTTGGTGTCGTTGGTGTCGTTGGTTTGTTCCCTTCGTGCCGGGGTGGCCGCAAGGTCCCGGTTCTTACCGAGGTCCCGAGCGAACTTGCCGGCCATGACCAGGCCGAACCCGGCGAACACCCACCACTGGAGGGCGTAGCCGCTGTTTCGTACGCTCCCCCCGCCCTCGGGCAGCGTGACTTGGGCCTGTTCGAGCCCCTGGGCCGCCGCGTCGGGCGCGTCGAGGGTGACGAAACCGGGCACCATCGGCCTGGTCCAGCGTTGGGCGAGGATGGATAGCCGCACCGAACCCAACTGGCCGGGGCCGAAGTTCCCGTCGGCCGGAGCCTCGGAGGCGAGGAACAGTCCCCGTTGCCCCACGACACCGGGCGGGGGCGGTGGGACCTCCGTCGCGGACGCCGCCTCGCCACGGACGACGGGCACGAGCGAACCGTCGCTGCGCTCGAGAGCGGTCAGCACGCGAACATGACCAGGACGCCCGGTTACGGGAATCAGGAATTGGCGTTCGGGGAGGTACTTGCCGCTGAACGTGACTGTCCGGCCGTAACCGTCGCGGGTCTGCTCGGCGGGTTGGGCCACCCCAGTCAGTGGCACCGCCGGTTGTTCGGCGCGCAGGCGGGCATCGGCTGCACCGTCGTCCTCGAAGACCTGCATCTGCCACAATCCGAGCACCACCATGGCTCCGGCGATGACGAGGGCGACGCTGAGCAGGAGGATCTGCTTGATTCGGAGCATAAGGGGTCAGCGATCCCGCGTCCGGGGATCGGGGTCGGGCCGGATGGCGCCGTCGTCGCCGCCACGCGTGGCGCGTGCCCGGCTGTTGCTCACCAGTTGCGCGCACACCTCGCCGAGACGATGTCCGGCCGATTCCATCGCTAGCGGCACCAACGAGGTCTCGGTCATGCCGGGCGAGACGTTGGTCTCGAGGAAGAAGGGCTCGCCCCCGCGATCGATGATCATGTCCGTGCGGGACAGATCGCGCAGACCCAGCTCGCGATGCACGCTCAGGGCTAGCTCGGCGCACGCTCGGGACGTCGATTCGTCGAGTTCGGCCGGACACAAGAACCGCGTCGCACCGGCGGTGTAGCGGGCGGAATAATCGTAGACGCCCGACTCCGGCCTGATCTCGACGGCGGGCAGCGCCTGTGGTCCCGCTCCGGTGTCGAGCACCGCGACCGCGACCTCGGTTCCCTCGACGAACTCCTCCACGACCGCCACCGGGCCGTAGGCATAGGCGCCCACCATGGCGCCGGGTAGCTCCTCCGCGGACTCCACTTTGGTGCAGCCCAGCGCCGAACCGCTGCGCGAAGGCTTCACCATGAGCGGGAAACCCAGATTCGCTCCCAGCGCCTGCACTAGAGAAGAAGCACCGAGCTCGCGGAAAATCTCGTGTGGCAAAGCGATTTGCGCTGGCGTGCGCATCCCGGCCTCGCGCATTACCGGAGTCGCGATGGACTTGTCGAAGGCCAGCCGACAAGCCGGCCCACGCGATCCGACGTAGGGCACCCCGATCAGGTCGAAGACCTCCCGGATGGCCCCGTCCTCGCCGGTCTCCCCGTGGAGTAGGGGAAAGACGACGGCATCGGGGTTGCGCCGAAGCAGCGCAACCAGTTCTGAATCGATGTCGCTTTCCACGACGGTATGGCCATGATCGGCCAACGCGGTCGCGATCCGGCGGCCGGAACGAAGCGAGACGTCGCGCTCGTGCGATAGCCCACCGGACAGCACCAGTACTAGTTCGCTCACGCTCACGCTCCTCCTTGTCGTTGTTACCTGCTGGCTTGGCTCGTTCTTGGCCGCGAACGGGCCTAGAATTGGTTGGGTACCGGGCCCGGCACGATCGATTTCCCCGGCGCGGAGCTACTAGCGACGCCGAAGGTTTCGTGTAGGGATGCCTCCCGATCGAGCACCTCCCCCAGGCGTCTGGTGCCCTCGAGAATTCTGTCCGGAGGGGGGTAGCAGTAGGACAATCGCATGTTCCGGCTACCCAAGCCGTCCGCGTAGAAGGCGGTGCCCGGCACGTAGGCCACCCGGGCGGTGATCGCGCGCGGCAACATGGCCTGAGAATCCAGGCCCGGGGGCAGCGTCAGCCAGACGAAGAAGCCGCCGGCGGGGTGGGTCCAGGTGGAACCGGCTGGCATGTGTTCGGCCAAGCCGGTCAACATGGCGTCGCGCCGGATCCGATACATGTCGCGGAAGGAGACGATCTGTTGTTTCCAGTCCTGGGTCTCCAGATAGGTGGAAACCACGAACTGCGAGAAGACCGGCGGGCACAAGGTGGCGCTCTCCTGAGCTAACACGAGCCGCTCGCGGACGGCGTGCGGGGCCAACACCCAACCTACCCGCGCCCCCGGGGAGAAGGTCTTGGAGAACGAGCCGAGGTAGATCACCCTCGCCGAGTTCAGCGAGCGCATCGCGGGGATCGGCTCGCCCTCCAACGTCAGCAGTCCGTAGGGGTTGTCTTCTACGACGAGCAGATCGAACTCCTCGGCCACCGCCAAAATCTCGCGGCGGCGTTCCAGCGGTTGGCTGACTCCGGTCGGGTTTTGAAAGTTGGGGATCGTATAGAGGAACTTGATCCGACGGCCGGCCGCCTGCAGGCTGACGCAGGCCTCGCGCAGCGCCTGCGGGATAAGCCCGTGTTCGTCGATCGCGACGTGCGCGACGTCGGTCTGGTAGGAGCGAAACGTCCCCAGGGCACCGACGTAGGAGGGCCCCTCGGCCAACACGACATCCCCGGGATCACAGAAGATCCGGGTCACCAGATCCAAGCCCTGTTGGGAACCGACGGTGATCGTGACGTCGTCGCGGTGAGCGCTGATGTCTTCGAGCGCCATGACCTCGCAAATCTGTTCCCGGATCATCGGCTCGCCCTGACCGGCTCCGTACTGCAGGGCCCGCGGCCCGGCCTTGAGGATCATCTGATGCAGGTTCTCCCCGATCACATCGAGCGGGAGATCGGCGATATTCGGCATCCCGCCAGCCAGGGAGACCACCTCGGGGCGGTTCGCCACGGCGAACAGCGAGCGGACCGCGGAGGCGGTCAGGCCGTGCGTTCGGGTGGCGTAGCGATCCACGTAGTTGTCCATGCGGGTGTCGCGACGCAGGGGCTCGGGAAGGCTCACACGTCCATCGTAATAGCTCCATCGGGCGGCCTTCGGCACTAATATGAGGACCATGACGAAGCAGCAGGTCGGCTGGGTGTTGCTGGGGTTGATGTCTGCGCTCGGGCTGGGGTTCCTCCTGGGGTTGGCCAGACCTCATCCGCAGCCCACCGGGCCCGCCCACCGGCCCGAGCCGGGCGAGGCGTGACATGCTAACCCGGATCAGCGAGCTGCATCCGAGCGGGCTCCGGTCGCTCACCCCTCGATGCTCGCGGTGCTCGCTGCTGGCACCCGGGGCCGCCGATGTCGTAACCGACGAGTCAGGCGGGCGGGACTGGCCCGAGGCCGCGGAGGCCGCCCTCGGGTTCTGCGGAGTGGTGGCCACGGTCGACGGGCGGGCCGTCGGGTATTTGTTGGCGAGCAGCGCCTCGGCCGTCAGAGATTGCCGCCGCCGGGCCGGCACCTGCCTCGGCCTGGACGATTTCAGTCCCGACGCCCTGGTGCTGGTCGGCGTCTACGTGGATCCGCGATGGCGAGAAATGGGGGTGGGCCGAGACCTCGTGAGGGGTTTGGCCGCCCGCGCGGCCGGACGCGGCGTCGCCGCGATCGAAGCGAGTGCCAGCTGGCCCCCCCGGTTATCCCGAGCGGCGAGTTGTGCCCAACCGCCGAGCCGATGGTTACAAGCGGTAGGATTCCGACTTGTCCGCGAGCGCCCGTTCGATCCCCGTTGGCGGCTCGACCTGGCCACTACCGTCCGGTGGCGCCCCGCCCTAAGCCGGGCTTGGCAACGGATAAGCGATGCGATGCGGCCGGCCCCCACGGCCGAACCGGCCCACCGGGAGCGTCCGGCGCGTGTGCCCACCGGTTGAGCGCACATCGAGCCGCTAATCTCTCCGGCGTGTTGGCCCCGTCGTCGCGGGGGAGTTGGGGCGGCCGACACAACCGCTGGAACGCCTTCGCACCTCGGTCAGGCGGGTCAGATCACGCATGCCGAACGAGACTGGGCGGCGGCGATCAAGGTAGGGATCAAGGGTTGGGTACTGCCCGGGTTTTGATGGGCACCGGCCTAGCGACCACATCGGTGAGGACCGCTGCCATGGCGAGTCGTGGCGATAGGGTGTGTGACATCTGGTGAGTTGATCGAAGGAGACAACGTGCGGATCGGCTTTCCATCGGCCAGACACGCCGGCGCGTCGATCGTGGCGGTGACCCCAGCGTCGGTGAAAATGCTCATCGGACTGGGCTATGACGTGGCGGTCGAGCAAGGCTCCGCAGCCAAGGCCACCTTTTCCGACCAGAGCTATGCCGAGGCCGGTGCGGAACTGGTCGAGCCGGCGCAGGCGTGGCGAAGCGACGTCGTTGTCACCGTCGGCTCGCCGCTCGTCGAGGACGTGGCGCGGCTCCGCCCCGAGTCGACGCTGATCGGGTTGTTGAACCCGGCTCGAAATCCAGAACTGCTGAGCGCCTTGGCGCAGGCGGAGATTACCGCGCTGTCGCTCGACGCCGTGCCCCGGATCAGCCGGGCGCAGTCGCTCGACGTGTTGTCGTCGCTGTCCAACATCGCCGGCTACCGGGCCGTCATCGAAGCCGCCAACGAGTACGGCTCGGCCTTCGGCGGGCAGGTC
>JBBSOW010000020.1:0-40900 GCA_038259365.1 Propionibacteriales bacterium
AGTTCGATCGGGTGCTCGCGGTGGCCAGCTACCTAGTCGACGGGGCCAGACGCGATCGGGCCACCTTCGACGATCCGCTTACCGGTTCGCTGGTGGTGGAGGTCTTGCCTCCGTTCGCCGGGGGCTGAGGGATTGCCTCCGTTCGCCGGAGGCTGAGGGATTGGCTCGCCGGAGGCTGAGGGATTGCCTCCGCTCGCCGGAGGCTGAGGCTGAGAAGCGGGTTCAGTCCACCGAATCGATGACCAGTGTCATGGGACCGTCGTTGATCAACTCCACCGACATCATGGCCCCGAAGATTCCGGTCTCGACGACCGCTCCTAGACGCCGCAACTCGGCGACGAAGGCCTCGACCAGGGGCTCGGAAACCGCCCCCGGTGCCGCAGCCGACCAGCTGGGGCGTCGGCCCTTTCGCGTGTTCGCGTACAGCGTGAACTGGCTGATGACCAGCAGCGGCGCTGCCGCATCCTCGGCGCTGATTTCGCCCGCCAGGATCCGCAGCCGCCAGACCTTGGCCGCCAGGTCGGCCGCGGTCTCGGGTGTGTCGGTGTGGGTGACGCCGACCAGGAGCACCAGCCCGGGACCATCGATCGCCCCGACGACCGAGCCCTCCACCTCGACGCTCGCTCGGCTGACGCGCTGCACCACAACTCTCATGCCACCGAGCCTGCCAGAGCGGGGACGCCGTCTCCGCCACGGCGCAACTAGGGTGAGCTTGTGTCGCAGCAGTTGGAGGTGCCTCTGAGGTTTCGCGATCTCGAACCCGAGGACCTCCCAGACCTCGAATGGTCGGGAGGTCCGGCGCATCTACAGGTGCTTGCCCAGGCCTGGGAGGAATCGGCCATCGGAGACGTGGCCGTCCTCGTCGGTGAGATCGGCAACGGTCACCTGATCGCCTGTGGGGGAGTCCGGTTGACGCGCTACCCCGACGTGGCCGAGTTGTGGATGTTGAGCGTGGCCGGGAGCTGGCAGGGCCTCGGCGTCGGGTCGGCGCTGATAGGCGCACTCGAGGACGCGGCGAGCCGGCGGGGTCACGACCAGGTCCAACTGAGCGTGGAGCTGGACAATCCGGACGCTGACCGGCTTTACCGGCGGCTCGGGTATCGACCGCACGGCACCCGGACGGAGTCGTGGCCGGTCGACGGGGGCGAAGTGTTCGTGACCACCACGAGCGTGCTGCGAAAGAGCCTGACCGATTGGCTGCGAACGTGAATGGCTGGCCTCGATCGCGTTAGACTGTCCGAATGCCCTTTGCCGCCACGGTGATCCTCATCGTGGCGGCGGGGCTATTTGCCGCCGCCGCCATGATCTTGTTGATCCGGCTGCTACGACCAACGCGCGAGAAAGAGTACGCGCGAGAGAGAGTGATGTATGCCGTTCGAGATCCCCGAGGGATTGCACAACGATCTGATGGGCCTGGCCTGGATGATCGGTCGCTGGGAAGGCACCGGTAAGGGCAACTGGCCCGGCGTCGGCGCCTTCGAGTACGGCCAGCAGATCGACTTCTCCCACAACGGCGGCCCCTACCTGCACTATCTCTCGCAGACCTTCGACGTCGATCCCGACGGTAAGGCCGTCCAGGCCCGCTCCATGGAGACCGGCTTTTGGCGTCCAGACGGCAAGAACGGTCTCGAGGTCGTGATGTGCCACCCCGAGGGCTATTCCGAGGTCTGGTACGGCAAGGTCGAGGGGGCCAAGATCGAGTTGCACACCGATGCCGTCGTGCGCACGACCTCGGCCCAGGATTACACCGCCGGCCAACGCCTCTACGGCAACGTGGAAAGTGACCTGCTATGGGCCTTCGATCGGGCCACTGCGACTGAGCCGTTGCAGCCCTACATGTGGGCACGGCTGCAGAGGAAATCGTGACCCCCGCGCCGGTCCGGATCGCCGCCCCGGACGGCGACGAGGCCGTCCGGCCGCTCGACGAGGGCGCCGTGTGGCACTACGGCGATCCGATGCGCGAGCAGCGCGCTATGCAGGCGGGGCGTGCCGTCGTCGATCTGTCCCACCGCGACGTGATCTCGGTCAGCGGGCCCGACCGGTTGAGCTGGCTACATTCCCTGACCACCCAGCATCTGGCCGTGCTGGCTCCCGGCGTGGGCACGACGGCGCTGGTCCTGTCCCCGACCGGACATATCGAGCACATCATGTACGCGGTCGACGACGGCGAGACCTTCTGGGCTCACACCGAGCCCGGCGCCGCGCCCGCGCTGGTGGAGTTCCTCACGAAGATGAAGTTCATGATGGCGGTCGAGATCGTCGACCGCAGTGCCGAGATGGGCGTCGTGTGGGCCGCCGGCCCCGCCCCCGAGAGCCGCCGCGTCACCCGTGCCGGGGCGGACAGCCTCGGCGGGCACGAGTCCTTCGTCGCCCTCGACCACGTCGAGGATCTGCTGTTTTCGGTCTACCCCGACACCACCCCAGCCGGGATGTGGGCCTACGAGGCGCGACGGATAGCGGGCGGCGTGCCGCGCATCGGGGTCGATACCGACCACCGCACGATCCCCAACGAGGTCGGCCTGCTGGGGGTGGGCGTGCACCTCGACAAGGGCTGCTACCGCGGGCAGGAAACCATCGCGCGGGTAAACAACCTCGGGCGGCCGCCGCGCCGCTTGGTCCTGCTGCATCTCGACGGAAGCGTCGATGAACTCCCCGAGCGAGGCGCCGAAATACGCCTTCGCGCTCCCGCGGACCCGGGCAAGCCGGCCCGCGGTATCGGGATCGTCGGTAGTTCGGCCCGCCACTTCGAGCTCGGGCCGATCGGACTGGGGCTGATCAAGAGGTCGGTGCCGGTCGAGGCCGAGTTGTTGGCCGGTGGCATCGCCGCGGGCCAAGAGGTGCTCGTCGATCCCGAGATTGGGTTGCACTTTCGCGCCCGCTGAGCCTCGCGTTCCAGTGAGCTGACGCTCAGACGCGGAATCCGCGAAGAAACCGATTTTGCAATACCCTTTGATCATGGATTGGAACTCGATCGATGCTGTCCTGTTTGACCTCGACGGCGTGCTCACTCCCACCGCGGAGGTGCATATGAGGGCCTGGGACACGATGTTCAACGAGTTTCTCGCCACCCTGACCGACCAGCCGCGATACGGTGAGCGGGATTACTTCGACTACGTGGACGGAAAGCCCCGCTACGACGGCGTGCGCTCCTTCCTGACCGCCCGCGGCATCGAGCTCGCCGAGGGTCAACCCGGCGACGTGCTATCGGCTGCGACGGTGTGCGGCCTGGGGAACCGCAAGAACGACGCCTTCTCCGAAGCCCTCAAGGCCGATGGTGTGCAGCCCTATCCGGGTTCGGTGGCGTTCTTGGACGACGTCGTTTCGCGCGGTAAGGCCGTCGCGGTGGTGTCCTCCTCGCGCAACGCCGAGGCCGTGTTGAACGCGGCGGGTCTGCGCGAGCGTTTCGAGGTGATCGTGGACGGCAACCTAGCCGAGGCCAAAGGATTGCCGGGCAAGCCGGCCCCGGACACCTTCCTTTACGCGGCGGCCCAGCTGGGTGCGAGTTCGCAGGCCTCCATCGTCGTCGAGGACGCCCTGTCCGGGGTGGCAGCCGGGCGGGCGGGCAATTTTGCCCAGGTGATTGGCGTCGACCGCGGCGTGGGCGCGGCCGAACTGACCCGTGCTGGTGCTGATATCGTCGTGACCGACCTGGCCGAACTGCTGGACACCTCCCGATGAAGAAGCTGCTGCCACACGAGGCGCCCGAGCCCGTCGACCCGATGGATCGCGACCGGTTTCCCATCGATCCGTGGCGACTGGTGGAGTTGTCCCACGACGGCGCCGATCTCGGCACCACCGAATCCCTCTTCGCGGTCGGTAACGGCTATCTGGGAATGCGCGGCACCCCCGAGGAGGGCCGGGACGCCCACTCGCACGGCACGTTCGTCAACGGCTTCCACGAGACCTGGCCCATCCAGCACGCCGAGCAGGCCTTCGGCCTGGCCAGCCTGGGTCAAACCATCGTCAACGCCCCCGACACCGCGCTGATCAAGCTCTACGTCGACGACGAGCCGGTGCTGCTCGCCAAGGCCGACGTGTTCGAGTACCAGCGGTCCATCGACTTTCGCGAAGGCATCCTGCGGCGCAGCTTCATCTGGCGCGCGCCGGGCGGCCGGCGCGTCAGGGTGGAGACCACCCGGATGGTGTCGTTCAAGGAGCGGCACGCCGCCGTCATGACCATGGAGGTCACCGTGCTCGACGGCGACGTTCCGGTGGTCATCTCCTCGCAGATCCTCAACCGCCAAGACGGGGGTGATGAGTACAGCCCCAACGCCGCGCCAGCGGGGGACGACCCCCGCCAGGCGCACGGCCTCGGTCGGCGTGTGCTGATCCCCAAGCTGCACTACTGCAAGGCCGGGCGGATGATGCTCGGGTTCCAGACCGCCGAGTCGAAGATGACGATCGGGGTGGGCGCCCAACACGACCTCACGACCGAGAACGTCGTCGACCAAGTGGAGATGTCGAACGAGGACGCGGCCAAGGTGGTCTACCGCATCGACGCGCGGGAGAATCAGCCGATCAGGCTGGTCAAGTACGCGACCTACCACAGCTCCAGCGCGGTGCCGGTCCCGGAGCTGATCAACCGGGTACGCCGGACGCTCGACCGCATCACCATCCACGGGCCCGAGAAGATGTGGGCCGAGCAGCGGGCCTACCTCGAAGATTACTGGGCCGATACCGACGTGGAAATCCACGGCCGGCCAGAACTGCAGCAGGCCGTGCGCTGGAACCTGTTCCAGCTCTGCCAGGCCGCCGCCAGGGCAGAGTCCTCGGGCATCCCCGCCAAGGGCGTCACCGCCGCGGGGTACAGCGGGCACTACTTCTGGGACACAGAGATCTTCATGCTGCCCTTCCTCACCTACACGCGGCCGATGTTGGCCCGCAACGCGCTGGGGTTCCGTTACAAGATGCTGGACTCGGCGCGCCGCCGGGCCCGCGAGATGGCCCAGCGCGGGGCGCTGTTCCCCTGGCGCACGATCAACGGCGAGGAGGCCTCGGCCTACTACGCCGCTGGAACCGCGCAGTACCACATCAACGCCGACATCGCCTACGCGCTGAACCGCTACGTCTCGGCCACAGGAGACGTCGATTTCTTGCTCGATCAGGGCGTCGAGATCTTGGTGGAGACCGCCCGGATGTGGGCCGATCTCGGTTTTTGGCGCTCCAACGGGGACGACGAGTTCCACATCCACGCGGTGACCGGGCCGGACGAGTACACCACCGTGGTGAACGACAACCTGTTCACCAACGCGATGGCCAAGAACAATCTCGCCAAGGCCGCCGAGATCTTGCAGGCGATGCAACAGGTGTGGCCCGACGTGTACCGCAAGACCGCGCGACGGCTCCGTCTCGCCGATGCCGAGGTGCTGGAGTGGGCTAAGGCCGCAGAGGGGATGTCCATTCCCTTCGACGAGACGCTCGGCATCCACCCCCAAGACCTGCACTTCCTGGAGCGCGAGGTATGGGATCTGGGCAGCACGCCGGCCGAGAACTTCCCGCTGCTGCTGCACTACCACCCACTGGTGATCTACCGCTTCCAGGTGCTCAAGCAGGCCGACGTGGTCATGGCGATGTTCTTGCAGGGTAACCAGTTCAGCGAGAAGCAAAAGCGCGCGAACTTCGAGTACTACGATCCGATCACGACGGGTGACTCCACCCTCAGCGCGGTGGTGCAGAGCATCATCGCGGCCGAGGTCGGGCACGAGGACGCCGCTCTGGCCTACTTCTACGGAGGGCTGTTCGTCGACCTCGACAATAGCCATGGCAACACCCCCGACGGAGTGCACATCGCCTCGTGCGGAGGGGTATGGACGGCGTTGGCCTTCGGCTTCGGTGGGATGCGCGATTTCGACGGCCACCTGACGTTCGATCCTCGGCTGCCCGAGCAGTGGGAGAGGCTCACCTTCAGATTTCGGGTCGGCGGCACCCGGGTTCGGGCCGAGCTCACCCAAGACCAGTACGTGTTCAGCGTCGAGGAGGGTACCGAGGCCTCGTTCACGGTCCGTGGCCGCCACGTCAGCGTCGGCGCGCACGAGCCCGTGGTCGTCGAACTGGCTGACCAGGGCCCTCGGCTGAAGACCTACGACGGTCGCTCGCCGATGGTGGGTGGCCAGCGCGAGGACGGCTCGATCATCACCGCCAGCGTGCCCGGCCATTTCCCCGACGCCGACCCCGTGGTTCCGCCCGAGAGCTGAGTCTTGCTAGCGCTAGCTTGCAAATGCTTGCAATAGCAAGCACACTGGGGACATGGCAAAACGAACGCGAGGCAACGCTCAGGTCTTGGGCGAACAGCTCGGCACGCTGGGGGAGTTCATCGCCACCCAGCGTCGGCACGCACAGCTGTCGCTGCGCCAGCTGGCGGACCTCACCGGGGTATCTAATCCCTACCTGAGCCAGATCGAGCGTGGGCTGCGCAAGCCTTCCGCGGAGGTGCTGCAGCAGCTGTCCAAAGCGCTGCGGGTTTCCGCCGAGACGCTTTACGTCCGGGCCGGGATCCTCGACCCCACCGATCACCTGCAGAGCACCGTGCCACTGGCCGTGTTGGCCGATACCACGATCAGTGAACGCCAAAAGCGCGTGCTGCTGGAGGTCTACCACAGTTTTGTCGAGCAGAACGGGCTGGTGGGAGACGCCACCGCCTCCACACCGCCTACCACCACACCCGAGGAGGAGCATTCATGAACGCCAAGCAAAACGCCAAGAACGCCAGCTTCAACGACCACTCGTCAACCGGCGACGTCAACACCGACGACCCGGCCCAGAAGGTACTCGAGGCCACCGCCACCGCGCTGTACGCCGCCGCCGGTACCGGTGACGTCCTCTACCGCGCCGCCAAGGAGCAGTTCGAGAGCGCGCAGAAAAAGGGCAAGGAGCGCAGGGACCGTCGCGAGAAGCAGGTGGACCAGGTGCGCAAGTTCGCCGCCGATCTGCCCCACCAGGCCAAGGACCTGCCCCACCAGGCCAAGGATTTTCCGCACAAGGCGCGCTCGCAAGCCGAAGAGTTCGTTCGGGACGCCTCCGATCACGTGACGGAGCTGGCCGACCGCGGCAAGGTCGTCGTCGATCGCCTGCTCGGCCAGGCCAATAGGTCCGCCAGTACCGCGCAGGAGACGGTCCAAGAGGCCGCGGGCACGGTGGAAGAGACCGTAGAGCCGCTGGTAAAGGGTGCGCAAGAGTCCGCCCGACGGGCCCAAGACGTGGCCGAGGAGGCCGGAGACGACTCGCCGAAGCCCTCGACACGTCGCGCCGCCGCCAACCGCAACTCCGGCACCGTCAAGTCGAGCCCCGCCAAGTCGAGCACCGCCAAGTCGAGCGCCGCCAAGTCGAGCCCGGCCAAGTCGAGCACCGCCAAGTCGAGCCCGGCCAAGTCGAGCCCGGCCAAGTCGAGCCCGGCCAAGTCGAGCCCCGCCAAGTCCGCTGCTTCCCAGGAACGCGAGGCGGAGAGCGATGCCGCCAAGCTCAATGCCGGCAAGCCGGCAACGAGCACTGACTGAGCTAAGATCTAGAACACCAAAGTGGCCCCAACCGCAATCGGTTGGGGCCACTCGTCGTGCGGGGCCGCGGGAGGCAAGCTCAGTTGTAGACGACGACCTTGTCCCCGACGCGGACCTGGCGGTACAGCGAGTCGATCTTCTTGAAGTCCCGGATGTTGACGCACCCGTGGGAGCAGCCGTTGTAGCCGCGAGCGCGGAAGTCCGAGCTGTAGTGCACCGCCTGGCCACCCGAGAAGAACATCGCGCGCGGCATCCAGGTGTTATACAGCGTGGACGTGTGGTTGTAGCTCTTCCAGTAGACCTTGAAGGTGCCGTTGCGGGTAGCGGTCCGGCTGCAGCCGAAACGGGCGTCCAGGGTCATCTTCACCTTGCCGTTCACGACCCAGCGCACCTTTCGGTCGTTCTTGCTGATGCACAACACCCGCCCCTTCTGGCAGCGCTTCGCCAGCTTGGCCTTCTTGGACTTGGCCTTGGTGCTCTTGATCGTGATCTTCCCGGTCTTGTCGACCAGCTTCTTCCACGTCGTCTTGTCCACCTTGCCGGTGGCCTTCAGCCGGTTCTTCTTCTGGAAGCTCTTGACCGCGCCCTTGGTGAGCGATCCGTAGTAGCCGGTCGTGTACTGGGCCTTGAGGGTCTTGGCTTTCACGAGCCGGTATTGCAGGGCCTTGACCCCAGAGTTGGTCTGGCCGTACTTCGGGGCGGTGTAGCGGGTCGATACCGTGCTGGACTTGGCCTGCGCGGGGGCCGCGGCCAGGCCGGCGGCAAGTGCGGTGGCGGTGACCAACGCCAGCACGAGCCTAAAGAGTGCTTTCATCGAGTTGTCCTTTGCTTGGCTTCTGCGGCGGCACAGAAGACGCGGATGAGGGGGTTGCCGATCCTTGCTACGCCACAGGAGTCGAGAAGGTGGCCCCGTGATGCACCATTTTCATCACGACTTCGGACATTTTGCGCACACTCTGGGTCATTGCTCGCGGACAAGTCATCACAATTGCGTAACGCCCCCACGCAGGAGGCGTTACGCAAGTGCTGCAACGGGGCCCGCGCGCCGCGGTCAGTTCTTCTTGCTGCGGGTGCGCGACTTGGCGCGGTCGTTCATGGAGAGCTGCACCTTGCGCACGCGCACCGCCGCCGGGGTCACCTCGAGGCACTCGTCCTCCCGGCAGAACTCCAACGCCTGTTCCATGTTCAGCAGCCTGGCCGGGATCAGCCGCTCCAGCTCGTCGCCGGTAGAGGAACGGACGTTGGTGAGCTTCTTTTCCTTCGTGGGGTTCACGTCCATGTCTTCGGACCGCGCGTTTTCGCCCACGACCATGCCCTCGTAGACCTCGGCCGTCGGCGCCACGAACATGGTGCCGCGCTCTTGGAGGCTGAACAGCGAGTAGGCGGTGACGACGCCCTTGCGGTCGGCCACCAGGGCGCCGGTCGGGCGGGTGCGCAGCTCGCCGTGCCAGGGGGCGTAACCCTCGAAGACGTGGTGCATGAGGCCGGTGCCGCGGGTTTCGGTGAGGAACTCCGTGCGGAAGCCGATCAGGCCACGCGCCGGCACGATGTATTCCACCCGCACCCAGCCGGTGCCGTGATTGATCATCTGCTCCAGCCGCCCGCGTCGCAAGCCCATAAGCTGGGTGACGACGCCGACGAAGTCCTCGGGGATGTCGATGGTGAGCCGCTCGACGGGCTCGTGCAGCTTCCCGTCGATCGTCCGCGTGACCACCTGCGGCTTGCCGACGGTGAGCTCGAAGCCCTCGCGGCGCATCATCTCCACCAGGATCGCCAGTTGGAGTTCGCCTCGGCCCTGCACCTCCCAGGTGTCGGGACGCTCGGTCGGCAGTACCCGAATCGAGACGTTACCGATCAGTTCGGCGTCGAGGCGGTTCTTGACCAGGCGCGCGGTGAGGTTCTTACCCGATTGGCCGGCCAGCGGGGAAGTGTTGATGCCGATGGTCATCGAGATGGAGGGCTCGTCCACGGTGATCAGGGGCAGCGGCTTGGGATTCTCGGGGTCGGAGAGGGTCTCGCCGATGGTGATGTCGGGGATACCCGCGATCGCGACGATGTCGCCCGGTCCGGCCGAATCGGCCTGCACGCGGGTGAGGGCTTGGGTGATCAGCATTTCGGAGAGCTTGACGTTCTTGACCGTGCCGTCGGCCTTGCACCAGGCCACCACCTGGTTGCGCTTCAACTCACCGGCCACCACCCGGCACAGGGCCAGACGGCCCAGGTAGGGGGAGGCGTCGAGGTTGGTGACGTGCGCTTGCAAGGTGGCGCCCTCGGTGTAGGTCGGGGCGGGGATCGTGGTCAAGATGGTCTCGAACAGCGGACCCAGGTTCTCCGAGTCGGGCATGACGCCGTTCTCGGGCTGGGTCATCGAGGCCCGGCCGGCCTTGGCCGAGGCGAACACGACGGGAAAGTCCAGGCCGGCGGCGGCGTCGTCGTCGAGCAGATCGATGAACAGTTCGTAGGTTTCGTCGATCACCTCGGCGATGCGCGCATCGTGGCGGTCCACCTTGTTGACGACGACGATGATCGGCAACCCCTTGGCCAACGCCTTACGCAGCACGAAGCGGGTCTGCGGCAGGGGGCCTTCGCTGGCGTCGACGAGCAGGATGACGCCGTCGACCATCTCCAAACCGCGCTCCACCTCGCCGCCGAAATCGGCGTGGCCGGGGGTGTCGATGATGTTGATCGTGACGTTCGAACCGTCCGGCGTCGTATGGGCCACGGCGGTGTTCTTGGCCAGGATGGTTATGCCCTTTTCCCGCTCGAGGTCCATCGAGTCCATCACGCGGTTGTTGACGTCTTGGCCCTCGCGGAAGGCGCCGGACTGCCAGAGCATCGCGTCGACCAGGGTGGTCTTGCCGTGATCGACGTGGGCCACGATGGCCACATTGCGCAGGTCGTTACGGATGGGCATCGCTGAAGGTTCTCCAAAACAAGAGGGAAAAAAAGACGGCCGCCACAAGCAGGGCCTCGGCGAGTCTACGGGTAGCAGGCGTAGTTCTCGTAAACTGCGCCGCGAAGCTCGAACGCATGGAACTGCCCCCCGACGCAAAGGTGTGACATGGCTCGCCGACTGCTGGCTCTGCTGATGGTCCTCTCGCTGGTGACGTGTTCGGGGTGTTCGTTGTTCAACAAATCCACCCCGCGCCAGGCGATGGACGAGCTGGTGGCCGGGTTGCTGGCGCACGATCTGTCCGCGGTCCCGATCACGGCCCAAGGACGACCCGAGGCCGATCGGTTGCCGAAGCTGCTGGAGTCGGTGGAGGGATTGACCTTCGACGTGGAGGCGGGGTCGGTGGAGGACGTGACGCGGGGCCGGACCAAGACCCGGGCGGTCCTGGAGTACTCCTGGAGCGCACCGGGCGTCGAGGCGCCCGAGTGGACCTACGCCACCGACGTGGACGTGGTGAAGGTGGACGATGCCTGGCAGGTGGACTGGAAGGCGGAGACGCTGGTGCCCTCGCTGCAGGCGGGGGAGGGCCTCAGCACCCGACGGGTCGCGGCCGAGCGCGCCGACATCACCGGCGCGGACGGCAAACCCTTGGTGACCATGCGGCAGGTGGAGCGCGTCGGCATCGACAAGTCGCAGGCGCGGGCGGAGGAGATACAGCCCGCCGCGCGCAAGCTTGCCAAGCTGCTGGACGTCGACGCCGAGAACTATCTGGCGCGAGTCGACGCCGCCGGGGCACAGGCCTTCGTAGACGCCCTGGTGATCCGCGGCTCCGAGCGGGACCGGGTGGAGCGGTTGCGCTCCGAGGTGGCCGGGATCGACGGGGCCCGGCTGATCCCCGACGCCCGCCCGCTGGCGCCGACCAAGGCCTTCGCCGCTCAGGTGTTGGGTTCGGCCGGGCCGGCGACCAAGGAGGTCATCGACAACTCGGCGGGCAAGATCGTGCCCGGCCAGTACGCCGGGCTGAGCGGGTTGCAGGCCCGCTACGACGAGCGACTGCGCGGCAAGCCAGGATTGAGCGTGCGCATCGAGGACACCGTGGGCGAGCCGCGGGAGGTGCACGAGTTCGAGCCCACCGGGGGACAGCCCCTGGCCCTCTCCCTCGACATCGCCACCCAGAAGGCCGCCGACGCCGCGCTGTCCAAGGTCGAGCCGGCCTCGGCGCTGGTGGCGATCCAGCCTTCCACCGGGCGCCTTCTCGCCGTCGCCAGCGGGCCGGGGAGCGAAGGGTACTCCACCGCCACCCAGGGACGGTATCCGCCCGGATCGACGCTGAAGATCGCGAGCGCGCTGGCCCTGATCCGCTCGGGCACCTCGGTCACCGACACCGTGAACTGCACCCGGAACGCGACGGTGAACGGGAAGCGGTTCGAGAACTACGACGCCTACCCCAGCTCCGGGTTGGGCAAGATCAGCCTGCGCTCGGCCTTCGCGCGGTCGTGCAACACCGCCTTCGTCGCCCAGGAGGAAAAGGTGAGCCAGGCCGATCTCGCCGACGCGGCCGCGGCCCTCGGCCTCAACACCGACCCGGACCTGGGCTATCCATTCTCGTTGGGTGCGGTGCCCCAGACCGATGACCCCGTGGAGCACGCCGCGTCGATGATCGGTCAGGGCAAGGTGACCTCGAACGCGCTCGGCATGGCCGCGGTGACAGCGTCGGTGGTCAAGGGGGAGCGGGTGACGCCGCAGTTGCTCGCCGACGGGCCCCAGGATCCCACGAGACCGGCGAAGCCGCTGACCGAAAAGGAGGCCGATCAGCTGCGCGAGCTCATGCGCGCGGTGACCACCGAAGGCAGCGGGAGGTCCCTCAGCGGGCTGGGCGAGGTGCTGAGCAAGACCGGAACCGCCGAGTACGACAAGGACGGCGATATCGCCCTGCACGCCTGGATGGTCGCCGCGAAGGGTGACCTGGCCGTCGCGGTCTTCGTCGCCGACGGTAAGGGCGGGTCCGCCACCGCGGGGCCCATTCTCAAGTCCTTCCTCACCAAGGTCACCTAGAGGTTGGTCATGGTTTCATCACAGCTGCGCCCAGAGCCTGCCCGAGCGCGAGGGCCAAGAAGAGCCAGGCCGTGACGCGCCCCGCATCGCTGGGTCGGATCGCGCGGCTCCACAAGATGAGGACGCTGCTGAGGGTCATGTAGGAGACGCCGAACAGGCCGAGGCTCGCGATGGCGATCGACGCCTGCTCGGTGAGGGTGACTCCGCCCGTCGCCACAACGATGCCACCGGCACTGATAAGGAACGCCAGCCGAGGTGAAGTGCGAGCGACCAGGTGCGAAGCGAACAGTCCGAGCGTCCCACCGACGCCCACCGCCACCCATAAAAATCCGATGTTGTCAGCGGCGATGGTCTCGTGGCTCACCAGTCGAGACGGTCCGTATGTCCAAACATAGGCCGAAACGAACCCGGCCAAAGCGGCCCAGGTTAGGGGTGTCACGATGCCACCCCCAGTCTCGTGGGTCTGACTGCTCGAGCCGGAATCAAGGCCTTGGGAATCCGGAACAAAGGGGGCTAGCCGCCACGCGGCGATGCCAGCTACGACGCAGACCGCTCCGATCAGCACCCACGGGGCGGAGGCCGCGCTCGTGGCGAATGCGAGAGCTCCGCTGACGATCAACCCGATGGCGGTACCGGAGTTCACGGCGGCGTGCGCGACTCCAGACCATGCGGAGGGGATCGCCCGGTCCAACAGCGGCACCAGAGCGGGTGAGGCCAACCCGGCCCCGCCGCCGGCGAGGAAGGCGGCGACAATGAAACTCATCGGAGCTTGGGCGAAGAACAACCCGACGCATCCGGCCGCGGCGATGAGCCCTGCCGCGAGCGCCACTCTGGCGGCGTGGCGTCGAGCGAGTTGTCCACCGATGAGGGCGGCAACGCAGTAGGAGGAGAACTGGGCCGTTCCGGCCCCGCGCAGGGCCGTGTCCAGGGCGGGACGAGCGGCTGCCATCTGCGGATGCAACAGGCCGACGCCGAAACGCGCCATCCCGTACGTGGCGGCGATAAGGAGGACACCCGACAAGGCGAAGGCGGCGCCGCTGTGTTTCTCGGATTCGGTGCCCGCCGCGCCAAACTGTAACGACCGTTTCATAGTGAAGTGAACGTTACACTAAATCCATGGCTGTAGCAGAAACGCGCGAACGCATCTTGGACGCCGCCGAGGAGTTGTTCTTTCAGCGGGGGATCGCGGTAACAGGAATCGACCGGGTGGCGGAGGTGGCGGGAGTCTCGGTCGTCACCGTCTACAAGCACACCGGGAGCAAGGATGGCCTCCTCGCCGAGGTGCTGCGGCGGCGGCTGATCCGGTGGGACGAGGTTTGGCAAGCTCACATTGACGCGGTGGCGGATCCCAAGGAGAAGGTGCTCGCGGTCTTCGACGCTGTGGCCGATTTTCGAAACGAGTCCGGTCGGACCCAATGGTGCTCGTTCCTCGCAACCGCTTCGGAGCGCGCATCGCTCGATGACGCCCCCGGCGCCATGGTGGGCGCGGACGCCGAGCTGCTGAAGAACCGCCTCGAGCGCTGGGCCGAATTGGCGGACCCCGATCGCGGTGCCGAGGTCGTAGCCATCATCACGCTGTTGTACAACGGCGTGCTAGCCAGCCTGTTGCGCGGAGTGCCCCTCGACGCCGCCGCTATCGCCAGCCGGTCCGCGCGGCAAGCCTTGGGGTGGGTGGGCAACGGCTCGGCTGTGACCCGCTGATGAACCGCGCACTCGGCGATATCCTGCCAACAGCGGGCGCTCGCCGCCACCGCTGAGCGTGGCGTTCGGGCCGGCGGCCGCACTGTTGGTGGATTATCGGCCAAGGGCCCAGCCCACTAGTGAGCTAGCGTTGATCCATGCATTCCGCCGATAACGCATCTCGCGAGAGCGCCCGAAGCGCCGTCGTCGAGGCGCTTGGGGAGGTGGAGCTGTCCTGGCAACAACGGTCGGACTGGCTGTTCTCGGTCCAGCTGCCCGGCGTGGCGAAGCTGTCCACCGACTGCGCCGTCGAGGTGGGTCAACACACGCTCAGCCTGCGGGCGTTCGTCGTTCGCAACCCCGACGAGAACCATCAGGCCGTTTACCGCTGGCTGTTGGAACGCAACCTCAAGCTGGCCGGGGTGGGGTTCAGCGTCGACGCCGCCGGCGACATCTTCTTGGTGGCCCGCCTCGCGATCGCTTCGGTGACCAAGGCGGAGGTGGACCGCCTGCTCGGCGTCATCGCCGCGACGGCGGACGCCAGCTTCAATCCTCTCCTCGGGCTCGGCTTCGCCAGCTCAATCGTCAAGGAGTGGCGCTGGCGGCGCTCGCGGGGGGAGTCGACCGACAACCTGAGAGCTTTCGAACACCTGCGGCCCAGCGATACCTAAGCTCCCAACCGGGCTTCTCGGCAGGATTTGGCATCGCCCAGGCTCTCTGACAGTATTGTCGGGTTGCTTCGACGGGATTGCCGGGGTGCGTCAAGCGGGTTGGTTTCCATCTCCGCCAAGTCCACCGATCCAGTAATGCCGCACCGGGCGAGATCGTGCGCCGGGACACCACAGCTGAAGAGTGAAAGACAGTCTTGTGCCCTGGAACGCGTGCGACACGCCCGACCGCGTGGGTCGGAGAAACAGGCGGGATGTTCAGCGTGAACATTCCTATCGGTAGCTGTACGGATAAGTGAGGACCAACTGTGGCGGGACAAAAAATCCGCATCAGGCTCAAGGCCTATGACCACGAGGTCATCGACTCCTCGGCGCGCAAGATCGTCGACACGGTGACCCGCACCGGGGCCAGGGTAGCCGGCCCGGTGCCGCTGCCGACGGAGAAGAACGTGTTTTGTGTGATCCGTTCTCCCCACAAGTACAAGGACAGCCGTGAGCACTTCGAGATGCGCACCCACAAGCGGCTGATCGACATTATCGACCCCACCCCGAAGACGGTTGATTCGCTGATGCGTCTCGACCTCCCCGCGGGTGTCGACATCGAAATCAAGCTCTGAGAGACGACGACATCATGAGCCAAGAACGTAAAGTCAAGGGACTGCTGGGCACCAAGCTCGGTATGACCCAACTCTGGGACGAGAACAACCTCGTCGTTCCTGTCACCGTGATCCAGGCGGGACCCTGCGTCGTGACGCAGGTCCGGACGCCGGACAAGGACGGCTACAACGCCGTCCAGATGGGCTTCGGCGCCATCAAGGCCAAAAAGGTCACCAAGCCGTCGGCCGGGCACTTCGAGAAGGCTGGGGTCACCCCCCGCAAGCATCTGCTCGAGCTGCGCACCACCGACGCCTCGGAGTACACCCTGGGGCAGGAGTTGAACGCCGAGCTCTTCGAGGCGGCCGAGGTCGTCGACGTGAGCGGAGTCAGCCGCGGCAAGGGCACCGCCGGCGTCATGAAGCGCCACGGCTTCCACGGCCTGCGCGCCAGCCACGGCGTGCACCGTAAGCACCGCTCGCCGGGCTCGATCGGTGGCTGCGCCACCCCCGGTCGCGTCTTCAAGGGTTTGAAGATGGCGGGTCGCATGGGCGTGGACAACGTCACCGTGCAGAACCTGGTCGTGCACTCGATCGATGCCGACAAGGGCTTGATCCTCGTTCGCGGCGCCGTTCCCGGGACCAAGGGCTCGCTGGTCGTCCTGCGCAGCGCAGCCAAGAAGAAGGGACTCACCGAATGAGCGAGTTGACAGTTGACGTTCTCGACGCCCAGGGCAACGCCTCCGGCACCACCGATCTGCCCGCCGACGTGTTCGGCGTCCAGGTCAACATCCCCCTGATCCATCAGGTGGTCGTGGCTCAGCTCGCCGCCGCGCGAGCAGGCACCCACTCCACCAAGGGCCGCGGCGAGGTTCGCGGTGGTGGGGCTAAGCCTTGGCGCCAAAAGGGCACCGGCCGCGCTCGGCACGGCTCGCGTCGCTCACCGATCTGGGTTGGCGGTGGCATCGTCCACGGCCCGACTCCCCACGGTTACGCTCAGCGCACCCCGAAGAAGATGGTGGCCGCCGCCCTGCGTGGCGCCCTGTCCGATCGGGCCCACGACGGCAAGGTGCACGTGGTCTCCGAACTCGTCTCGGGTGACGCCCCCTCCACCAAGGCGGCCCTCGCGGCCGTGAACGCGGTGGCGGCAGACGTCAAGGTCCTCGTCGTCCTGCACCGCGACGACGACGTCGCCTGGTTGAGCCTGCGCAACGTGGCCCACATCCACGCGATCGCGGTCGATCAGCTGAACGCCTACGACGTGTTGTGCGCCGAAGACCTTATCTTCACTGCTACCGCGCTCGACGCTCTGCTCGCCCGCACCAAGGGTGCGTCCGCCGCCTCCGTGGCCGAACGGGTCGAAGAATCCAACACGGCCGCCGCCGCCGATTCCGATACCGACGAATCCACCGATCAAGGCGAGAAGGAAGGCCTGTAGATAATGAGTAACAGCCTCAAGATTCGCGATCACCGCGACATCCTGCTTGCCCCGGTCGTGAGCGAAAAAAGCTACGGGTTGCTGGATCAGAACAAGTACACGTTCCTGGTCTCGCCCGACGCCAACAAGACCGAGATCAAGATTGCTGTGGAGACCGTCTTCAGCGTCCAGGTCCTCAAGGTCAACACCATCAACCGCAACGGCAAGCGTCGTCGCACGCGAGCGGGTTGGGGTCAACGCCCCGACACCAAGCGCGCGATCGTCACCGTCGCCGACGGCCAGCGGATCGACATCTTCGCCGGCCCAGCGGTCTGACGCGGCCCGGTCAACGAGTTAAGGGACTAACCACTCATGGGTATTCGTAAGCACAAGCCGACAACGCCAGGCCGGCGAGGCAGTTCCGTTGCCGATTTCGTCGAGCTGACCCGTTCGACGCCGGAGAAGTCGCTGTTGCGCCCCAGCCCCAAGACGGGCGGACGCAACAACACCGGTCGGATCACCACCCGCCACATCGGCGGCGGCCACAAGCAGGCCTACCGCTTGGTGGACTTCAAGCGCTACGACAAGGACGGCGTGCCGGCCAAGGTCGCTCACATCGAGTACGACCCGAACCGCACCGCGCGCATCGCCCTCCTGCACTACGCAGACGGCGAGAAGCGCTACGTGTTGGCGCCGCTGAACCTGAAGCAGGGCGCCGAGGTGGAAGCGGGCGTCGAGGCCGATATCAAGCCCGGTAACAATCTTCCGTTGCGCAACAGTCCCGTCGGCACCACGGTGCACGCGGTGGAGTTGCGTCCCGGTGGCGGGGCCAAGATGGGCCGCTCCGCCGGCGCCTCGATTCAGCTCGTGGCCCGCGAGGGCAAGATGGCCACGCTCCGGATGCCTTCAGGTGAGATGCGGATGGTCGACATTCGTTGCCGCGCAACCGTCGGCGCCGTCGGCAACGCCGAGCAGTCCAACATCAGCTGGGGTAAGGCCGGTCGTAACCGCTGGAAGGGCAAGCGCCCAAGCGTCCGCGGTGTCGCGATGAACCCGGTCGACCACCCCCATGGTGGTGGCGAAGGTAAGACTTCGGGTGGACGCCACCCGGTCTCGCCGTGGGGTCAGGCCGAAGGCCGTACCCGAGATAAGAACAAGGCGAGCAGTCGTCTTATCGTCCGTCGCCGCAAGTCCGGCAAGAAGCGCTGATTGGGAGCCTGAGGAAATATGCCACGCAGCTTGAAGAAGGGTCCATTCGTGGACGACCACCTGCAAAAGAAGGTGGACGCCCAAAACGATAAGGGCACCAAGACTGTGATCAAGACTTGGTCGCGTCGCTCGATGATCATCCCCGACATGATCGGCCACACCCTTGCGGTGCACGATGGCCGCAAGCACGTGCCGGTCTTCGTGACCGACTCGATGGTGGGCCACAAGCTCGGCGAGTTCGCTCCCACGCGAACCTTCCGAGGACACATCAAGGACGACCGAAAGGCTCGCCGCCGCTGAGCGGGGCGAGTCAAGAAAAGGAACGAATAGATGAGCACATCTGAGAAGGCACGGCCAAGCCGTCGTCTCGCCTTGCTCGGTGATCGTCCCGGGTCGTACGCCATCGCGCGCCACGTCCGGATGTCACCGACGAAGGTCCGTCGCGTCGTCGACGTGGTCCGCGGGATGAACGTCAACGAGGCCCTGAACGTGTTGCGGTTTGCCCCGCAGGCGGCCAGCGAGCCCGTCTACAAGCTCGTGGCCAGCGCGATCGCGAACGCCGAGAGCACCGAAAGCCTGCGCGGGGACGATCTCTACATCTCCCAGGCGTTCGTGGACGAGGGCGTCACCATGCGTCGCATTCGGGCACGAGCCAAGGGCAGCGCCAGCCGCATCCTGAAGCGCGGCAGCCACATCACCGTTGTTGTTGAGCCCCGTGCCGACGAGACCAAGGAGGCCTAAGTATGGGTCAGAAGATCAATCCCTACGGCTTTCGGCTCGGTATCAGCACCGACCACAAGACCCGTTGGTATGCAGATAAAAACTACGCCGCTCAGGTGGGCGAAGACGTCAAGATCCGCCGATACCTGATCAAGACGCTCGAGCGCGCCGGCGTGTCTTCGGTGGAGATCGAGCGCCGCTCCGAGCGGGTCACCATCTTCCTCTACGCTGCCCGTCCCGGCATCGTCATCGGCCGCAACGGCGCCGAGGCGGAGCGGGTGCGCGGTGCGCTGGAGAAGATGACCGGCAAGCAGGTGCAGCTGAACATCCTCGAGGTGAAGAACCCCGAGATCGACGCCCAGCTCGTCGCACAGGGTGTGGCCGAGCAGCTCGGTGCCCGCGTGGCCTTCCGCCGCGCGATGCGCAAGGCCCAGCAGACCGCCATGCGCTCGGGTGCCAAGGGCATCCGGATCCAGTGTTCGGGGCGTTTGGGCGGAGCGGAAATGAGCCGCTCCGAGTTCTATCGTGAGGGTCAGGTCCCGCTGCACACGCTGCGCGCCGACATCGACTACGGGTTCTACGAGGCCCGCACCACCTTTGGTCGTATCGGTGTCAAGGTGTGGATCTACAAGGGCGACGTCTCCGGCACCCGTGCCGAGCGCGCCGCCCAGAAGGCGGCCCGCCAGAACGCCACCGGACGGCCCCGCGGCGGAAACCGCGACCGTCGTCCCGCCCGCGGCGATCGCCCGGAGCGCGGCGGACGCCGTCGCGCCGACGAGGCGCGCAACGAGGCTCCGAGAGCCGACGAGGCTCGCAACGAGGCTCCGAAGGCCGCCGAGGGCCAAAACGCTGCTGCCGAGGCTACGGCAGCACCCGCCACCGAGACCGCAGGAGCATAACCTCATGCTGATCCCTCGCAGGGTTAAATACCGCAAGCAGCATCACCCCAGGCGCACGGGCATGGCCAAGGGCGGCACGAAGTTGGCGTTTGGCGACTTCGGCATCCAGGCCATCGAGCCGGCGTATGTGACCAACCGCCAGATCGAGGCGGCACGTATCGCCATGACGCGGCACATCAAGCGTGGCGGCAAGGTGTGGATCAACATCTACCCCGACCGCCCGCTGACCAAGAAGCCGGCCGAAACTCGGATGGGCTCGGGTAAGGGCTCACCGGAGTGGTGGGTCGCCAACGTCAAGCCCGGACGGGTCTTGTTCGAACTCGCTGGCGTGGACGAGACCGTGGCCCGTGAGGCCATGCGGCTCGCCATCCACAAGTTGCCGATGAAGGCTCGCTTCATCCGGCGTGAGGAGGGTGGTCTCTGATGGCTACCGCTACCGCAGCAGAGCTGCGCGGGCTCAATCGCGATGCCCTGAACAAAAAGGTGAGTGAACTGAAGGAGGAGCTGTTCACGCTCCGCTTCCAGGCCGCCACCGGTCAGCTTGAGTCGCACGGCCGGCTGCGTGCCGTCCGCAAGGACATCGCCCGCATCTACACCGTGCTCCAGGAGCGCAACCTCGGCATCGTCGAGGATCCCGATACGAATGAAGAGGCATGATGATGACTGAGAACTCAACTGAGACCCCTCAGGCCGACGAAGCTCAGTCCGAGGCCGGTCGTTCCGCCCGCAAGGTCCGGTCCGGCCTCGTCGTCAGCGACAAGATGGACAAGACCATCGTCGTCGCCGTCGAGGATCGCGTGAAGCACGCCCTCTACGGCAAGGTGCTCACCACGACTTCGCGGCTGAAGGCCCACGACGAAAGCAACGAAGCTGGCACCGGCGACCGGGTGCGGATCATGGAGACCCGCCCCGTATCCGCCACCAAGCGCTGGCGTCTCCTCGAGATCACCGAGAGGGCCAAGTAAGCAACCAATCTTTCTCGACTGCGCAAAGGGCCGTACCCGGTTGGGTGCGGCCCTTTGCGCACCCCTGGTGTGCTGGGGGAGAGCGTCTGTATCGTCGTGGGTATGACAACTGCTGCCGGAGCGTTCGACGTGTCCACGCGCCCCGAGCCGCCGTTCTCCAGCGAGGAGGGTGTGCTGCTCGGCAGGATGGAGTTCGACAAGGTCTTCCGGGGTCCCTTGGAGGCGACCAGCGTGGTGTACATGACCTACGCGCGCACCCGCCTCGACACCAGCGCCGGCTACGTCGCCGTCGAGCGGATCGTCGGGTCGCTTGACGGTCGAGGCGGATCCTTCGTGGTGCTGCACACCGGCCTGATGGACGAGGGCGAGCTGAGCCTCAAGGTTCCGATCGTGCCGAAGTCCGGGACGGGAGAGCTGGCCGGCATCAGCGGATCCATGACGATCGAGGAGTCCGACGGGGAGCACACCTACACGCTGGACTATGACGTCGCCTTGGACTAGCCACGGGTACGGCTAGATGGCGTGACAGACTGAGGGCATGCTCGTTGCCTTCTCGGTTGCCCCCGCCGGACGCCCCACCGACCCGAATCTGGCCGAATCGCCGGACGCCTCGGTGCACGAGGCCGTCGTCGAAGCGGTGCGGATCGTCCGCGAATCCGGCTTGCCGAACTCGACGGATTCGATGTTTACCACCCTCGAGGGGGAGTGGGATGAGGTGATGGGGGTGGTTAAGCGGGCCACCGAGGCCGTCGGACGTTACGGATCCCGGGTCTCGCTCGTGCTCAAGGCCGATATCCGCCCAGGCCATGCCGGGGAGTTGACGGGCAAGGTCGAACGTGTGGAGCGGGGCTTGGAAGCCAACTGATTCCGCTAGTTCGAGGCGCTCGTGAGGACGCGTTCAGCTTACCTGGGGCACCGTGATTTGCGCGCCGTCAAGAAGGAGCGAAGATTCGGTCTTCGCGCGATTCGCCCCGAGCGCCGAGCCTGCGGTAGGCTAACCAAGTTGCTCAGGACTGTGCCCGCGATGTAAGTGTGCGGGGACCTCTCTTGAGCGATCAACACCAGTCCGTTCCACTAGGCCTCGCTGCGCTGTGCGCTGGCTTGGAACCGGTGAGACAACCAGGAGATATAACTCATGATCCAGCAGGAGTCGCGGCTCAAGATCGCCGACAACACTGGTGCCAAGGAAATCTTGTGCATCCGTGTTCTCGGCGGCTCGGGTCGACGCTACGCCGGCATCGGCGACACCATCGTTGCCACGGTCAAGGACGCCATCCCGGGCGGGAACGTCAAGAAGGGCGAGGTCGTCAAGGCCGTCATCGTTCGTACCGTGAAAGAGCGTCGTCGTGCCGACGGTTCGTACATCAGGTTCGATGAGAACGCCGCCGTCATTCTGAAGACCGACGGGGAGCCTCGCGGCACCCGCATCTTCGGCCCCGTCGGTCGTGAGCTTCGTGAGAAGAAGTTCATGCGCATCGTTTCGCTCGCCCCGGAGGTGATCTGAATGGCTAACAAGCTGAAGGTGCACGTCACCAAGGGCGATCGCGTCAAGGTGATCGCCGGCAAGGACAAGGGCCTGATCGGTGAGGTTATCGCCGTGCACGTGGAGCGCCAGAAGGTGACCGTGCAGGGCGTCAACATCGTCAAGCGGCACGTGAAGAAGCAGCCGCAGCAGGGGCGGAACACCCCCGAGGGCGGCATCATCTCCTCCGAGGCCCCGATTCACGCCTCGAACGTGCAGCTCGTGGTCAAGGACGGTTCGAACGAGGTCGTGACCCGCATCGGTCACAACCGCGAAGAGGTCACCAAGCGTCGCGCCGACGGCTCGGAGTACACCGGTACCCGCAGCGTTCGAATCGCTCGCAAGACCGGGAAGGAAATCTGATGTCGGTCGCCACAACAGAGAACGCTCGACTCCGCCAGCGCTATCTCGATGAGATCGTGCCGGCGCTCAAGTCCGAGTTCAACATCACCAACCCGATGCAGATCCCGGGCCTGGTGAAGATCGTCGTGAACATGGGCGTCGGTGAGGCCGCCCGCGATTCCAAGATCATCGACGGCGCCATCCGAGATCTCACCACGATCACCGGTCAGAAGCCGCAGGTCACCAAGGCGCGCAAGTCCATCGCGCAGTTCAAGCTGCGTGAGGGCCAGCCCATCGGCTGCCACGTCACGCTGCGGAACCGGCGCATGTGGGAGTTCGCCGACCGGCTGCTCAGCCTCGCGCTGCCCCGTATCCGCGACTTCCGCGGCCTGTCGGATCGCCAATTCGACGGCAACGGCAACTACACGTTCGGTCTCAACGAGCAGGTCATGTTCCACGAGATCGATCAAGACAAGATCGACCGGGTGCGTGGCATGGACATCACGTTCGTGACCTCGGCCACCAACGACGACGAGGGGCGCGCGCTGCTTAAGCATCTCGGCTTCCCGTTCAAGACGAACTGAGGACCCCGACATGGCAAAGACTGCTCTGAAGGTCAAGGCATCGCGGAAACCGAAGTTCGGCGTCCGTGGCTACACCCGCTGCCAGAGGTGCGGGCGACCCAGCGCCGTATACCGCAAGTTCGGCCTGTGCCGAATCTGCCTGCGCGAAATGGCTCACCGGGGAGAACTTCCCGGCGTGACCAAGTCGTCTTGGTGACCCTCTCCGACCACGAATCACTCTTAAACCCGCGCCAGGTCCTCCGGCATAGCCACGAGGAAACCGTTGCGAGAAAGCTGATCCAGCTATGACCATGACTGATCCAATCGCAGACATGCTTACCCGTCTGCGTAACGCCAACCAGGCGTTCCACGAAAGCACGTCGATGCCGCACTCCAAGATCAAGGTGCACATCGCCGAAATTCTCAAGGCGGAGGGCTACATCTCCGGCTTCGAGGTAGAAGACGCGCCCGAGGGGGAGTTCGGAAAGCGCCTGAGCGTCACCTTGAAGTACGGTCAAAACCGCGAGCGGTCCATCGCCGGGGTGCGTCGCATTTCCAAGCCCGGCCTGCGCGTCTACGCCAAGTCGAACCAGCTGCCCAAGGTTTTGGGTGGGCTCGGTGTCGCCATCATTTCCACGTCCCACGGTCTGCTGACCGATAAGGACGCCAACTCCAAGAGTGTAGGCGGAGAAGTTCTCGCCTACGTCTGGTGAATTGGTCGAGACGAGAGGAAGACACACCACATGTCACGTATTGGCAAACTGCCGATTCCCGTCCCGTCTGGCGTCGAGGTCAACATCGACGGTCAGTCGGTGTCGGTCAAGGGTCCTAAGGGGACGCTGCAACACCGCGTGAGCGAGCCCATCACGATTGGGCGAGCCCAAACCGGTGAGATCGAGGTGGCCCGCCCCAACGAGGAGCGCGTCAGCAAGTCTCTGCACGGCCTCACCCGCACCTTGGTCTCCAACATGGTGACCGGTGTGACCGATGGCTATCAGAAGAAGCTCGAGATTGTTGGCGTCGGTTACCGCGTCATCTCCAAGGGCCCGACTGATCTCGAGTTCAACCTCGGTTATAGCCACCCGGTCAAGATCAAGGCGCCCGAGGGCGTCACCTTCACCGTCGAAACTCCCACCCGCTTCACGGTGTTGGGCATCGACAAACAGGCCGTCGGCGAGGTCGCGGCCACCATTCGTAAACTGCGCAAGCCGGAGCCTTACAAGGGCAAGGGCGTGCGCTACGCGGGCGAACAGGTCCGCCGCAAGGTCGGAAAGGCTGGTAAGTGAGGAATGGGCATCTCAATGTCCGCTGGCAAGCACACTGCAGCACGAGTCAAATCGCGGGCGCGCCGTCAGGTTCGCGGCCGCAAGAAAATCTTCGGCAGCGCCGAGCGTCCTCGCATGGTCGTCTCCCGCTCCACCAAGCACCTCTTCGTCCAGGTCATCGACGACGCGCAGGGCCGCACCCTGGTGTCGGCCTCGACTATGGAATCCGACGTGCGTAGCTCCGAGGGCGACAAGTCGGCGAAGGCGAAGGAAATCGGGGGTTTGATCGCCGAGCGCGCCAAGGCCGCTGGCATCGACCAGGTCGTTCTCGACCGCGCTGGTAATAAGTACCACGGACGGATTGCGGCGCTGGCTGACGGCGCACGCGAAGCCGGCCTTGGCCTGTAAACACGATTAGTAACGGAAAGGAATCCCGATGAGTGGATCACAGCAGCGCGGAAGCGGTGCCGGTGGCGAGCGTCGAGGCCGTGACGATCGTCGTGGCCAGGCGCAAGATAAGAACCAGTTCATTGAGCGTGTGGTTGCCATCAACCGCGTCGCCAAGGTCGTGAAGGGCGGACGTCGGTTCAGCTTCACCGCGTTGGTCGTCGTGGGCGACGGCAACGGCAACGTCGGCGTGGGCTACGGCAAGGCCAAGGAAGTGCCCGCTGCCATCTCCAAGGGCGTCGAGGAAGCGAAGAAGAGCTTCTTCCTCGTTCCTCGCATCCAAAAGACCATCCCGCACCCCGTGCAGGGCGAGAAGGCAGCAGGCGTCGTCCTGTTGCGGCCAGCCTCACCCGGTACCGGCGTCATCGCCGGTGGCGCCTGCCGCGCGGTGTTGGAGTGCGCGGGGATCGCGGACGTGTTGTCGAAGTCCTTGGGCTCGCCGAACGCGATCAACGTGGTGCACGCCACCGTCGCGGCCCTGAAGTCGCTGGAGCAGCCAGAAGATGTGGCCAAGCGTCGGGGCAAGTCCGTCGAGGACGTCACTCCGGCTGCCCTGCTGCGCGCCCACCGGGAGGTGGCTTCGGCATGACCCAGCTCAAGGTGACCCAAACGCGCTCCGGTATTGGCCAGAGGCAAAGCCAGCGCGACACCCTCCGCAGCATCGGCCTCAAGCGCTTAGGCGACGTGGCCGTCAAGGAGGATCGTCCAGAGATCCGTGGCATGTTGACCACGGTTCACCATCTCGTCTCAGTCGAGGAGGTCAACTGACATGGCACTAAAGGTTCATCACCTCCGTCCGGCACCGGGCGCCAAGACCGCGAAGACCCGTGTGGGTCGCGGTGAAGGCGGCCACAAGGGAAAGACGGCCGGTCGCGGCACCAAGGGCACGGGCGCGCGCAAGAACGTTCCCGAGAACTTCGAGGGCGGGCAGATGCCTATGCACATGCGCGTTCCCAAGCTGCGCGGGTTCAAGAACCCGTTCCGCGTGGAGTACCAAATCGTCAACCTGGACAAGCTGTCCGACCTCTTCCCAGAGGGCGGCGCCGTCTCCGTTGCCGACCTGGTGGCCAAGGGCGCCGTCCGGGACAACAACCTGGTGAAAGTGCTCGGCACGGGCGACATCTCAGTCGCCATCCAGGTCGAGGCGCACAAGTTCTCGGCCACGGCCAAGGAAAAGATCAACGCCGCAGGCGGTTCGGCCACCGAGCTGTAGCCTGACTGTCGTCAGTGTCGTGGCAAAAGGGACGGCCTCGGGGCCGTCCCTTTCGCATGCCCGCTGCGCGCTGATCCGCTTGCGCCCCCGCACCTCCGGCCCGATCCGTTCGGTCCGCCGATCCGTTTGGTCCGCCGATCCGCCGATCCGCTTGGTCCGCCCGGTTCGCCGATCCGCTTAGTCCGCTGATCCGCCGATCCGCTCGGTCCGCCGATCCGCTCGGTCCGCCGATCCGCTTGGTCCGCTTGGTTCGCCGATCCGTTTGGTCCGCCCGGTTCGCCGATCCGCTTGGTCCGCCCGGTTCGCCGATCCGCCGATCCGCTTGGTCCGCTTGGTCCGCCGATCCGCTCGGTTTGGTGCAGTGCGCTCAATATCCCGCTGGCCCCGCTCAATCCGAAGCTTCCCGCTTGATTCAGGAACCAAGCGGGAAGCGCCAGGTTGAGCGCGCTGAGGGCAGCTTGTGTGAGGGCCACGCGCCGGCTTGTCGGGTTGTCCACAGATTTGTGGTGAACCCGGTCCTGAGGGCCTTTTCCGAGGTTTGCTGAACACATGACGACACTGACTTCACGAGCCGAGCTTGAAGCCGATGGCCTTTCCCGGCTCGATATCGACGACCGTCTTCACACCGGGGTCCTCCAGCGGGTTCGTCGGGGGTTCTATGCCCCGGCCCCGCTCGAGAACTCGGCGGCGCGGCATCTGCTTTCAGTTCGGGCTGCCGCGCAGGTCATGCATCCCGGCGCAGTGTTCAGCCATCTCTCGACCGCCGTGATCCACGGCCTGCCGGTGCCGTCAAATGTGGCGGGCGTTGTAGAGGTGACTCGCGATGGAAGCGGTGGAGGTAGGCGGACGGCCGCTGCGATCCGGCACAAGGCTCCCCTTGCTCCGGCTGAGATACTCGACGTCGACGGGCTCGCGGTGACGTCGGTTGAGAGGACGGCCGTCGATGTGGCCCGCGGCTGGTCTCGGTCCGATGGCCTGGCAGTTATGGACGCCGCATTGGCTCGAGGCGCCGACCTGAGCCTGATGAACGAGATGGTTCACTCCCGCCGCAGCCACGGTAACGCGAAAGCCCGGTGGGTGTTGAACTTCGCAGACGCCAAGAGCGAAAGCTACTATGAATCTCTGGTCCGACTAAGGATGCATGAACAGGGTGTGGCTCGGCCGAGACTTCAGTACTCGATCACGGCAAGCGGAGAACTTCTCGGAATTGCAGACTTTGCCTGGCCGGACCTCGGGGTTCTCGGCGAGTTCGATGGTGCCGCCAAGTATGGGTCGTTGCGTCGGCCAGGACAGAGTCCGGAGCAAGTGCTGGCCGCGGAAAAGCGCCGCGAGGAACGCATCTGTCAGCAAGGCTGGTGGTTCGCCCGCTTCACAGCCCGCGATTGCCATCGCCCAGACGGTGTCCGTCAGGTCTGGGAACAGGCGGTTCTGGCGAGGCGCGGCGGCAGCGGAGCCCTCGCCTGCTAGCGACACACCCCTTGGGCATGTGGGGCGTTCGCGTTTGACAACGTGGGTTCGTTCGGCCGCAGCCCGCTCAGCTTGGCGCTTCGCGCATGATTTATAGGTTGAGCGGAAAGCGCGGTATCGAGCCAGTTGGACACCGTATTGAGCGCGGCGGCGCGGGGGTGAGCGCGGTGAGCACGGTATTGGGCGCGGCCGCGCGGAGACGCTGGAGGACTCGAGAGCGTGTTGAACCCGCGGCCGCCGGATACGAGCGGACGTGTGGTGACCGGTGGCGGTGCCGGAGAGGGGTTAAGGCAATAGCGGCCGGCGTTATATACCTGGTACCGCCCGGATAGGGCAGACTGGCCCGGTGATCGTGGCAGCAGCGGACGGTTCCTCGCTATCTAACCCGGGGCCAGCGGGATGGGCCTGGTACGTGGACGAGCAGAGGTGGGCGGCGGGCGGTTGGCCGCACGGGACGAACAACATGGGCGAGCTGATGGCCGTGCTGGACCTGCTGCGCCAGACCGCTCCGAGCGGTGACGCTCTGCACGTGCTGTGCGATTCTCAGTACGTCATCAACGCCTGCACCAAGTGGATGACGGGCTGGAAGCGAAAGGGGTGGCGTAAGGCCGACGGCAAACCGGTGCAAAACGTCCAGCTGCTCAAGCAACTGGACGCCGAACTGGCCGGGAGGGTCGTCACCTTCGAGTGGGTCAAAGGTCATTCTGGTCATGACCTGAACGAGGCCGCCGACGTCCGGGCGCGTGCCGCGGCGACCGCTTTTCAGCAGGGTACCCAGCCGGACGCCGGACCCGGCTTCGGAGACGGGACCGCGACGCCGGCCGCCGTCGAGGCCGAGGCCTACTGGCCCGAGCAGGACGGGTTGTTCGGAGTGGACGAGGGTGCCATCTCCGACGCCGACCGCGTCATCGCGCTGGAGCGCTCCCTGCTGACCGACGAGGTGCGAAGCGACCCGGCCGCAATGGCGGCCAACCTGCACCCGGATTTCGTCGAGCACGGCGCCTCGGGCCGGATCTGGACCCGGGATGACGTCGTCGCCGAACTCGCCGACCCGGAGGGGCTTCTCGGACTCGAGGGTCCCGCCGAGCTGGAGGTCCTCGGCGTCGAGGCCCTGGCGGAGGGGGTAATGCTGGTGCGCTGGCGGTGCCGGACGGGGGAGGGGGAGTCGCTGCGGAGCTCGGTCTGGAAGCGCAACGGCACGGTCTGGCGGCTGCGATTCCAACAGGGCACCCGGATGTAGCCGCCCGGGGAATCGACCCGCTCAGACGATGCGGAAAATCCAACCTTCCTTGGTAGTCTGCTGAAGTTGCCTGGGGTGTTCTCGGGAAACCCCGTTATGTCATCGATTGAGAGAGGCTCGGCGTTGCTTTCCGCCTTTGCCAACGCGTTCAGGACCCCCGATCTGCGCAAGAAGATCTTCTTTACGCTGATAATCCTGGCCATCTTCCGCCTCGGGTCGGTCATTCCCGTACCCAACGTGAACATCCAGCAGGTCGACGTTTGCCGCAAGGCGGCAGCCACGGGCGATCAGGCCGGGCTGTACTCGATGATCAACCTGTTCTCCGGTGGCGCGCTGCTGCAGCTGGCGATCTTCGCCCTCGGCATCATGCCCTACATCACCGCGAGCATCATCTTGCAGCTGCTCACCGTGGTTATCCCGCGGCTGGAGGCCCTCAAAAAGGAGGGCGCGGCCGGGCAAACCAAGATCACCCAGTACACCCGCTACCTGACGTTGGTGCTTGCGGTACTGAACTCGACGGCGTTTGTCACCCTGGCCGTCAACGACCAGTTGTTCCAGGGCTGCACCGGTATCGTCTACGACAAGTCGATCTTCCCGATCGTCGTCATGGTCTTGACGATGACCGCCGGCACCGCCATCATCATGTGGCTGGGCGAACTCATCACCGAGCGCGGCGTCGGCAATGGCATGTCGATCATGATCTTCACCCAGATTTCCGCGACCTTTCCGACCGCGTTGTGGAGCATCAAGACCGCCCGCCCCGGCCAGCAGGGTTGGATCGTCTTCGGAGTCGTGCTCGTCCTGGGCCTGCTCGTGATGGCCGCGGTCATCTTCATGGAGCAGGGCCAGCGCCGGGTGCCGGTGCAGTACGCCAAGAAGATGGTGGGGGGACGGATGCTCGGCGGCACCACCACCTACATCCCGCTGAAGGTCAACCAGGCGGGCGTCATCCCCGTCATCTTCGCCTCCTCGATGATGTACCTGCCCGTGCTGTTCGCCCAGTTCCGCCCGGATAACGAGGCCTCGCGGTGGATACAGCAAAACTTCGTTAGCAGCGGAAGCGTGCTGTACATGCTCGCCCAATTCCTCCTGGTGATCTTCTTCTGCTACTTCTACGTCGCGATCACCTTCGATCCCGTCGAGGTGTCGGACAACATGAAGAAGTACGGTGGGTTCATTCCGGGGATTCGCGCGGGCGGCCCGACCGAACGCTACCTCTCCTACGTGCTGAGCCGGCTCACGTTGCCGGGCTCGCTGTACCTGTCGACTATCGCCCTGATTCCGTCGATCGCATTCATTCTGCTGGACGCCAACCAGAACTTCCCCTTTGGCGGGGTCTCCCTGCTGATCATCGTGGGCGTGGGGCTCGATACGGTGAAGCAGATCGAAAGCCAGCTTCAGCAACGTAACTACGAGGGGTTCCTGCGATGAGAATGTTGATTATGGGCCCGCCCGGGGCAGGCAAGGGAACCCAGGCCAAGGGTATCGCCGAGCACTACAAGATCCCTGCGATCTCCACCGGCGACATGTTCCGCGCCAACGTCACGCAGGGCACCCCGCTGGGGGTCGAGGTGAAGCGCATTATGGATGCCGGCGGTTACGTAGGCGACGACGTGACGAACGCCATCGTGGCGGACAGGTTGGACCAGGCCGACGCGGACGCCGGCTTTCTCCTCGACGGCTATCCGCGCACCGTCGCCCAGGTGGGGGCGCTCGATGAGTTGTTGGGCGCACGGGATCAGGCCCTCAACCACGTGTTGTCGCTGAGCGTCGACGTCGATCAGCTGGTGGAGCGGCTACTCAAGCGCGCTGAGACCGAAGGCCGCGCCGACGACAACGAGGAAGCCATCCGGGCCCGGATGGACATCTACTCCAAAGAAACCTCCCCGCTGTTGGACCTGTACGACCAACGCGGTCTGTTGGTGAGCGTCGATGGTCTGGGCAGCGTCGATGAAGTGTCGCAGCGGATCTACGCCGCCCTCGATGCCCACTGAGCGAGCCCTCGAGATAGCGAGACTTCTATGATCTTTTCTGGCCAACGCGGGATCGAGCTGAAGAAGCCCGAGCAGATCAAGCGAATGCGCAAGGCGGGGCTCATCGTCGCCAAGGCGCTCAAGGTGACCGCTGCCGAGGCCAGGGCGGGCATGACCACCGTTGAGCTCGACGCGATCGCGGCAGAGGTTATTGCCTCCGCTGGAGCCCAACCGTCCTTCTTGAACTATGGCGAGCACAACGGCGAGGGCGGCTTCACCGGCGTGGTCTGTCTCTCGGTGAACGAGGAGATCGTCCACGGCATGCCGGGGGATCGTGTCCTGGCGGACGGGGACATCCTCAGCATCGACTGTGGCGCCATCGTCGAGGGCTGGCACGGGGATTCCGCGCGCACCGTGTTCATCGGAGAGCCGACGCCGGAACTACGGGCCCTCAACGAGGCGTGCGAAGGGGCCATGTGGGCCGGCGTCGGCGCTGCAAAGTTGGGTGGCCGGGTAGGCGATATCTCCGCTGCGATCGAGACAGATGTCCGCCGGCGCGAGGCCGACTACGGGATCGTCGCGGAGTACGTCGGCCACGGCATCGGCTCGGCCATGCACCAGCCCCCGGACGTGCCCAACCTCGGCAAGGCCGGCCGCGGCCCCAAGCTCGTGGAAGGCATGTGCCTGTGCATCGAGCCCATGCTGACCCTGGGGTCGGCCGAGAACGCCACGTTGGATGATGACTGGACTGTGGTCACCCGCGACGGCTCCGCTGCCGCGCACTGGGAGCACGCCATCACCGCGACCAGGGGCGGGGTATGGGTCCTGACCGCCGAGGATGGTGGGGACGAGATGCTGGGCCGGCTGGGTGTGCCCTTCGGACCGTTGGCCGACTAGCCTGCTTCGTTTAGCCGGTAGGCTGAGACGCGTGAGCGATCTCCCCATCTCCTCCAAGTACCGCAGCACTCCGGACGCACCGGTAACCCCCAACGAGCGTGAAGACCTCACCGAGCGCCTGAACGACGCCTTCACCCGCGGGGACCTCGACGACGTGGAGTACCGGAGCCGCTTGGATACCCTGTACGCCGCGCACCGCCTCGGTGAGCTCGTTCCCGTCGTCGACGGCTTACCGCCCCGGCAGACATACACCGCGCCAGCCATCGTCGAACAATCGCTCGGCCGGCCCGGGGAACTCGAGCCGTCGCGGAGCGCTGTCCGCCCGGCTTTACTGGTGGCAGGCGGCGCGTTGCTCATCATTACTCTTATTTTAGCCTTAGTTTTGATCCTGGTTATTTAACACGACTGATAATAAAAGTGATAGGGGAGATTACGGTTTGCTGATGGCAGCCTGAAGTTTCTCCCGTGCGCCAAAACGACGGTAGCATAACGATGTGGCAACAGCTCTAGTAACCCAGCGCAAAATCATGGATCATGTCTTGCGGCTCGGGGAGAACCATCCGCCGATTCGCCTCGACTCCGTGGATCGGACCGTCTTGCGTCCCGACCTCGTTCGGGAGCGCTTCGGGAGCGTGTTGGATTACTTGGCCCGCGTGGAGTTGGAAGTGGATCGCAACGTCTTAGAGTTGCTGGTCCTGCTGCCCGACGTGGGGGAGGTGGATCGGGTTTTCTACGCCGACGTATGGCAACCGCAGGAGATCCAGCACGGATTGATTCTCGATCGGTTACAACAAGACATCGGCCAGTCGCCGGCAGAGCCGGTGCTCGACGTGTCGCTGAAGATGAAGATGCTGGGCGCGCTTTCACACTTTCGGCCCATTCAAGACATCACGCGGCTCCTCTACTACCTCACCGGCGCCAGCACCGAGCGTCAAGCGGTGCTGGCTTATAACTCCTTCACCAAGGGCCTCGACGCCATGGAGGAGAAGGCGATCTCGCAGACGCTGATCGCCCCGATCAAGAAGCAGGAACCGGGACACTTCGCGTTCTACAACATGTCCGCTACTGCCCTCGTGCAAAGCGGCCGGCTGAAGTCCTGGCAGATTTTCCTCGCCCGTGAGCTGCGGCGCGTCAGCTACAACCTCGTCGGGACCAACGGGGTGGAGCGATTCAAGGCCCAGATGGGCGGGGTTGCCACCACCCTCGGATTCGCCGACGACTTGAGCGATTACGCCAAGGAGGTGGGACGGTTGGAGGCCCGGTTACTGTGGGCCAACCGCAAGGGCATCGAGTTCCCCAGCTACATCCTCAAGGCGCTGCGGGAATCGGTCGACCTCTACGCCGAGAAGGGCCTTGGCGGCACCGCCCCGGCGGCAACAGTTTGAGCGGGCGGAACAGTCGGGCGTGGTGCGCGCCAACGATTTGGACGCTTAGCCGGTGCGGCGTAGAGTTGTGCGTCGGTCGCCTGTGTTGAAGGCGTGCGGTCATGTCTCGGTGGGTTCGCCGCCGGGCACAATCATGAGATTGAGAGGCAATGGCGAAAAAAGAAGGCGCCCTCGAGTTGGAGGGGACCATAGTCGAGGCCCTGCCGAACGCGATGTTTCGCGTGGAGCTGAGCAACGGGCACAAGGTCCTGGCCACCATTAGCGGCAAGATGCGGCAGCACTACATTCGCATCATTCCCAACGACCGGGTGGTTGTTGAGCTTTCGCCCTATGACCTCAACCGTGGCCGCATCGTCTACCGTCACAAGTGATCACTCCCATCCAAAACGCCCGCATGCGCGCATGCGGAGCATCGATTCAGAAAGTAGCTCGATGAAGGTTCAGCCGAGCGTCAAGAAGATCTGCGAGAAGTGCAAAGTAATTCGCCGGAACGGCCGCGTGATGGTGATTTGCGATAACCCGCGCCATAAGCAGCGTCAGGGTTAATCGCGGTACTTCGGTGTTGGCCCGCGCCAGCGCAATCGCCAGTGAATCTGGCAGCAACTAAACAACGTGTACGCAAGGCTGGGGGCTTCTGCTCCCGGCTCCACCCCCGGACGAAGGCCGGGGCCCTGTCTTAGGCGGCGGGGACGCTGCACGCCAACACCTTCGCGGCTCTAAGAGCCGTATTCGAAAGGGAACCGCCTGATGGCACGCCTTATTGGTGTCGATCTCCCGCGCGACAAGCGCCTGGAGGTTGCACTCACGTACATTTTCGGTGTGGGACGAACCCGCGCACTGAAAACCCTGGAGGCCACTGGAATCAGTGGAGATCTCCGCGTCCACGAGCTGACCGACGACCATCTGGTCGCCCTGCGCGACTACATCGAAGGTGAGTACCAGGTCGAAGGTGACCTGCGTCGTACGGTAGCCGCCGACATCCGCCGCAAGGTGGAGATCGGCTCCTACCAGGGCCGTCGCCACCGCGCCGGTCTGCCCGTGCGCGGTCAGCGCACCCGGACCAACGCTCGCCAGCGCAAGGGCAAGCGCAAGGCCGTGGCCGGCAAGAAGAAGATCCGCTAACCAGCGGGTCGCGCGGACTTATACCTCTAACTCCAGGAGAACCCAGAACCTATGGCTACAGCAGGCCGTAACACCGGCGCCAAAAAGGTGCGTCGCAAAGAGAAGAAGAATGTGGTTGCCGGTCAGGCCCACATCAAGAGCACGTTCAACAACACGATCATCACCATCACCGATCCCACCGGAGCCGTCATCACCTGGGCCTCAGCGGGCACGGTGGGCTTCAAGGGCTCGCGTAAGTCGACCCCGTTCGCCGCACAGATGGCCGCCGAGTCGGCCGGTCGTCGCGCGATGGAGCACGGCATGAAGCGGGTTGACGTGTTTGTGAAGGGTCCGGGCTCGGGCCGCGAAACCGCGATTCGTTCGCTGGGCGCAGTTGGTCTCGAGGTGGGCGCGATATCAGACGTCACCCCCGTACCGCACAACGGCTGCCGCCCGCCGAAGCGCCGTCGCGTCTGATCTGGATCACCCACACTCTCTACCGAAGGACTCATAAGAAATGGCCCGTTACACCGGCCCTATGACCAAGAAGTCCCGTCGTCTCGGGACCGATCTTGTAGGCAACGACAAGGCGTTCGAGCGCCGCCCCTACCCACCCGGCGTGCACGGCCGCGGCCGCACCAAGGACTCGGAGTACTCCCTTCAGCTTCGCGAGAAGCAGAAGGCGCGGTTCTCCTACGGCGTGATGGAGAAGCAGTTCCGTCGCTACTACGCCGAGGCCCACCGGACCCCAGGCAAGACCGGCGACCTGCTGTTGCAGATCCTCGAGTCCCGCCTGGACAACGTGATCTACCGAGCCGGCTTCGCCAACACGCGTCGCCAGGCCCGCCAGCTCGTTTCCCACGGGCACTTCCTGGTCAACGGCAAGAAGGTGGACATCCCCTCCTTCCGCGTCACCCCGCACGACATCATCGACGTCACGGAGAAGTCGCTCAACCTGCATCCGCTGGTCGTGGCTCGCGAGACTCACGGTGAGCGCGAGGTGCCGGCGTGGATGGACTCACGTCCGAACCGGATGCGCGTCATCATCCACCAGCTGCCCACCCGCGCGCAGATCACCGTCGACGTGCAAGAGCAGCTGATCGTCGAGCTTTACTCCAAGTAAGATCTCACTATCGCCCGACGGTCAGCTCTGCTGGCTGTCGGGCGAACACCGCTGCCGGTGTTTGGCCCGCAGCAGTTCTCATCACATCGTCAAATAGCGGTCGATGTGGAAAGGAAGTAACCCATGCTCATTGCGCAGCGCCCAACCCTGACCGAGGAGACCGTCGGCGATTTCCGTTCGCGGTTCGTCATCGAGCCCCTGGAGCCCGGCTTCGGCTACACCCTCGGCAACTCCCTACGTCGTACCCTCCTGTCCTCGATCCCCGGTGCCGCCGTCACCAGCATCAAGGTGGACGGCAGCCTGCACGAGTTCTCGACCATCGAGGGCGTCGTCGAAGACGTCACCGAGATCATCTTGAACCTGAAGGCCCTCGTGGTGTCCTCTGAGGAGGACGAGCCTGTCACGATGTACCTGCGCAAGGCCGGAGCCGGCGTCGTGACCGCCGCCGACATCGCGCCGCCCGCCGGCGTCGAGGTGCACAACCCGGACCTGCACATCGCCACCCTGAACGACAGCGGCAAGCTCGAGATGGAACTCGTGGTCGAGCGTGGACGCGGTTACGTCTCCGCGGTGCAGAACAAGTCTTTCGAGGCCGAGATCGGCCGCGTTCCGGTTGATTCGATCTACTCGCCCGTTCTGAAGGTCACCTACAAGGTGGAGGCCACCCGCGTCGAGCAGCGCACCGACTTCGACCGGCTGATCGTCGACGTGGAGACCAAGCAGGCCATCCGCCCGCGCGACGCCGTCGCTTCGGCGGGGCGCACGCTGGTGGAACTGTTCGGCCTGGCGCACGAGCTCAACGTCGAGGCCGAAGGCATCGAGATCGGACCGTCGCCCGTCGACGAGCAGCTCGCCGCCGACCTGGCGCTGCCGGTGGAGGACCTGAACCTCAGCGTCCGCTCCTACAACTGCCTCAAGCGCGAGGGCATCCACACCGTCAGCGAGCTGGTTTCGCGCAGCGAGCAGGATCTCCTCGATATCCGCAACTTCGGCTCCAAGTCCATCGACGAGGTGAAAGACAAGCTCGTGGAAATGGGGTTGTCGCTCAAGGACAGCGCTCCCGGCTTCGATCCGATGACCGCGATCGGCCGCTACGACGACGAGGAAGACGCCGATTTCGCCGAAACCGAGCAGTACTGATTGACGTCTTGGGCGCCATCGAAAAACGCGGCGTCCTCGGCGTCATCGAATCACTGATCGCTTGACCAAACCAACTGGAGATTGAGAAATGCCTACTCCCACTAAGGGTCCCCGCCTCGGCGGTAGCCCGTCGCATCAGCGGATCATCTTGGACAACCTGGCCAGCCAGTTGTTCGAGCACGGCCGCATCACCACCACCGAGACGAAAGCCAAGCGCGTTCGGCCGTTGGCGGAGAAGCTGATCACCAAGGCTAAGGTCGGCGATCTGCACAACCGCCGTCAGGTGGCGACCCACATCCGTGACAAGGGCGTTCTGCACGTTCTGTTCACCGAGATCGCGCCGGCCGTTGCCGAGCGTGATGGTGGGTACACCCGGATCACCAAGATCGGCCCGCGTAAGGGCGACAACGCCCCGATGGCGATCATCGAGGTCATCACGGAGGCCGTCGAAACCTCGGCTAAGGGGCGGCGCACCAAGAAGGCCGGCGCTTCGGTGGCGGACAGTCAGCCTGTTGCCACCACGCAGCCGGCGGCCGCACCGGTGACCAGCGAGTCCGCGGAGCCCGACTCCGACGAGTCGAGCATCGAGGTGCCCGACTACGGCGACAACTCCTTCCGCGGCGACAGCCCGCCGGAGGGCTTCGACATCAAGGGCAACGAGGACTCCATGAAGTTCCACACCCCAGAATCGCAGTGGTATGGCCAGACGGTGGCCGAGGTCTGGTTCAACAGCGCCGAGGCGGCCGAAGCGGCTGGCTTCACCAACGCGCTGGCCAACAACGAAGGCTGATCCGCAGCTAGCGATACCGGCGGCGCCCCTCCCACTCGGGAGGGGCGCCGTTCGTCGTTCGCGGTCGAATCGGGTCGACAACCTCGCAACGAACGCGCCGGTCGACTCCTCGTGAGCGTGGAGCTACCGGTTATCCACAGCCTGTTGCTCGGCTGTCGACTATCCACAGATGCGGGCCATCGTGTTTTTGGGCCGCCGGCGAGCACCATAACTCAGGTGTGAACCACGAACTTCAGCGGCACCTTCGAAACCACGGCGCCATTGTGCGGAGCCAGCACCGCGAATGGGCGGGTGTCATTGACGTGGCCTTGCGGCATCGCGAGCTGGTCGCGGTTCTCCACGGCGTCTACATCGCTCCAGCCGATAGCGAAAACCATGAGCTGCTACTGCGGGCAGTCGCGGCTTGGGACCCCGACGCCGTCGTCACAGGGCCAGCCGCCGCGGCGGTCACCTTTTGGCCGCGCCTGCCGGTGAGCGCGATCGACGTGGTCACGGCCCGCACGTCGGCCAAGCCGGGGTTCTCCCTGCACCGCTGGCGATTGCCTGCCGAGCACGTCATCGAGCGCGATGGAGTGAAGCTCACGTCTGCCCCGCTCACCGCCCTGATGTTGAGCCACGACTACGGCGGATCGGCTGTAGATGAGGTACTTCGCGCCCGGATGGCTGGCCTCGAGGATCTGCACGCCGCTCTTGCGGCGATGCCCGGACGCATTGGAAACCCGGCCCGAGCACTTCTGCTGGCTGACTCGCGAGACGAGCCGTGGTCCGCCGCCGAACGGCTCGCGCATCGCCAACTTAGATCCGCTGGAATTGACGGATGGCACGCCAACTTCCCCCTGACCGTGGACGGTTCCAGATACTACCTCGATATCGCGTTCCCGCTGGAACGCCTCGTGCTCGAGATCGATGGATTCGCCCATCACAGCTCACGCGAAGCCTTTGAGCGCGATCGGACCCGGCAGAACCAACTGATGCTGGCAGGCTGGACCGTTCTGCGCTACACCTGGTCCACGTTGACTGACCACCCGGAGGTTTTCGTCCGCGAGGTCAATGAGTGGCTCGGCCGATAGAGGTCGATAGTCTTGCAACAGATCAGCACGTGAGATCGAGGTCAGGCGGGGAGGAGTTGGTGGAGGGTGTTTCGTTGACGATCTATCGACCTGGGGCCTCGCGAACCAGCCCGGCGCCCACGGCCCCACCGAATCCCGTGTCCCGGGCGTGATCGTCCTCATCGCCTTCGTCGTCATCTTCGGGTCCGTCGGCGTGTTCGCCATCCTGCCGGTGCTCAAGTCGGTGTTCGCCGGATCCTGACACCGGGCACGATGGATTCCCGGCAGCGGGCTGGCGTGTTGACCGCGTCTGACACCCCAGTAGCCTGAGCGGGTGAGTCAACCGTTGAGGATCGCCCAGCTCGCCAACTTCGTCGGCCCGGTCTCGGGCGGGATGCGGACGGCGGTGGAGCAGTTGGGCCGCGGCTACGTCGCGGCCGGGGCGGAGCGGATCGTCGTCGTCCCGGGCAGGATCGACGAGGTCATCGACGGCGAGTTCGGCATCACGGTCCGCGTTCGCGCTCCCAAACTGGCCGGTGGGTACCGGATGATCGCCCAACCGTGGCGGGCATTGGAAGTGTTGGAACAGTTCCAGCCCACCTCGGTGGAAAGCTCGGACAAGTGGACGCTCTCACCCGTGGCGAGGTGGGCCCGCAAGCGCGGGATCGGGTCGGTGCTGTTCAGCCACGAGCGCCTCGACGCCATGCTCACGTTGCTGTTGAAGCGGCCCTCGCGCCCCGTTCCCGGGGTGGAGGCGCTGAACAAGCGGCTCGGCAAGGCCTTCGACGCGGTTGTGGTCACCTCCGCCTACGCCGCCGACGAGTGGGCCTTGACCGGTGCCAAGCTGGAACGGGTGCCACTCGGTGTCGATCTCGATACCTTCCGGCCCAGTCGCGGCTATCCCGTCGAGGATGGCTTGTTGAAGCTGGTCTACGTGGGTCGGCTATCGCGGGAGAAGAGCCCGCAACTGGCGGTGGCGGCGGCGGTCGAGTTGCACCGGCGTGGGCTCCCGGTCCGGCTAGATCTCTACGGCACCGGCCCGCACCTGAGCGAGCTGCAGCAGCTCGCCGGCGACGCCCCGGTGCACTTTCGCGGCTACCTCGATTCCCGCACCGAGATCGCTGAGCGGCTGGCCGGGGCAGACATCGCCCTCTCGGTGTGTCCTGCCGAGACCTTCGGACTGGCGGTGTTGGAGGCGCTGGCCTGCGGTACCCCCGTGGTCACGGCAGATCGCGGCGGCGCCCACGAACTCGTCGACGCCGGCTCGGGCGAGGCGGGGCCGCCCACCGCAGATGGCATAGCCGACGCGATCCTGCGGCTGGCCGCCCGCCCCGCGGATGACGTTCGTCGTTCGGCGCGGGCGCGCGCCGAACGCTACACGTGGCGGGCCAGCGTGGACAAGATGCTGGCCCTGCACGCCAGGTTGGCCCAGGAGGCGCCGCGCAGGCCCGATGCTGGTCGCTGAGCGGGTCACGAATAGGGAAACGCCAATCGAGAGCCACGCCAGGCGGCGTGACTCCCGAATCCGGCGAATCGTTGACTAGCTTAGACGAGGCCCGCGGTTTGGGCCTGAGCCTTGGTGAAGCGTTCGGTGGCGTCGGCCCAGTTGACCACGTTCCACCACGCCTTCACGTAATCGGCCTTGACGTTCTTGTACTGCAGGTAGAAGGCGTGCTCCCACATGTCGAGTTGAACGACGGGAATCTGGCCCAGCGGGACGTTGCCCTGCTGATCGAAAAGCTGGAACATGTTCAACCGCTGACCCAGGACATCCCAGGCCACAACCGACCAACCGGAGCCCTGGATACCCAGCGCGTTGGCCTGGAACTGGCCCTGGAATCCCGCGAAGTTGCCGAAGAACTCGTCGACGGCGGCACCCAACTCGCCGTCGGGCTCGCCGCCCCCGTCGGGTGACATGTTCTTCCAGAACACCGAGTGGTTGACGTGGCCGCCCAGGTTGAAGGCGAGATCCTTCTCCAGCTTGTTGATGGCGCCGAAGTCGCCAGCGGAGCGGGCCTCTTCGAGCTTCTCCAACGCGGTGTTGGCGCCGCTGACGTAGGTCTGGTGGTGCTTGTCGTGGTGCAGCTCCATGATCTCGGGAGCGATGTGCGGGGCGAGTGCACCGTAGTCGTAGGGTAGATCGGGAAGGGTGTAAGTCATGTGGTTCCTCCTGGCAGTGCCAAGAAGGCACTGGAGTGTGATGTGGATCCTAAGAAGCGAGCGCTAGACGCGACCCCGTGCGGGTCACGCCCAGCGCGGTCCAAGATCAGGACAGATCGCGCTTGACGTCCTCAGCGCCGTCCTTAACGTGCTCGCCGGCCTGCTTCACTCCGGCTTCACCCTGATCGGCCTGGCCCTCGGCTTGCATGTCCTTGTTATCGGTCGCGTCGCCGACGCCCTCTTTGGCCTTGCCCGCGGCCTCTTGGGCCTTGTTGGAAATCTTGTCGCCTAATCCCATAGGGGTGCTCCTTTTCCTCGTCGCGACGGCCAATCCGTCTCGACCCCACTATAGACAACCCACGAATCACGCCCGGGGGGCGGCCTCCTCGCGCCGAGATCGGGATTCTCGCGCCCGTTGGGCCAATGCGTCGGCGGCCGGGTAGCGCACCTCCTCCAGGGTGAGACCGCGGGCCGGCATCACCAGGACCCGATGGTTGCGAGCCGGGGAGTTCGCCACTTCGGCCAGCCAGTCCAGGCCTTGACGGCCGTAGGCGACGTCCAATACGGCTCCCATCAGCGAGCGCACCATCGAGTGACAAAAAGCGTCGGCCACGACGCGCACCTCGACAAT
>JBBSOW010000021.1:0-40661 GCA_038259365.1 Propionibacteriales bacterium
AAATCTGTTGCCTCATGTGGAGTCATGCACGGCGCAAGACAAACTACACGAGGACGGATGTTCAATCCCCAAGGGCGTCCTCGGGTTCGATCTATGGGGTTTGCCCACCAACGGACGGCTACGCCATCGGACCGCTCGCCCGACCACCATTGCACGAACGTATAGTTATTCGTACGTATTTATAGTATGCTGAGGCCATGTCGAGTGTCACGACCGCGGCGGGCCCGCCCGATGACCGCACCGCCAAGGCACGACTGCGGGACGCCGCCATTGAGCTCGTCGCCGAGGAGGGCAGCGCCACCCTGAGCGCCCGGAGGGTCGCCGATCGGGCCGGCCTGTCCGCCGGACTGGTCGCCCACCATTTCGGATCCATGCAGGAGCTCCGCACGGCCGCCGATCAGCACGTCACCGGCCTCATTCGCCACCTCAAATCCACCACAATGGGGGCCGGGGCCACGCTCAACGTCCTGGCCAGCGCCTACACCCCCGGATACGGCCCGCTCGTGGGTTACGTGGCCCGGCGCCTCAGCGATCCCTCGCCGGAGGTGGCCGCGTTCGTCGACGAGATGATCGACGACGCGGTCGGCTACCTTGACGAGGCCGAGGCGGCCGGGCACGTCAAGCGGTGCGAGAACCCCCGAGATCGCGCTGCCGTGCTGGTGCTCTCCCAGCTCGGCAATCTGGTCATGAACGATCACCTCAAGCGCGTCTTCGGTGTTGATCTTGCCTCCCCCGATCCGAGCATCGGATCGGGATTTCGGCGCTACTTCGACGCCCTCCTCGGCTTCTACGAAGACGGGCTGCTGACCAGAGACTACGCCCAACAGCTTCGAACATCGGCTCGAGTAGCCGGAGAACAGGCCAGCTCATGAGCCACATGATCAGCGAGAATCCGGCCCTGCAAACCGACAAGTTGACCAAGCACTACGGGAGCTTTCCGGCCCTCGTCGATCTTGATCTCGACGTCATCCGAGGTGAGGTGTTCGGCTTCCTGGGGCCCAACGGCGCCGGCAAGTCCACCGCGATCCGCACGTTGTTGGACGAGATCCGGCCCACCTCGGGCAGCGCTCGGCTGCTGGGGTTCGACTCGCACGCCGACGCCGTGGCGATCCGGTCCAAGATCGGCTACCTCCCCAGCGACCTGGCCCTCTACCCCAATCTCACGGGCAAGGACACGCTCGCGTTCTTCGGCCGCCTGCGCAACGGCATCGACTGGCCCTTCGCCAACGCGCTGGCCCAGCGCCTCGACGCCGACCTCACCAAGAAGGTCGGCGCGCTCTCCACGGGCAACCGGCAGAAGATCGGGCTGATCCAGTGCTTCATGCACCGGCCCGAGTTGTTGATCATGGACGAGCCCAACGCGGGACTGGATCCCCTGGTGCAGCACGAGTTCCAAACGATGCTGCGCGAGGTGGCCGACGACGGCCGCACCGTGTTCTTGTCCAGTCACACCCTGTCCGAGGTGCAGCGCGCGGCCGATCGGGTCGGCATCATCCGCCGGGGCCGGCTCGTGACGGTGGAGAACATCGCCAGCCTGCGGGCCAAGGCGATCCGCCGGGTGGAGATGGTCTTCGCCACCGCTCCCGACGCCGCCATCTTCGAGCGACTCACGGGCGCCAAGGACGTCGTCGTCGATGACCATCTCATCCGGTTGTCCTTCGACGGCGACATGCAACAGCTCCTGCACACCGCCATCGAGCACTACAGCCTGCTGGACATCTCGACCGAGGAAGCAGATCTCGAGGACATCTTCTTGACCTACTACCGCGAGGAGGCGCGGGTCTGATGTCCGCAGTCGCCGTCGTCGGCCAATCGCTGCGGGATCGCTACCGCGGGTCCCTGATCGCCACCGTGGCGCTGGCCGCCATGCTCGTCCTGGCGGCCGCCGCCTACGGCCAGATCGACGTCGCCGTCTACGACTCCATGCCGGCCGCCGTCCGCAGCACCATGGGCATCCCGCTAGGGGCGGACGGCCAGCTGCTGGCCTATACCGTCATGTTCGCCACGATGGGCGGGTTGGCCCTGGGCGGGGTCGCCATCTCGATCGGCGCCGCGTCCATCGCCGGCGAGGAGGGGGCCGGGCGGTTGGGCCTCCTGCTGGGGACGCCCACCACCCGCGCCGGCGTGCTGACGGCGAAGGCCGTCACGCTGGTGATGTTGATCGGTTTCGCCGGGTTGGGCCTGTGGGCCGCCGGCCACCTCGCTCCCGTCCTCCTGGGCTTCGAGCTGGGGCAGACCCACGTGGGCGCCATGGCGTTGACGCTGACGCTGAGCTCGCTGTTCTACGGCTTCCTCGCGCTCGGCCTCGGGGCCGCGACGGGAAACCGCGGGCTCGGTTCGGGCGTCGCCTCGGCCGTCCTGGTGCTCGGCTTCGTCACCTCGGGAATTCTTCCCCTATTCTCGGCCACCGAAAACCTCGCCGAGGCGATTCCCTGGTCCTGGCTCGCCGACAACCAACCGCTCGTCAACGGGCTCGACGCCGGCCACGTCGCCCTCTTCGTCGTCGGTATCGTGGCGTTCTACGCCGTCGGCGTCGCGGGCCTGCGCCGACGAGACCTGCGTGGCCGCTCGGCGGGCGGCTCCCTGTTCGACAAGGCCAAGCAGAACCCGACGGTGGCCAAAAGCGTGGAGCGGCTCACCGGATCGGTAAAGTCCTCCAGCCTGCTCGCCAAGACCTTCAGCTCCTACCAGGGCCTACTCAGCGTCGTCGCCGGGATCATGTTCGCCTATATGGGGTTGCTGCTCGGGCCGCTGTACTCGGCCATGGAGGAGACGGTGAAGACGCTGTCCGGCGCCTTGCCGGAGCAGTTGCTCGTCCTGGTCGGCGGCGCCGACATGGGCAGCCCCGAGGGCTTCTACCAGACCGAGACCCTCGGTCTGGTAGCGCCGATCGCGGTGATCCTGGTCGGCATCGTCGTGAGCGGCCGCGCCATCGCCGGGGAGGAGACGGCCCGGCGGATGGGGCTGTTGCTGGCCCAGCCGATCGGCCGCGCGGCGATCGTCCGGGACACCGCCGCCGTCATGCTCGGCTACGTCGCCATCGTCAGCTTCGCCACGGTTGCCGGTATCGCCGGAGGCTCGCTCATCGGCGGTCTGGACATGAACCTGTGGTTCATCGCCCAGACCGGGCTCATGATCTTCGCGCTCGGGGCTGTGTTCGGCGGCCTGGCCCTGGCCCTCTCGGCCGGCACCGGAAAACCGAGCGTGGCCACCTTCGTGACGGTGGGGGTGGCCGCCGTGGCCTATTTCGCGGACTCGATGCTGACGCTGGCGGGCGCCGACGCCTGGGCGAGGCTCTCGCCGTTCTACTACTATGGCGCCGCCGAACCCCTCGCCAACGGCGCGAACTGGGGCCACCTGGCGATCCTGCTGGGCGCCGCCGTTGTGCTCATCGCGGCGGCCTTCCCGCTGTTCCAGCGCCGCGACCTGCGCCACTGAGTCGGCCACCCCGGGCTAGGCCCAGCCGCCGAACATTTCGCGGTAGGTCCCGGCTTCGCCTCCGTGCGCGCCCAAGAACGATCCGACGACGGCGGCGCCGAGATCGTCCAGCTCGGGGGCGACCACGCGGCCGTCGACGCGCTTGGCCAACTGCTCGATGAAGCGGCCGAGCCCCGGGTCATCGCCGAGCTTGAAGAACGTGGTCTGCGCGCCGAGCCGGCCGGCGTTGTCCAGTTCGCGCACCGAGTAGGCGATGGTCAGGGGGTGCGGCGGGTACGCGAACTCGATCTCCCCGCCCGGGGCGAGGTGGGAGGTCGGCTCCCCGTCGGTGACGACGAGCAGCACCGGCTGGGCGCTGGGGTTCTTGCGGAAGTGCCGGTTGGCCAGTAGCAGGGCGTGATGCAGGTTGGTGCCCTTCTCCCAGACCGGCTCCAGCCCGGTGAGTTCGTCGATGTCCATCTTCTTGGCCGCCCGGCCGAACGCGATGAGCTGCAGCTTGTCGCCGCGGAACCGGGAGCTGATCAGGGTGTTGAGCGCCAGCGCGGTGCGCTTCATCGGCACCCAGCGGCCGTCCATCGCCATGGAGAACGAGGTGTCCACGAGCAGCGCCACGGCGGCCTGGGTGCGGGCCTCGGTCTCGCGCACCTCGACGTCGTCGACGCGGATGCGCACTCGGCCGGCCCTATCCCTGGCATCGGTGTCGCCGGACTCGCCGGCCGCCCGCACGACGGCGTTGGTGATGGTCTTGGTCACGTCCCACGGCTCGGTGTCGCCGAACGCCCACTGCCGCGTCGCGCCCGAGAGTTCGCCGGCGGCGCCGGCGGAGCGCAGATCGCGCTGGCCTTGGCGCCCGCTGAGCCGGGTGGCGACGTCGGAGAGCAACGCCTTGCCGAGCTGGCGCATGGCCTTCGGCGAAAGCGCGAGCTGGCCGTCCGAGGTCTTCTTCAAGTACCCCGAGTTGCTGAGCGCCTTCTCCAGCTCGGCCAGGGTCTTGGCACTCACCGCCGCGTCGCCGCCGACCTGTTTGGCCAGCTTGTCCAGATCGACGTCGTCCATCTGGGCGCCGGGATAGGACTGCGAGAGCTGCTCGGCCAGGTCGTCGAGATCGGCCAGATCCTCCAGGGCCCCGGTGCCGTCGCCGAGGCCGAGGCCCTGTTCGCCGCTGAAGCCTTCGGCGCCGTCCCAATCCTCACCGGGGCGCAAGGCCTCCAGGTTGGCGTCGAGCTGAGAGAGAGACTGCATCAGCTCCGGCGAGCCGAACGCCTGCTGCGAGAGCTCCGCCAGCTCCTGGCGCTGCTCGGCCGACATCGAGTTGAACATGCGCTGCGCCGCCGCCGAACGCTTGGCCAGGGCGTCGATGAGTTCGTCGACGGTTCTCGGGTTCTCCGGAAAGTACGCGCCGTGCTTGGCCATGAACTCGTCGAAGTCGGCCTGGGTGTCCTGGCCGGACCGGTGCTTGTCCAGCAGATTGTTCAGGTCGCGGATCATCTCGGTGACGGCGGCCCGGTCCTCGTCGCTGGCGTTCTCCAGCGCCTGCTTCATGCCGGCGAAGCGCTGATCCAGCACCTCGCGGCCGAGCAGGTCCTTGATCTGTTCGTAGTTCTGCCGCGCCTCGGCGCTGCGCCACTCGTAGCTGCTCAGCTCCGAGACCGCCGCGGCCGTCGAGGACGGCAGGTTCTCGATCCGCATCTCGGCGAAGCGGGCGTCCTCGTCGAGGTCGCGGGCCAGCTGCTTGCGCTCCTCCAGCACCGCACGGTCCAGCAGTTCCTTGATCTGGCCCATAGTCCCGTCGAGGTTGTGCTTGCGCAGCAACTCCTGGCGCTTCTGGGCGACCTTGCGGGCCAGCTCGTCGAGGCCCACCTGCTGCTCACCGCCGCGGCGGAGGAACTCCTTCATGGCACGCTCGGGTGAGTACCCCGCCATGACTTCGGCGCCGATCGCGTCGAGGGCCTCGCCCAGGTCTAGCGGCGGGGCCAGCGGATCACCACCGAGGTAGCGACCGTAGCGGGAGCGGTGCGCGTCGGACATGCTCACCCGTAGATCGTTTCGCCGTCGCCGGTCTCCTTGCCGATCTTGCGGGCCAGGTAGAGCCCTTCCAGGGCCAGCTCGATGGCGCCGGCCCGCTGACCGTCGGTCTGGGCGTCCAGCTTGTCGCAGATCTCGTCGTACACCACGGACTCCCCGAGCACGGGCAGGCCGGCGAGGAAGTCGCGCGCGGTCACCTGCTCCCCGGTGGTGACCATGACGCCGGTCTGGATGGCCCCCATGAGGGCGGCCAGGTTGACCCCGCGCAGGCTGGACCTCACGGTCTCCGACGTGGCGGTGCGCAGCAGGTGGTTCAGCACCTCGCGCTCCCGACCCTCCTCGCCGGTCTCGAACTCGATCTTGCCGCCGAGCACGTCCACCGCGGTCTCGAGATCGACGACGCGGGCGACGGCCTCGTCCTCGCCGTGCACGGTGGCGCGGTGCAGCGCGGCCGCGGCGATGGTCTCGGCCCCGGCGATGGCGAAGCGGGCGGAGACGCCCGAGCGCTGGTCGACCGCGGAGGATCCGCGCAGGTTGCGGGTGAAGCGGGCCAGGATCTCGATGAGGTACTCGGGCACCTCGGCCACCAGGTCCGCCTCTTGGGCGATGACGGCCATCTCGTCGTCGAGGGCGCGGGGGTAGTGGGTGCGTATCTCGGCGCCGAAGCGGTCCTTGAGCGGGGTGATGATCCGGCCGCGATTGGTGTAATCCTCCGGGTTGGCGCTCGCGACGACGAGCACGTCCAGCGGTAGGCGCAGCACATAGCCACGGATCTGGATGTCGCGCTCCTCCATCACGTTGAGCATCGCCACCTGGATGCGCTCGGCCAGGTCGGGCAGCTCGTTGATGGCCACGATGCCGCGGTGGCTGCGCGGGATGAGGCCGAAGTGGATGGTCTCCGGGTCGCCCAGCGAGCGGCCCTCGGCCACCTTGATCGGGTCCACGTCGCCGATCAGGTCGGCGACCGAGGTGTCGGGGGTGGCGAGCTTCTCGGCGTAGCGCAGGTCGCGGTGCACCCAGGCGATGGGGAGGCCCTCGCCCAGCTCGTCGGCCCGTCGGATGGAGGCTGGCGAGATCGGCTCGAACGGGTGCTCGCCCAGCTCCGAGCCCTCAATCACGGGCGTCCACTCGTCGAGCAGGCCGACGAGGGTGCGCAGGATCCGGGTCTTGCCCTGGCCTCGCTCGCCCAGCAGCACCATGTCGTGCCCGGCGATGATCGCCCGCTCCACCTGCGGAATCACCGAATCCGCGAACCCGTGCAGGCCGGGCCAGGGGTCTCGGCCTTCGGCCAGAGCCGCGAGGAGATTGTCCCGCAGCTCTGTCTTCAGCGATTTCTGGACGTGGTCGGTGGCGCGAAGCTCACCCAGGGTGGCAGGTCGGTTCACGCTTTCGAATTTAGCTCGCCACCCAATAGCGGGCGCCGGGTGTGTCGTGGGATCACCTCGGGTCGGTTCGGGGATGGTCGATGGATCCCGACTTCGTGGACCCTCACGAGAGCGGGCGTCAGTCCTGGATGCTGAGAGCCAGCCGACCAGCCAAGGCGACGTAGGTGCCGGCGAAGATCCGGCGCATCCACCGCACGACCGTCGGCCGGGAGATGACGTGACGTCGCATCGTCGCGGCAAAGGCTCCGTAGAACGAGAAGACGACGCGGCTGATGACCATGAACACCCCGCCGAGCGCCAGCATGCTCGCCAAACTGTTGGCAGCCTCGGGCGGCACGAACTGGGGGAGGAGGGCGAAGACGGAGATGGTCAGCTTCGGGCCCCCGTGCCGGGAGTGGCCACGATCACCAGGCTGGTCCGCAAGAACGCCACGGTCATGATCGTTCTTCTCGTTGCCGACCTGCTCCGATGACCACCCCCCGCATGACCACTCGATCGCCCAGATTACCTTCGGAGACCCCAGAGACCTCCCCGAGGAGACTTCGTGGTGGTTGGTCGACGTACTTGGAAAAGTGCCTATACTTATGGCTATGAACGAGTGCTCGCTAGCTGACGCCCGGAACCGACTCTCCGAACTTGTCGCCGACGTGGAGAAAACCCACCAACGGGTGACCGTCACCAAGCACGGCCATCCAGCGGCGATCCTCATCTCACCGGAGGACCTGGCCTCTCTGGAAGAGACGCTCGACATTCTCTCCACTCCCGGAGCCTTGGACGAGATCCGGGAGGCGGAAGCCGAGATCGCCCGAGGCGAGACGTTCGATGAAGCGTTGATCCGGTCCGACCTGGCAGCGCGGGCCCGTCACCCTGAAATCACGTGACGGCAAGCTCCGGTCCCTACCGGGTGGAGTTTGCGGCAAGCGCACGTCGTGGTATCGCAAAGTTGACCGAGAAGTCCGCCGCAGCCGCCATCGAGTTCTGCTTTGGCCCCCTGGCAAGCAATCCCTACCGGGTCGGCAAACCACTCACCCGAGACCTGGCCGACCATCACAGCGCACGGCGCGGGGACTACCGCGTTGTTTACCGCATCGACGACCCCGCTCACAGGGTCTTCGTAGTCCGCGTAGAACACCGAAGGGACGTCTACCGCCCACGCTGAGGTCGAGCGACGGCGACCGGCCCAGCGATTGATGCCGCGTGAGCCCAGCCGTGAGGTCTCAGCCGAAGCGGACGCGGTTGCGCTCGCGGGCCTTCTCGGCCTCGATGTCGCGGTCCTTGGGCGGGGCCGTGGTGACGAGCCGGTCGAGCAGCCGGGCCGTGATCTCGGTGATCCCGGCCACCGCCTCGTCGAAGGCGGCCTGGTTCGCGTGCGACGGTTTGGTGGCACCGCTGATCTTGCGGACGTATTGCAGCGCGGCGGCCTCGATCTCGGTATTGCTAGCCGGTGGCGCGTAGTTGTGGAGCACTCGGATGTTTCGGCACATGACACCCATTTTGCTTCAACACGGCCCCCGGATCTAGTGCCACCGCTCCGCGGGCTAGGCTCCAACGGTGAGCGGAAAACATGTACTGGGCATCGATATCGGCGGATCCGGCATTAAGGGAGCGCCGGTGGACCTCAAGAAGGGGGCCTTCGCCGAGGATCGGCTGCGCATCCCCACCCCGAGCGAGTCGACGCCGGCCAACGTGGCCAAGGTCGTCGCCGAGATCGTCGGCCACTTCTCCGATTCGATCTCCACGCACTCCCCCATCGGCATCACGATCCCGGCCGTGGTCACGCACGGGATCACGCGATCGGCCGCCAACATCGACAAATCGTGGGTGGACGCGCCCGCCGAGCAGATCTTCGAGGACGAGCTGGGCCGCGACGTGTTCTTGATGAACGACGCCGACGCCGCCGGCATGGCCGAGGTGCAATTCGGCGCCGCCAAGGATCATCCGGGCCTGGTCCTGCTGACCACCCTGGGGACCGGCATCGGCACCGCGCTGATTCACCGCGGGGTGCTCGTGCCCAACTCCGAGTTCGGTCACATCGAGGTCGACGGCTTCGACGCCGAATCCCAGGCCGCCTCCAGCGTGAAGGACCGTGAGGGCCTGAGCTATCCGGAGTGGGCCAAGCGCCTGCAGCGTTACTACGAGGTGGTCGAGCAGTTGCTGTGGCCCGACCTCATCGTCGTCGGGGGTGGCGTCAGCAGGAACGCCGACGAATACCTGCCACTCCTACGGCTCAACACCCCGATCATCCCGGCCGCGCTACGCAACAAGGCCGGCATCATCGGGGCCGCGTGGTTGGCCCATGATCGCCAGCAAAACCCCGAGCCCGACATCGGCCTGGAAGAGTCCAGCAGGCAGAGCATGGCCCAGGGCACGGAGTCGCAGGGCCGCAGCGCTCAGGCGATCAAGGACAATGCGGACAAGAAGAAAACCAAGAAGTAGCTACATCCGAGCGGGGGCTTCGATGCCCAGCAGGTCCAGGCCACTCGCCAACACCTGCTGGGTGGCCCGACACAGCCCTAGCCTGGACGCGCGGACCTCGCCCTCGGAGCGCAGCACCGGGCACCGCTCGTAGAACACCGAGAGCGCGCCGGCCAGCTCGTAGAGGTAGGCGCACAGCTTGTGGGGTTGAAGGGTGTTGCCCACCTCGGCCACCACCTCGCCGAATTTCGAGAGCAGCAACGCGAGGGTCTGCTCGGCCGGATCGTCGACGAGGGCGATCCGCTCCGGAGCGGCCAACCCCTCCGCCTCAGCGCGGCGCAGCACCTGGCTGGCCCGGGCGTGGGCGTACTGCAGGTACGGGCCGGTGTCGCCGGTGGTCTGCACCATCTTGTCGATGTCGAAGACGTAGTCCTTCTGCAACCCGTTGGACAGGTCGGAGTACTTGATGGCCGCCAGCGCGATGGCCGGGGCGGCCTGGGATTCGGCCTCGTCGAGCAGATAGTTCAGCGTCACCGCGGTGCCGTCGCGGGTGGAAAACCGCTTGCCGTCGGGGCCAAGCACCTGCCCGAAGCCGACGAACTCGGTGCTGACGTCGGCTGGCAGATACCCGGCCTTGCGCGCCACGGCGAACACCTGCTCGAAGTGGAAGGCCTGCGGGGCGCCGACGACGTAGATCAATCGGTCGGCGTGAAATACCGAGACCCGCCGCCGGACCGCGGCCAGATCGGTGGTGCCGTAGCCGTACCCGCCGTCGCGTTTGCGCACCATCAGCGGCGCGTTCGCTCCGTCAATGAAGGCCACCAAGGCGCCATCGTCGACGACCGCGGCACCGGATTTCTGCAGATCCTCGGCGACCCGGGGGAGGTCCTCGTTGTAGGTGGATTCCCCGGCCAGATCGGCGTCGGTGAGCAAGACGCGCATCCGAGCGTAGGTGGCGTTGAACCCCGACAGCGACACCTCGATGAGCTGTTTCCAGATCCGCGTGGTTTCCGGATCGCCGGCCTGCAAGGCCACGACGCGATCGCGCGCCCGGTTGGCGAACGCGGTATCGGCGCGGAAGTGGGCGTTGGCGCGCTGGTAGAGCGCCTCGGCGTCCGCAAGATCCAGTTCGTCGACCTTGGTGTCCTCGGTGATGATCTTCTCGACGAGCATGCCGAACTGGGTGCCCCAGTCTCCGATGTGATTCTGCGGGATCACCGCGTGCCCGAGCGCGGTCAGCACCCGGTTGAAGCAGTCGCCGATGATGGTCGAGCGCAGATTGCCGACGTGCATCTGCTTGGCGACGTTCGGCGCAGAGTAGTCGATGACCACCGTTTGCGGCCGATCTGTTTTGGGGATTCCCCGGTCCGGATCTCTCAGCACCTCGCTGGCGGTGCCGGCGAGCACCGAGTTCTTCAACCGCAGGTTGATGAACCCGGGGCCGGCCACCTCGGGCGGCTCACAGATGTCGTCGAGCTCGACCTCATCGACGATCCGCTGCGCGATCTCGCGCGGCGGCTTGCCCTCGGTCTTGGCCAATCGCATGGCGACGTTGCACTGAAAATGCCCGAACTGGGGCTTGGTGGCGGCTCGCAACTCGGCATCGACGCCGGCCACGGCCTCGATCCGATCGCTGAGCAACTTGGGCAGACTCGACATGCCGTTCAGTATTTCACGCTCAGCGAAGGCCCCACGAGTTCAGTATCGCGGCGGGGGGAGGCCGGAGACACAAAGTGAGGCTGGCAGGATCGAGTTCATGACGATTCGCTGGGGAGTCTGCTTCACACCGACGATGGCGCCGAGTTCGCTGCCCGAGCTGGCCAAGCTCGCCGAGGAGGCGGGGCTTGATGAGTTCTGGGTCTGGGAGGACTGCTTCGCCCACTCCGGCATCGCCTCCGCGGCGGTCGTCCTGGCCTCCACCGAGCGCCTTCGGGTCGGTATCGGGCTCCTGCCCGCCCCGCTGCGCCCGATCAGCCTGACCGCCATGGAGGTGGCGACCCTGGCAGGGATCTACCCCGATCGGCTGCTCGTCGGCCTCGGCCACGGCGTCCAGGAGTGGATGGGCCAAGCCGGGGTTCGGGTGGCCTCGCCGATGACGCTGCTGCGCGAGCAGGCTCAAGCCTTGCGCTCCCTCCTGGCCGGTGAGGAGGTCACCGTCGACGGGCGCTACGTGAAGCTGGACCGGGTTCGGCTGCAGTGGCCGCCGAACCCCGTCCCGCCGCTGATGATCGGCGGCACGGGCGGCAAGACCCTCGCCCTGTCCGGTGAGCTATCCGATGCCCTGCTGCTATCCGGCACCCAGACCCCACAAGAGATACGGCGAGCGGTGGACGTGGCGCGAGCCCACAACCCGACGCTGCCGGTGGTCGCCAGCCAGCTCGTGTTCACCGGGCCCGGGGCCGATCGGCGGCGTCGCCGCGAGGTGGCGAAGTGGCGCAGCGACGGGGTCGATGAGGGCGTAGGCAGCGCCGGAAGCGCCGACGAGGTGGCGGCCTCGCTGAACGATCTGGTGGCGGCCGGAGCCACCAATCTCGTGATCCATCCCGCGGAGGACGAGGACGATATCCCGGGTTTGTTGAGGTTCGTCGCCGACGAGGTCCGCCCCCTCGTGAACGCCCAGCGTTAGGCTCAACGGGTGTCCCCACTGACCACTGATGCCGACTTTCGCAACATCTACCGCCAGGGCTTCGCCCGGATCGCGGCCTGCACCGTGCCGGTGCAGCTGGCCGATCCGCGCGCCAACGTCGAGGCGATCGTCGAGCAGGTGCGGCAGTGTGCTGTCGAGGGCGTGGCCGTGGCGCTCTTCCCCGAACTGTGCGTCTCGGGCTACTCGGTCGAGGACCTGTTCCTCCAGGAGGTGCTGCTCGACGACACCCTGACCGCCGTCGCGGCGCTGGCGCGCGAGACCGCGGACCTGCACCCGGTGATCGTCGTCGGCGCGCCCCTGGCCAAGGGGACGCGGTTGTTCAACTGCGCGGTGGTGGTGCACCGGGGGCGGGTGCTGGGCGTCGTGCCCAAGTCCTACCTGCCGAACTACCGCGAGTTCTACGAGAAGCGACACTTCGCCAGTGGCGAGACCCAGTACGGCGAACAGGTCTGCCTGGCCGGCGTCCCCGGCCCCACCGGATCGACGGGAGAGCCGATCCCGTTCGGACCCGACCTCATCTTCTCCGCCGACGACGTGACGGGCCTGACGTTGCACGTCGAGATCTGTGAGGACCTGTGGGTGCCCGTCCCGCCCAGCGCCCTGGCCGCACTGGCCGGGGCAAACGTGCTGCTCAACCTCTCGGGCTCCCCGATCACGGTGGGCCGCGCCGAGGACCGGCACGTGCTCGCCCGCTCCGCCTCCAGCCGCTGCCTGGCCGCCTACGCCTACGCGGCCGCCGGGGAAGGTGAATCGAGCACGGACCTGTCCTGGGACGGCATGACGATGATCTACGAGAACGGCGATCTGCTCGCCGAGTCTCCGCGCTTTCCCGAAGGCCCGCAACGCAGCGTCGCCGATATCGATCTTGACCGGATCCGCCAGCAACGGATGCGCCAGGGCAGCTTCGACGACAACTTCCGCGCCCTAGGAGATAAGGCCGCCTTCCGCACGATCGTCTACACGCTTGGCCCGCCCACGGGTGACCTCGGCTTGCGCCGCAAGGTCGATCGCTTCCCGTTCGTGCCCGACGACGAGACCCGCTTGGCCCAAGACTGCTACGAGGCCTACAACATCCAGGTGTCGGCGCTGGAGCGGCGGCTGCTGTCGATGACCAGCGAGAGCTTCCGGCCCAAGATCATCATCGGCGTCTCGGGCGGACTGGATTCCACCCAGGCGTTGATCGTCGCCGCCAAGGTGATGGACCGGCTCGAGCGCCCCCGCAGCGATATCCTCGCCTGGACCATGCCGGGCTTCGCCACCAGCGATCACACCAAGGCGAATGCCGTCAGCCTCTCGCGGGCCCTCGGCGTGACCTTCGAGGAACTCGACATCCGCCCCGCCGCCAAGCAGATGCTCACCGATATGGGGCACCCGTTCGGCCGCGGCGAGGAGGTCTACGACGTCACCTTCGAGAACGTCCAGGCCGGCCTGCGCACCGATTTCTTGTTCCGCTTCGCCAACCAGCGCGGCGGCATCGTGCTCGGCACCGGAGACCTGTCCGAGCTGGCGTTGGGCTGGTGCACCTACGGCGTGGGTGATCAGATGTCGCACTACGGGGTGAACGCGGGGGTCCCGAAGACGCTGATGCAACACCTGATCAAATGGGTGATCGCCTCCGAGCAATTCGAGGACGAGGTGTCGGCCACCCTGGATTCGATCGTCAACACCGAGATCACCCCCGAACTCGTGCCGAGCACCGGTGGCGAGGGGCCGCAATCCACGCAGGCCAAGATCGGGCCGTACGCGCTGCAGGACTTCACGCTCTACCACGTCCTGCGTCGCGGAGCCAAGCCCAGCAAGATCGCCTTCCTCGCCGAGTCCGTATGGTCCCGCCCCGACGTCGGCGCCTGGCCCAGCAGCGTACCCACCGACGAGCGGGCCGGGTTCACGTTGGCGGAGATCGTCGGCTGGTTGGAAGTGTTCATCACCCGGTTCTTCGCCAACCAGTTCAAGCGCTCCGCGCTCCCGAACGGCCCCAAGGTCCTCAACGGGGGCACCCTGTCCCCGCGGGGAGATTGGCGGATGCCGTCGGACGCCACCGCCGCCGCCTGGCTGGCCGAGCTACGGACCGGGATCCCTTCTGACGTCTAAATTCGTCTGATTCCTGGAATCCGAGTACCACAAAGGAACCCGGCCGGTTACGCTTCGGGCATGCACCCCTTCGGATCGGGCGTTTACCCCGCCGCCTCACCCCCGCCAGCTCGCCAGCGAATAGCGAAACTCCTCTTGGTGATCGCACCGGTCATGCTCCTGCTGGCCACCCTCGTGCCCGCTCCAGCCGCAGCCGCGGGTGCGCGTTACATCGACTTCCAGCGTTGGGCATCGACGAGCAACTTCAAACCCGGGAGCCACAGCGGCACGAAGGCAACCGGTGGAGCCCTGGCGTTCAGTGAGGCCAAGGCGACGGCCAAGTACAAGGATCCCTACGGCGGATCGACCAAGACCTACGACGTCGCCACCTGGACGTCGGACTCGGTGAAGACGTCGTTCGGGCTCACCGAGTTGATCATGAGTTGGAACGCGGTGACTCCGAAGGGGACGTTCATCGAGTTCCAGGCCCAGGGCGTGACCAACAAGGGCAAGACCACCAAGTGGTATTCCCTCGGCCGTTGGGCGCACTGGGACTCCTCCTCGCGGATTCGGCGGGCCTCGGTGAAGGGGCAAGGCGACGCCTACGCGACGGTGTTGACCGACACCCTGCGGACCGCAACGGGGGCCACGTTGCGCAGCTACAAGGTGCGCGTGAAGCTGCACCGCGTCAAGGGCAGCACCGCGAAACCCTACGTCCGCACCCTCGGCGCGGCGGCGAGCAGGCTGCCGCGCGAGGCCAGGGTGCCGACGAGCAAGCCCGGCGTCGCCACCGGCACCGAACTCAAGGTGCCGCGGTATTCGCAGATGATCCACCGCGGTCACTCCCCCCAGTACGGCAGCGGCGGCGAGGCCTGGTGTTCGCCAACCTCGACGGCCATGGTATTGGACTACTTCAAGCTGGGCCCGAGCAAGTCCTCCATGGGATGGGTGCCCGCGGGCCACCCCAATCCCTCGGTGGATCACGCGGCCAAGATGACCTACGACTACGCCTACAAGGGCACCGGGAACTGGTCGTTCAACGTCGCCTACGCCAACCACGAGGGAGCCGAGGCCTTCGCCACCCGCTTCCGTTCGCTGCGCGACGCCGAGCCCCTCGTCAAGGCCGGCATTCCGCTGGTGGTGTCCACCTCCTTCAGCCGCGCATCGCTGAGCGGGGCAGGGTACGGCACGAACGGTCACCTGATGGTGATCGTCGGGTTCGACCGCGCCGGAAACGTCATCGTCAACGATCCCGCCTCTCATCTCTTGGCGTCCAACAACCAGGTCCGCACCACCTATCGCCGGGACCAGTTCGAGAACGCCTGGATCCCGGGCTCGGGCGGCCTGGCCTACGTGATCGCCCCCAAGGGCAAGGCCCTGCCCAAGCCCGCCGAATCGCGGAACTGGTGACCCGCGGGTAGCTTGACCCGGCCCACCGCGGCAGGGAAGGGTGACGGACATGGGAAACATTGCCGTCCACGAGTTCATCTCCTTAGACGGGGTGTTCGAGAATCCGAGTTGGACCTTCGATTTCGGGTTCGACCCCGCGATGGGCGAGACGCTGCGCGGCATCACCGACGCCGCCACGGCGATCCTGCTGGGCCGGGACACCTTCGAGATGTTCGCCCCGGCGTGGGCGGGCCGCACGGCGGAGGACGATCCCGGAGCACCGTTTTTCAACGAGACGCCGAAGTTCGTGGTGGGTTCCACCCCGCCCTCGGCGGCGTGGGAGCCGACCGCGCACCTCGGCCGCTACGACGCCGCCCGCATCCGTCAGCTGAAGGCCGAGACCGCGGGCCTGATCTACGTCTCGGGCAGCGGAACCCTGGTCCGGGCCATGCTGGCCGACGGGCTCGTGGACGAGCTACACCTGTTCGTCTACCCCATCGTCCTCGGCTCCGGCCGGCGGCTGTGGGAGGACGGCGCCGCCGGGCCGTCGAGGCTGACCCTCGACGCTGAGGACGTCTACGCCAACGGCGTGGTGCACCTGCAGTACGGCCCCGCCCGGCCCTAGCCGCGGGCTGGTCGCCGTCCTAGAGTTGGGCCATGGCCACGGAGTCGTTGGGCGCCCTCGATCTCGTGGACGCCGCGCCGACGGATCCCGATCGCTCGGCGGCCGAAGCTCTGGCCCGCTACGGCGGCAAGGCGCGCAACCTGGGCCTGCTCATCCGCCGCGGGTTCGACGTCCCCGAAGGGTTCTGCGTCGACACCGCCGCCTTCCAAACCGTCGTCGACGGGATCAGCCTCACCGGTGAGCCCGCCCAGATCCGCACCCGGATCTCCACGGCGCCGATACCGGACTCGCTGCGCATCGACATCGAGGGGTGCTACCGCCAGCTCGGGAACGACGCCCCCGTCGCCGTCCGTTCGTCCGCCACCGCCGAGGACCTCGACGAGGCGAGCTTCGCCGGCCAGCAGGACACCCTCTTGCACGTCGTCGGGGTCGACGCGGTGCTCGATGCCGTCCGGCGGTGCTGGGCCTCGGCCTGGACCGATCGCGCCGTCGGCTACCGCCAAGACCGCGAGATCGACGACGCGGCGGTGTCCGTGGCGGTCGTCGTGCAGCGGATGGTCAATGCCGAGGTCGCCGGGGTCATGTTCACCGCCGACCCCCTCACCGGTTCCCGGGGCCGCACCGTCATCGAGGCCAACCCCGGACTCGGAGAATCGGTGGTCTCCGGCTCTGTCGATCCCGATCACTGGGCGGTGGAGGCCAAGACCGGGAGCATCCTGGAGGAACGCGTCGGCGCCAAGCAGAGCCGGGTGACCGGGTTGGCCGGTGGCGGCACGCGCGTCGAACGGCTCACCGACCAGGGGCCGTGCCTCACCCACGAGGAGATCGCCGAACTCGCCCGCCTGGGCGCCGGCGTCGAGCGGGCCTTCGGTGGCCCGCAGGACATCGAGTGGGCCCTCGACGGCGAACGGCGCATCTGGTTTACCCAAACCCGTTCGATCACGACGCTGTTTCCGCTGTTGGACGGGCCCGACGCCGAATTCGGCGTCTATGTCTGCCTGAGCCTCGCCCAAGGCCTGGTGCGACCCATCACCCCAATGGGGCGTTGCCAGATGACGCTGATGGGAAGCTGCGTGGCCGCGCTGGCGGGTCGGCCCTTCGCCAGGGTCGACAGGGTCGCCGGTGGGCCGAAGGGGCTGAGGTTCGCGGCCGGGCGCCCGTTCGTCGACATCACCCGGACGTTGCAGAACCCGGTGAGCCGCAAGCTCGCGCTCGCCGCCAGTTCGATCATGGAGGCCCGGCTCGTCCCGGTGATCGAGCGCCTAGTCGACGATCCGAGTTCTCCGCTGCACCACCGCGCTCGGCGAGGCCGCGTCCGCTCGCTCCTCCGGGTCGTCACCACCATGGCGCCGATCCTGATCAAGACCCGCGTGCCGCTGCAGGTGATCACCGCGGCTGCCTCGCCGCGCCTCGCCTACCGCCGCCTCGATCGGGTGAAGCGAAACCTGTGGGGCATGCGACTGGCCGTCGACACGCCCCCGCAGCGTCGGCTCGATTTGGTCGAGGAGTTTCTGAGCACGAGGGCCGTGCTGCTCATGCCGGGCAACATCGGCTACGCCGCGGCCGGGTTCGGCTTTCTCGCGCTCGCCCGATCCTTGCTCGGCGACGTTGGTCGGGGCCAGTTACAACCGATCCTGCGGGCTCTCCCCCACAACGTGACGACCGAGATGGATCTGGACCTGTGGGCGCTCAGCCGAGAGGTCGCCCAGGATCCGGCCTCGGTGGCGGTGTTCGGGGAGGTCCGAGACCCGGCCGTGTTGAGCGAACGGTGGCGCGGTGGCAGCTTGCCGCCCATCGCCCAACGCGGCCTGACCCGGTTCCTCGATCGACACGGCTACCGCGGCGTCGCCGAAATCGATCTCGGGATGCCGAGATGGTCCGAAGACCCGAGCCACGTCCTCGGCCTGATCAACGGCTACCTGCAGCTGGACGACGAACACGACGCGGCTCAGCATTTCCGCAGTGGCGCCGACGAGGCCGAGGACCGGCTGGAGCACCTCTGCCGCCAGCTGGCTCGACGATCGACCCGCAGTGCCATCGGGGCCAGGGTGGCCCGGTTCGCCCTGCGGCGGGCCCGCGCCCTGATCGGTCTGCGCGAGAGCCCCAAGTCGCTGCTCGTGCTCTGTTTCGCCCGGATGCGACGCGAACTCCTCGCGGTGGCCGACGAATTGGTCGGCGCAGGGGTCTTGAGCGTGGCCACCGACATCTCCATGATCACCATCGACGATGCCCGCCGCGGCCTGCGGGGCGAAGATCTTCGCCGCCTAGTCCAGGCCAACCGCGCCGAGTACGACCGCGAGCTGCAGCGACGCCATATCCCCCGACTCCTCTTGACCGACGGCACCGAGCCCGAGGCTCTCGGGTCGGGGGCGGGCGCCGAGGCCGACCTGCGGGGCAGCCCCGCCTCCGGCGGCGTTGTGACCGCGCGGGCCCGGGTGCTCCTTGACCCCGACGGCGCTCGCCTGGGGCAGGGTGAGATCCTCGTCGCCCCGTCCACCGATCCCGGCTGGACACCGCTGTTCCTCATCGCCGGCGGCCTGATCATGGAGATGGGCGGCTCGAACTCCCACGGCGCGGTCGTGGCCCGCGAGTACGGTATCCCCGCCGTCGTCGGGGTGCGCGACGCCACCACCCGCATCCGCACCGGCGACGTCATCACCCTCGACGGGGCCAGCGGCACCGTGGTTCAGGGCGGCCCGTCGTCGCACAACTGACGGTTTGGCTCAGCCCAGGACGGGCAACCGATCTAGGACGGGACCCGCTTCTACCCGCTCGGCGTCGGTCGGAACACGGCGGCCCGCCCCGAGCAAGACGCAGGCGGTATCGTCCCACTGCGCGGGAAGCTTCGCCTCGAGGAGAGCCTCGACGGTCTTTCGGGCCACGGCGGCCGACTCCTGCGTCGGTTTGGGGAGCTCGGGGCCGCCGAACAGGTCGAGGTGGTGCACGGCCAGCTCGACCGCCCAGGTGGCGAGGAAGTCACCGCTTCGCAACGCATGGCCCTGAAATCGGACCGTTCCCGCCTCCATCCTGGCCGCTGCCTCGCGAACGGCCGCAGCTGCCATCCGGAGGTGTTCGACCGCGCCGCGGGGGCGACGGTAAGCCGAGGCGGTGCGCCGCGTCCAGAGGATGGCATCGACGGCGTCGGTCTCGTCGGCGTAGTCGCGCCAGTAACTCGCGGCGTCCTGATCCGGTGGCGCGGAATTTTTCGCGGTAAAGCCACCAAGCATCTCCTGCAGCCCCGTCCGAACGTGCACGACGACGTCCAACCGCTCCCACCCGTGGCATCGGCTGACGGAGAGCAGATCGTAATCGTTGAGCGCTTCACAAGCGGCAACGAACTGGTCGATCGCCCCGATGAACGCAGATCGGCCGATGGAATGATCGAAGTGCAGACCGGACACACCGGAATGTGGTGGGGGCGGACTTTCTCCTCCCGTGGATCAACGTCCGCGCCATCCAGACCAGCCGGGGTTTCTCCAATGGCCGGGTGTCTGTCCTTAGCCAGTGAAGCTGTCCGCCGCCGTCTTGAGCCCGGCCACGTAGGCCTTCCACCACTCCGTGTCGCGATCGGGCATATTGTCCGAACCCTGGCGCAGGCCCACCTCGCCGTCGATGAGCTCGCGCAGGATGTCGGCGTGCCCGGTGTGCCGGGCGTATTCGATGCTCACGTGCACCAAGATCCGTTCCAGCGTGACGTCGCGGCGTTCTCCCCACCAGGGCACCCGCCCCCGCGCCTGGAGATCGAGGGCATCGATCGTGGCGTCGCAGTGCGCCCACACCCGATCGGTGAACTCGCGCATCCAGCCGATGGTCTGCCCCGGTGTCGCCCACATGTCCGCATTGGGCTCGGATTCCTCGGCCAGCCACGGCGTCTCCCCGGGAAACGGCCGGCCGAACACCTCGCCTAGGTAACCCGCCTCGACGCTCACCGCGTGCTTCACGATCCCGAGCAGGTTCGTCCCGGTCCCCGTCCTCGGGTAGCGTGCATCGCGCTCGCTGAGACCGTCGAGCTTCCACCACATCGCCTCCCGCTGCGTCTGCAGATACTGCTTCAGCATCTCCTTGGTGGGGTCGGTTGCCGTCGGCTTATCGGTCATCCACTCAGTCTGTCACCACGCCACCGGCGTCGTCCCGGGCCTCCTATTGTCGCGCTCGATATGGCGCTTCGCGCTCGATTCCTGAATCGAGCGCGAAACGCCAGCCTGAGCCGGACCAGCCATATATTGAGCGCGCTGCCATACATTGAGCGCACTCGAAAGGCTTGCGGGTGGCTGTTCTGGGGTGACTGGACACGGTGCTAACTGGACACGGTGCAGGAGCGACAAAGGGCCGACTCGGGCTCATGGTGTGGTGGGCGTAAAGGCGGAACTGGACCGGCGAAGCCGGGTGAAGCTCAGCCACGGGCAGGAGCGGAGGTCGGCGCGCGATCGTAGACCCGACGCGGCGCGCGGTCGTAGACCGGACCATAGGCCTCAAGACCCCCGCAGCGGCTGACAGTTCGGACACCAGTAACTCTTGCGCTCCTGACCAACCGGCCCGAAGGCCTCGTCCAGGATCCGCGTGCGGCAGCGACGGCACGGCTGGCGCGTCCGCTCGAACACCCAGCACTCCATCCCTTGACGCAGGTTGCCGGTGGTGGAGCGGGCCGTCCGGTCGCGGTTGGCCGTGATCACCTGCTTGGCCCGCTGGAGGACGCGGCGCAGATTCGGCACGTCGTGGACGGCGGTGCGCGGGTGTAACCCCTGGAGGAAACACAGCTCGGCCCGGTAGAAGGTGCCGAGGCCGGCCAGGTTGCGCTGATCCAGCAGCGCCTCCCCGATCGTCGCTTCGGGGTGCGCCGAGACTCGCCGCAGCGCCTCCTCGAGATCCCAGTCCGGACCCAGCAGATCGGGGCCGAGGTGGCCGACGACCTCATTCTCGCGGTCGGTGTTCAGCAGTTCGGTGACGGGGAGCCGCAGACCCACGCACGTCAGCTTGTCGGTGCCCAGGATCACCCGCCGCTCGAAGTCCGGCCCCGGCCAGGGTTTCGAGGCCGGCACCACCCGCCACGCACCCTCCATCCGCAGGTGGGTGTGCAGGGTGAGCCCGTTGCCGAGCCGCAGCAGTTGGTGTTTGCCGCGCGCAACCACCTCGTTCACCCGGAGCCCGACGAGATCGACGGTTGCCAGTTGCGGCACGCGCAGCTCGGCGAGCGTGAGCACGTGGCCGGCCAAAGCGGCGTGCAACCGCTCACAGGCTCGGTACACGGTGTCACCTTCGGGCATCTACCCAAGGGTAGTGGGGCCAGTATGGCTGCGCTGGCTGAGCGCACCGGTGTTGTCGTCGGCGAGGTCGACGGGAGCGCGGAGTACCTCGACGTTGGGCGCGGTGCTCGCCGAGGCGCTGCCGCAACGCCGATCCCGTCGGCGCGGCGGCGGTGGAGCGCGCTACCGTGGCCCGGCGCGTTGGGCGTGGCCTACCTCATCAGGATTGGGTCCCAATGGGGCTGATCGTGCCCCCGGGATCACTACCGGGACTCTTCGGTTTATCGACGCGGGTATCGTCGGACGCAGGATTTTCCACCAACGCAGAGGGTTGACGTCGAGATGACCGTGGAACACCAGGACGCGACAGACAGCGCACGCGATGAGGGGCTGGCGTGGGTGGATTATCGGGTGGCTACCGCTCGGGCCGTTTTTGCCACGGGCCGAACGAGGACGCTGGCGTGGCGACGCGAGCAGCTGGCGGCCCTCGAGCGGATGCTCACCGAATGCGGTCCCCGAATCCGTGCGGCCTTGTGGGCAGACCTGCGCAAGAACGGGGTGGAAACCCAGGTCACCGAGATCGTGTCCGTCACCGGTGAGGTGCAATTCGCGCTCAAAAACCTCGACAGGTGGACCACGGATCGCAAGGTCAAGGGGTCGGCGCTCATCGGCCCAGCCCACGCTGTCATCCACCGCGAACCTCTCGGCACGGTGTTGATCATCGGCCCGTGGAACTACCCGATCAACCTGATGCTGTCCCCGCTGGTCGGCGCCCTGGCGGCCGGCAACGCCGTCGTATTAAAGCCGAGCGAGATCTCGCGCGCCTGTTCGTCGCTCATTGCCGAGCTGGTACCGCGGTATCTCGATGCGGACGCCGTCCAGGTCGTCGAGGGTGACGTCGACGAAACCACGCGGCTCCTGGAGTGCGACTTCGATCACATCTTCTACACCGGAAACGCCCATGTGGGCTCCATCGTCATGACCGCCGCCGCAAAGAGCCTCACGCCGGTCACGCTGGAGCTGGGAGGCAAGTCGCCGGTCTGGGTCGACGACTCCGCACGGCTCGAGTCATCCGCCCGCGCCATCGCCTGGGGGAAGTTCAGCAATGCGGGCCAGACCTGCATCGCGCCCGACTACGTCCTGACCACTGCCGAGCTGGTCGAGCCGCTGGCGACGGAGATCGACAGGGCGGTGCGAGCGATGTACGGGGCCGATCCGCGAAAGTCGCGCGATTACGGCCGCATCGTGAACTCCAAGCACGCCGAGCGGCTCGCGGGGTTGCTCGACGATGGGCGCGCCTACACCGGTGGCACGGCCGATCCCGACGAACGCTACGTGGCGCCGACGATCCTGCTGGACGTCGATCCGCACTCGCGCGTCATGCAGGACGAGATCTTCGGGCCGATCCTGCCGATCCTTGCCGTCGAGGACCTCGACGCGGCGATCGAGTTCATCAACGCCCGACCCAAGCCGCTGGCGCTCTACGCCTTCACCGAGGATCAACAGGTTCGCGAGAGGCTCCAGGAGCGCACCTCCTCGGGTGGTCTCGCCTTCAATCTGACGGTGGCGCAGTTCGCCGTCTCGACGCTGCCATTCGGCGGGGTGGGAGGCAGCGGCATGGGCAGCTACCACGGCGAGTTCGGCATGGCGACGTTCAGCCACGAGAGGGCGGTCCTCCGCCAGCTCCGCGGACCCAATCCCTTGGCCTTCGCGCGACCGCCCTACAACCGGTTGACGCGAAAGCTCTTCCTGCGGGGCTCCTGACGCGTGCTCACCGCCTTCGCCGTCCTCCTGTGCCTGACCGCCCTCCTGGCCTGGCTCAACGAGCGTTTCCTCAAGCTCCCGACCACCATCGGGGTTACGCTCTCGGGCACCCTCGCCTCGCTCGCCCTGATCGGGTTCGATCGCGCGGGCCTGGACCTCGGGCTCCGAGAGTTCGCCCAATCGATCTTCAACCGGTTGGACTTCACCGCCTTCGTGCTGAACGGGATCCTCTCGCTGCTGCTGTTCGCGGGCGCGCTGAGCCTGGACGCCCGCCAGATGATCAAGCAGCGCCATTCGGTGCTGATCCTGGCCATCTTCAGCACGCTGATCAGCACCACCATCGTCGGCTTCGCGGCTTGGGGGGTGTTTCGGCTCGTCGGCCTCGACGTGCCGCTGATCGGCACCCTGTTGTTGGGGGCGCTGATCTCCCCGACGGACCCGGTGGCCGTGCTCGACCTGCTGCGCCGGGCTCGGGTGCCCAAGAAGATCGAAACCCTCATCGCCGGAGAGAGCCTGTTCAACGATGGCGTCGGCGTGGTCCTGTTCGCCGTGCTGGCGGGTATCGCGGCGGGCGGCCTGGCCGGCGGGGAGGAGATCACCGTTTCGAGCGCCCTGCTGCTGTTCGGTCGCGAGGCCTTCGGCGGGCTCGCCTTCGGAGCGCTGCTCGGGCTGGTCGGTTACTACCTGACCAAAACCATCGACGGGCACGCCGTCGAGGTGCTCATCACCCTGGCGATGGTGATCGGCGGTTACGTCGCCGCGTCCGCGCTCGAGGTGAGCGGGCCCCTGGCCATGGTGATCGCCGGCCTGGGCATGTCGGCGGGCGCCCACAAGGCCTTCTACGGCGAGACCCGGGAGTACGTGGATGCGTTCTGGGAGACCCTCGATCAGGTGCTCAACATCATCTTGTTCGCCTTCATCGGCCTCGACGTGCTGCTCACCGACACCACCGGTTGGCAGGTACTGGCCGCCGTCATGCTCATCCCGGTGGTGCTGGTGTCGCGCTTCGTCAGCGTCGGACTACCGTTCTCGCTGGTCCGCAAGCGAGACGGGTACGCCCGCTACACAGTCCGCCTCCTCACGTGGGGCGGCCTGCGTGGCGGCATCGCCATCGGCCTGGCCCTGGGGCTTCCGCAGACCGACTACCGCGCCGATCTGCTGACCGCCACCTACGTCATCGTCTTGTTCACCCTGGCCGTCCAAGGGCTGACCGTGACCCCGCTCGTGCAGAAGGCCAAGCGGGCGGACGCCGAACTCGAGGCGACCAGGGGCGGCACCGCGTGAAGGTGCGCTCCTGGGCCTTCGGATCGGCGGCTACCGCGGCAACGGGCGCGGTGCTGCTGCTCGCGCCGACGGGCCTGATCAAAGCGCTCAGCGCCGGACGCATCTTCTCCCCGGCCGAGGTGCCAGCGCGCGAGGTGGGCCTGGTCTTCGGCGCCCAGGTGCACCCCGACGGCCGACCCTCGCGCTACCTTCGCGCCCGATTGAACCTCGCCGCCCAGTTGTACGCCGAAGGCACGGTCAAGACGTTCGTCGTCTCCGGTGACGGGCGGGCCGAGCACCACGACGAACCGCTCAGCATGCGCGATTACCTCGTCTCGGCCGGGGTGCCCGTCGACGCGATCGTGTGCGATCCGGCGGGTTTCGACACCTACGATTCGTGCGTCCGGGCCCGACGGGTCTACGGCGTGCGCGCGCTCATCACCATCAGCCAGGCCTACCACGTGCCCCGCACCATCGCCACCGCTCGCCTGGTGGGAATCGACGCCATCGGGGTCGGCGACACGACGATCGACCGAAGCAGCACCACCTATCGTCAGGGCGCTCTCCGCGAGGTGTTCGCCGGGCTCAAGATGGCCTGGGATGTGATCAGCTGTCGGCAACCACACTCAGACCCGGGCATGGAACAGTGATTGCGATCGTGCTCGCCGTTGACTCGTGCCACGTCTGAGGTGAAAGGACCTCTGGTGAGGAGGGGCCACACCTACTCTCACCCGCGCTTAGGTTAATCCACCTCAAGTTATACTTGTCGGTATGACTCACACGGTAGGGCAAAAGGGCCAGGTCGTGATCCCAAAGTCGCTGCGGGACGAGCTGGGGATCGAGCCGGGCGATGAAGTCGTCTTCTGGACCGAGGGCGATCACCTTTCGCTTCGGACACACAACTCGATCCGCCCGCTCCAGGGCCGCTTCTCCGGAGTGGATCTAGAGGGCGAACTGATGGCGGGTAGGGCCGAAGATCGCCGCCTAGAGTCATGACAGTGGTCCTCGATAGTTGGCCAGTCATGAGATACCTAGCCAACGACCAGCCGGTGGCCACCAAGGTTCACCAACTCCTGGAAGCGCAGCATCCGATCATGAGCTGGATAAATCTTGGAGAAGTGCTCTACGTCTTGACCCGCGCGGTCGGGGAATCCGAAGCGAAGACCGCCGTCCGCGACCTCCAAGCACGAATTAGCGCCGAACTGCCGACCGTCTCCAGGATCGAGGAGGCGGCCCTAATCAAGGCTTCCCTACCCATGTCCTACGCGGACGCGTTCGCCGCGGCGACCGCCATAGCCCGCAACGCCGAACTATGGACCGGCGATCCCGAGTTGCTTGTCCAGGGATCGGCATGGCGCTGGGTCGATCTACGCTGACCCTGGACCTCTACCGCTGGCGGTGCTCGCGGTAATAGGTGATGAGCGCCTGGGTCGAGGAGTCCTGCTTCTCCAGCGCCTGGGTGTCGCCGCCGACGGCGGGGGTGATTTCCTGGGCGAGCTTCTTGCCCAGCTCAACACCCCATTGGTCGAAGCTGTCGATGCCCCAGACCACGCCCTGGACGAAGGTGATGTGCTCGTACAGCGCGATCAGCTGGCCCACCACGCTGGGGGAGAGCGCCGAGGCCATGATCGACGTGGTGGGGCGGTTGCCCGAGAACACCCGGGCGGCCACGACGGATTCGTCGGTGCCTTCGGCGCGCACCTCCTCGGCGGTCTTTCCGAACGCCAGGGCGGCGGTCTGGGCGAAGAAGTTGGCCAGGAACAGTTCGTGGACGTCAGCGTCACCGTCGACGAGCGGGTTGGCCGGGTTGGCGACGGCGATGAAATCGGCCGGGATCAGCTGCGTGCCCTGGTGGATCAGCTGGTAGAAGGCGTGCTGACCGTTGGTGCCCGGTTCGCCCCAGAACACCTCGCCGGTCTCGGTGGAGACCGGGGAGCCGTCCCAGCGCACCGACTTGCCGTTGGATTCCATGGTCAACTGCTGCAGGTAGGCCGGGAAGCGGTGCAGGTACTGCGCGTAGGGCAGGACGGCGTGGGTCGCGGCACCGAAGAAGTTGCGGTACCACACGTTGATGAGCCCCATCAGCAGCGGCACGTTCTTGGCCGGCTCGGCGGTGGCGAAGTGCTCATCCAACGCCCGGAAGCCGGAGAGGAAGTCCTCGAAGTTCTCCTGGCCGATGGCCAACGCCAGCGAGGTGCCCACGGCCGAATCGACCGAGTAGCGCCCACCCACCCAATCCCAGAAGCCGAACGCGTTCTCGGGATCGATGCCGAAATCGGCGACCTTGTCCAGCGCGGTCGAGACGGCGACGAAGTGCTTCGCGACCGCCTCGGTGGCGGCGTCGTCTTCTTGACCGATGGCACCCGAGGCCCGTAGTTGCTCAAGCAGCCAGCTCCTGGCCAGGCGGGCGTTGGTGAGGGTCTCCAAGGTGGTGAAGGTCTTGGAGGCGATGATGAACAGGGTGGTCTCGGGGTCCGCGCCCTTGACCGTCTCGGCAATATCGGTGGGGTCGATGTTGGAGACGAACCGGCACTCGGGGCCGCCCTCGGCGTAGGGCAACAGGGCCTCGTAGACCATGACCGGGCCCAGATCGGACCCGCCGATCCCGACGTTGATCACGCACTCGATGGGCTTGCCGGTGACGCCGACCCAGTCGCCACTGCGGACCCGACCCACGAACGCATAGATCTTGGCCAGCTCGGCGTGCACGTCGGCGACGACGTCTTGGCCGTCCACGCTCAGCCGGTCGGTGCTGGACCGTCGCAGCGCCGTGTGCAACACCGCGCGATCCTCGGTGACGTTGATGTGGGCACCGGAGTACATCGCCTCCCGGCGCTCGGCCACCTCGACCTCATCGGCCAGGGCGAGCAACGCGTCCACGATGTCGGCGTCGATGAGGTTCTTGGACAGGTCGACGTGCAGGTCACCCGCCTCGTGGGTGAAGCGGTCCGCACGATCGGCGTCGTCGGCAAACCAACCTCGCAAATTCGGTTCTAGGCCGGCCTTGAGCTCGCCCAATCGGGACCAGGCAGCGGTGGTGGTGGCGTCTATCGGCTTGTTCATGACCCTCACCTTATCGGGGTAGTTTTGCGCCATGGATGCCCGCCAACGCAACGCCCGGGCCAGGACCGAGGTGGGAGCCTCGAGACCACTGGCGGCCGGGGTCGAATCGGAGTTTCGCATCGATCTGGAGCGGATCAGGTTCGCTCCCGCGTTCTCCCGGCTCGCCGAGGTCACCCAGGTGGTCACCTCGGGCGCCACGGCCGGCGTCGTGCACAACCGTCTCACCCACTCGATCAAGGTCACGGCCGTGGCCCGCGCCATAGCGGTGGGCCTCCTCCACACCCACCCGACGTCGCTGCTGGACGAGCTCGGGGGGCTCGACCACGTCGTCTGCGAGGCGGCGGGAGTGGCCCACGACCTGGGCCACCCGCCCTTTGGCCACCTCGGCGAGCGGGTCCTGGATCGCCTCGGGCGCACCCGATTCGGGCTCCGCGACGGATTCGAGGGCAACGCTCAGACCTTCCGCATCCTGACCGAGCTGGAGGTCCACGGCTCCGGCGACGAGGGGCTCAACCTCACCGCCGCCGTCCGGGCCGCGGTCTTGAAGTACCCGTGGGGACGTTTCCAGGTGCCGTCCCCGCATCCGACGGCCTGGTCCGAGCGCCCCCGCGGCGTCGGTTCGGCGCTACCGAGCGAGGATCCCGACACCCCGAACGCCGGACCGGGCGCCAACAAGTTCAGCGCCTACACCACCGACCTGGCCGAAATGATGAGCGTGCTCCGCGCCTTCGAGAACCTGGGTCCGGGGCGCCAAACGCTGGAGTGCGCGGTCATGGACGTGGCCGACGACATCGCCTATTCGCTGCATGATCTCGAGGATTTCCATCGCTCTGGCGTGCTGCAGTTTTCGGCGATCTCGGCCGAGTTCCGGTGCTGGCAACGAGACCGCCTTGCGCTCGCCGCCATGTCGCCCAGCGATCTCGCTCAGTCGGGCCGCCAAGCGGGCGCCGGGCTGGAACGCCTGCGCCGGCGCCTGGCCAACCGTGACGGCTGGGTTCACACCGAGGACCGCTTCTACGCCGCCGTCGAGGCGATCGGCGAGGAGTTCGTCGACGGCGTCCTGGCGATGCCCTACGACGGGTCGATGGCCGCGGACCGCGCCCTGTCGGGTTTTGTCACCAGCTGGATCGATCGGTTCATCTCCTCGGTGGCTCTCAATCCCAACCCGCACGTCCGCTCCTCGTGGGTGGAGCTGGAGCCCAGCACCTTCCACGAGGTGTCGATCCTGAAGTTCGTGCACCAGTACTTCGTGCTGAACCGCCCCGATCTCGCCATGCTGCAACGGGGGCAGGCGCACGCCCTCACCCAGATTGTCGAAGCCTTCGACGACTGGCTGGGCGATCACCACGAGGCGGTCCGGGCGCCGCGGCGCCTGCAGGACCTCGTGACCGCGGCCACCTTCGGCTTCGAACAGACCTGCCGAGAGAATCCTCAATGGTTGGGCAGGCAGACCGGCTACGACCTGGAGCGGATGGGCCGCGGACGCGGCATCTTGGACTACATCGCCTCACTGACCGACGAGCAGGCGCTGTCCTACGCCAGCCGGCTGCGCGGCACCGGCGCGGTGTTGTGGAGCGGCGGGGAGCTGTAGCGGCCAAACTCGAGCGTTAAAGGCTATGCGGGCCGCCGGCATTATTTCTGCTTGATTCAATGTGATCTGACCCTCATCCGGGTGACCTCGGCTTATCGCATCGGGACGCTTTTAACCCCAGACACGACAAATAACCCCTGACACGACAAAAGCCCCCAGAAACTGGGGGCTTAAAACGTTTATGTCGTTCAGAAACGGAAACCGAAGTAGCCGGTCCGCTGAGCGACCATAAGGAGTTCGTCACGCATACCCGGAGTGGCGGCATCGGAAATGGCCCGATTGAGCGCACGCTCGGATTGATTGGCGACGTGACGACGACGAGCTGCGGAGCGACGGTTCGCGACAGCACGCGAGATAGACATTGTTTCTTTTCCTTTCGTGGACGCTAGGTTTCTGCGTCATTTGCGAGTACATGAGTAATACTACCCGTGGGTACCTTTTATCTCCACCCATTTTGCTGTGATCTCGCCCTCACGGGGGTGATCCAAGCCACCCCGCATCCACCGGTCAATTCTCGCCTCGAACAGAGCAACAATCTCGCCTAGAAAATGGTGGCGGGCCGCTCCCGTCGTGATGCTGGCCGCAGGCGCCATGCCTTCGCTCGAATCCAAAATGGGGTGCCTTAGCTGGGTAGGAAGTCAGCGCACGCTCACGTGTACGTGATCGCGGTGGTTCGCGGTGGCGCCGCCGCGGCTGGACATCGAGCGCCAGCCCTCACCGGAGCGCTGGGTGGTCCAGATCTTTTGATCGAAGATCACCTCGGTGACACCGAGCCGTCCGGCGTTGGAGCGGACGTAGCGCGCGACCTGCCACCCGAGGGCGTTTCCACCGCCGGAGGACCAGTTGGGCACCATCGCGTCGAGGGCCCGGCCGGCGCCGTGATTGCCTCCGCCCCCTCGGGTTCCCCCATAGCTACTGATGGACCCGAAGCTGTTGCAGATGGCCCGATGAACGGCGATGGCGTTGGGCTGCAGCCCGCTCTCCACTCCCGAGCTAGAGCAGGCAGAACCGTTGACCCCGGACGGCGTTTTCCCGGAGCTGCGCTTGGCCGACCGGCTGGCGGAGCCACCGCGGGAGGTCTTGGGCTGAGACGACTTGGACTGAGACGACTTGGACTGAGCCGACTTGGATTGAGCCGACTTGGATTTTGCCGCCCTCGGCTTCGACGAGCCGATGCCGTCGCCATGGACCCAGGCCACCTTGCCGTGGTAGCTCAGCTGGCGCCACCCGCCCTTGGACTTCGCCGTGGCCTGCAGTTTGGTACCCACGGGGACGGTCACCGTGACGGAACTGTCGGTCGACGGTCTGCGGCGCAGGTTCATGGCCTTCGTCGTGTAGACGGATCCAGTGATCCTGGCCGGCTTGGCCTGCGGCAGGGCCTGGATCCGCGCGGCCGTGTTCACCTTGGCGGCCTTGCGTCGGTCGGTCTTGTCGAGTTCGAGGGCAGCGGCCATCCGTCCCGCCTCGCCGAGGCCGTCCCCGGCTCGCGCGGAGCTGCGGCTGGCCTGCTGGCTCCGGCGCTCGGCGATGTTGGAGGTCGTGGTCGCCGGCTCGGCCGTCAGCTCGGCCTTGGGTGCCTCCAGCGCGACGACGCTGCCCGTCGCCAGGCTCAAGACAGCCAACGACGCGACGCCAACACGAACGACTCGGGCTGACGGTTTGCTCCGCAGCACGCGTTTCCCTCGACTCACCGACAAACTCCCTTTCGATACCAATTCGTGATAAACCTCCACGAGTGTAGGTGGTTCTTACGCAATATTCATCTTCGCGGTTGTGCCCCAAGGGCCGCGGCAGCCTACCCTTCGTCGTATGACTGATCTGATGGATCGGGCGATCCCTGCCCCTACGGAGCTTCGGGAGGCCTACGATTCGGGGCTGACCCGCTCCCTGGCGTTTCGTCGGCAGCAGATCGAAGCCCTCGCCGCGATGGTGTCTGAGAACACCAACGCGCTGTGTGACGCCCTGCGCCAGGATCTGAGTAGACACCCGATGGCCTCGCGAGCCACCGAGATCGCGCTCGTCACCGCCGAGATCGACGTCGCCTTGAAGCACCTGACGAGATGGCTGTCGCCGAAGTCGGTGGGGGTGCCACTTGTGTTGCAGCCGGCGAGGGCTCGCACGGAGCCGGAACCGCTCGGGGTGGTGTTGATCATCGCCCCATGGAACTACCCGGTGCAGCTCAGCCTGATACCGGTGTTGGGCGCGCTCGCGGCCGGGAACTGCGTCGTCCTCAAGCCCAGCGAAACCGCCGCCGCCACCTCGGCGTTGCTCGCACGATTGCTGACGCAATATCTCGACCCGCGAGTGCTCCGCGTCCTCGAGGGCGACGGCGAGTTCACCGTCGAACTGTTGAAGTCCCGCTTCGACCACATTCTTTACACGGGCAACAGCGAGTGTGCCAAGACGGTCATGCACGCCGCCGCCGAGCACCTCACGCCCGTCACGCTGACACTCGGCGGCAAGTCGCCGTGCTACGTCGACGCGTCAACCGATCTGGCCGTCGCCGCCCGACGGATAGTGTGGGGCCGCTTCATCAACGCTGGCCAGACCCGCGTCGCCCCCGATTACATCTTGGCCGCTCCGGACGTCTGCGAGGCCCTGGTGGTGCATCTGCAAGACGCCATCACCTGCGCCTACGGCCTCGATCCACAGCTCTCGGACAGCTACGAACGCCTGATCAACCATCACCATTTCGATCGGGTGCGCTCCATGGTGACCGGCGACGTCCGCATCGGCGGCCAGTCCGATCCCGAGGATCGCTACATCGCCCCCACCGTGATCATGGCCGACGAGGCCCACCCCGCCATGGCGGAGGAGATCTTCGGACCGATCTTGCCGATCATTGCGGTCTCCGACTACGAGGCCGCCATCGACTTCATCCGGGCCCGGCCCCGCCCAATGAGCCTGTACGTGTTCAGCGAGGTCATCCCCATCCGTAACGCCTTCGCCCAACGCACGAGTTCCGGCTCGATCTCCTACAACGCGCCGCTGATCCAGCAGGCCGTGCCCGGGCTGCCGTTCGGGGGGGTTGGGGAGAGCGGGATGGGCCAGTACCACGGCGAACACTCCATCTCCACCTTCAGCCACAACAAGGCGGTTTTCTCCAAACCGTTGCATCCCGACACGATGAACCGGTTCTACGCCCCCTTCAGCACGAAACTGCGGCACTTCGTTCTCGACCTCGTGCTCGAACGGTGAACATCGGGCGGCGAGGATCAGCCGACGGGACCCCTCCTCGTGGCTAGACGCCCCTGCGTCGCGATGCCGAGGGCCAGGCCGTCGGCCGCTCGGTAGACCGCCTCGATGTCTCCCCCGCCGGCGAGACCCATGGCCAGGCCGTTGGCGATGAGGTTGGCCTGGTAGCTCAGATCCTCGATGCTCGCGTCCCACTCGTAGCCGTGCTCCTCAAACTGGGTGAGCGCGCGGGCCGAGAGCTCGAGGAATCGCCCGTTGACCAGCGACGTCAGGTACGTGAGCTCGGGGGTGCGATTGATCAGCAACCACAGCTCCAACATGAGCGAGGCGTGACCGGGTTCGGACGTCAGGCGGTCCAGGAAGAGCCGGAAGCCGGCCCGGACGGATTCCAAGAGGTCGTCGTGGGCGGGCACCTGGGCGCTCAACTGGAAGGCGTCGATCCTCAGCACCTCGGCCAGAAGCTCGGCGATGAAGTCGTTGTAGGACTCGAAGGCGTAGTGGAAGCTCGCGAGTGGCATCCCGGCCTCGGCGCAGATAGCCCTCGTGGTGGCGGCGCTGAAGTTCTCTCGCGCGATCACCCTGAGCGAGGCCTCCACCAGCGCTCGGCGTCGCTCGCCTATCGGCATTCTCTTCATGGCACCCCCAGCTGCCCTCATCATCGTAGCCCCCCGGGGGTAATTCGGAATCGAGGGTGTTCCACCCGTCAAGGGTTCCGGGCCGATCTTGGCGCCCGAACGCCACGCTCGATGGTCACCCAACCCGCCGCGACGCGGCTCGATACTGGGAGACCGAGGCCTCGCCCGCGATCCAAAACCGCAGCTTTGCCTCGGCGTTTCGGCTTACCCCAACGCGAGGACCACGCTCGATCCGGCTTGGCGCCTCACCCGCCTCGAGCACGAGAACGTCCGGTTCGTTCCGCTGGCCTTCCATCCCCTCGCCTCCCACCCGGATGGCTGCCCCGCCGTGAGACTTGGCGATCCCCAGAGCCCGAGCCAGGCAACCCGGCCCGCGGGCCAGCCGGACGTCGGGCACACCGCCGCGCCGGTCCCGCGCCAGCTCGACCCCACGCACGATCTCCCCCGCCCGCAGCAGCACCGCGCCCGCCGTCCCCTCCGGACAGCACACGATGTTCATGGCCCAGTGCATGCCGTAGCTGAAGTACACGTAGGCGGCTCCGGGTCGGCCGAACATCACCTGGGTCCGCGGCGTCGGACCACGCCAGGCGTGCGAGGCCGGGTCCTCGGTTCCCTCGTAAGCCTCCACCTCGGTCAGCCGGACGGCGACGGGCCCCAGGCTCAACACCGAACCCAGCAGGCTGGGCGCGACCACTCGCGACGGTTGACTGAAATCGATCACGCCCCCACTCTGCCCCCTGTTCTAGCAATGGGGCACCCGGCGCTGTGCTGGCCGACCTCGCGGTCCGTTGAACGTGATACCCAGTAGGGGTATGATAAACGAATGAAGGAGCCGGTTTCAGCCTCAGAGATGGAGTCTGCCGTCGCGCAGCCTCCCGGATATTCGGCGGAGAAGTCCGCCCACCTCAAGCGTTTGCGCCGCATCGAGGGCCAAATCCGTGGCCTGCAGCGGATGGTCACCGAGGACACCTACTGCATCGACGTGCTCACCCAGGTGTCGGCCGCCAACAGCGCCCTGAAGTCCTTCTCGCTGGAACTGCTGCACGAACACCTCGCGCATTGCGTGGTGCACGCCGCTCAACAGGGCGGTGACGAGGCCGAGGAGAAGGTGCGCGAGGCCTCCCAGGCCATCGCGCGCCTCGTCCGTTCCTGAATTTCCAACACCCTTAGGGAGAATCCGATGCAGCAAACCTTTTCCGTCAACGGCATGACCTGCGAGCACTGCTCCAACGCGGTCACCGAAGAGGTCACCGCGATCGCGGGCGTGGGTTCGGTCAACGTCGATCTCGTCACCGGGGGCACCTCGATGGTCCGCGTCGACGCGGACCGTGAACTGGGCGACGCGGAGATCGCCGCCGCGCTCGATGAGGCCGGCGAGTACACCCTCGCCTGAGCCGCCTCCACACCGAACCCCTCGTGCAAGGAAGTCCTCGCCATGTCTAGCCCGGCTCGAACCGGATCCCCCGCCGAACTCGACCTCGAGATCGGTGGCATGACCTGCGCCTCCTGCGCCGCCAGGATCGAGAAGAAACTCAACAAGCTCGAGGGCGTGGACGCCGCGGTCAACTACGCCACCGAGAAGGCCCACGTCAGCTTTCCCCAAACCGTCTCCGCCCAAGAGCTCATCGACATCGTCACCAAGACCGGATACAGCGCCCAGGTGCCCGAACCGGTGGAGTCGACCGAATCCGGCACCCACGACGTCGCCTTGCGGCGACTGATCGTCTCGGCGATCTTGAGCGTCCCGGTGATCGTCATCTCCATGGCCCCGCCCCTGCAGTTTGCGTACTGGCAGTGGGTGTTGCTGGCGCTGACGATCCCCGTCGTGACCTACGGGGGTTGGTCCTTCCACCGGGCGGCCTGGCAGAACCTCCGCCACGGCGCCACCACCATGGACACGTTGATCTCGGTCGGCACGCTGGCCGCCTTCGGCTGGTCGGTCTACGCGCTGATCTTCGGCACGGCCGGGATGATCGGCATGAAGCACGCCTTCGAGTTCAGCATCGCGCGCAGCGACGGCGCCGGCAACATCTATCTCGAGGCCGCCGCCGGCGTGACGACGTTCCTGCTGGCCGGCCGCTACTTCGAGGCGCGAGCGAAGCGACGCAGCGGCGACGCGTTGCGCCGGTTGTTGGAGCTGGGGGCCAAAGAGGTGACGGTCCTCCACGACGGCGCCGAGGTCCGCGTGCCAGTGGAACAGCTCCGCGTCGGCACGCGCTTCCTCGTCAGGCCCGGCGAGAAGGTGGCCACCGACGGCCGCGTCGAGGCGGGCAGTTCGGCCGTCGACGCCTCGCTGGTGACCGGAGAGTCGGTGCCGGTCGAGGTGAGCGCCGGGGACGACATCATCGGCGGCACCATCAACGCCGGCGGCCAGCTGAGCGTCGAGGCCACCCGCGTGGGCTCGGACACCCAGCTGGCCCAGATGGCCAAGCTCGTCGAACAGGCCCAGACCGGCAAGGCCGAGGTCCAGCGGCTGGCCGACAGGATCTCCGGCGTCTTCGTGCCGATCGTGATCGCCCTCGCCGTCGCCACCTTCGCGGTCTGGGTGATCCTCACCGGTGAGGCGAACGCCGCCTTCACCGCCGCCGTCTCGGTGCTGATCATCGCCTGCCCGTGCGCGCTCGGGCTGGCCACCCCGACCGCCCTCATGGTCGGCACGGGACGCGGGGCCAAGCTCGGCATCGTCATCAAGGGCCCCGAGATCTTGGAGAACACCCGCCGCATCGACACCATCGTGCTCGATAAGACCGGCACCGTGACCACCGGCGAGATGACCCTCGCCACATTGGTGAGCGCCGCACCTGGACGCGAGGATGACGTGCTGCGCCTGGCCGGCGCCGTCGAGTCCGGCTCGAATCACCCCATCGCCCAGGCGATCGCGGCCGCGGCCACCCAGCGGATGGGGGCGCTGCCGTCCACCACCAACGCCCAGAGCCACGACGGGCTCGGCATGAGCGCCGACGTCGACTGCCACCAAGGAGCGCCGCTCACCGTGTGGATCGGCCGGGAGAGGCTGCTGGCCGAACGGGGTCTGCAGATCGACGACGCCCTGATCGAGCGCTTCGATCGCGTTGTCGACGCGGGCGAGACCGCCGTCTTCGTCGGCTGGGACGGACAGGCCCGCGGCGTCGTGGGCGTGCAGGACTCGGTGAAGGACACCTCGGCCGAGGCGATCGCCAAGTTCGGTGCGCTCGGGCTGAACCCCATCCTGCTGACCGGCGACAACGAGCGCGTGGCGCGGCGCGTCGCGGGGGAACTCGGTATCCCGGAGGTCCTCGCTGAGGTCATGCCGCAGGACAAGGTGGCCAAGGTCAAAGAACTGCAGGCCTCGGGTCGCACCGTTGCCATGGTGGGCGACGGGGTGAACGACGCCGCCGCGCTCGTCCAGGCCGATCTCGGGATCGCCATGGGTACGGGCTCCGACGTCGCCATCGCCGCCAGCGACCTCACCCTGATGCGAGGGGATCTCCGGCTGGCCGCGGACGCCATTCGGTTGAGCCGCCGGACCCTGGCCGTGATCAAGGGCAACCTGTTCTGGGCACTCGCCTACAACGTGGCCGCCCTGCCGCTCGCCGCTTTGGGCCTGCTGAACCCGATGATCGCCGGCGCCGCCATGGCGCTGTCCTCGGTGTTCGTGGTCTCCAACAGCCTGCGGCTGAACCGCTTCCGCTGAACTGGCCCACCGAAAGTGCCCGTCCGCGGCACGCCGAGCCCGTGGAGAGCTCGGCGTGGCGCTCGGGAGCAGTTTGCGCAGGTGACATGCCGGGCTAGGCAGGACCGGCGGTGGATGGAAGAATCGAGTTCATGAGCCTGCTGTCCAGTGTCGAACGTGCCCCCCGCGATCCCATCCTCGGCCTCACCGAGGCCTTCAACGCCGATCCGAACCCCGACAAGGTGAACCTCGGCGTGGGCGTCTACAAGGACGAGGCGGGCAAGATCCCGCTGCTGGATTGCGTGCGCCGGGCCGATCGCCTGCTCACCGATTCGGCCAAGCCCTACGGCTACCTGCCCATCGACGGCCTCAAGAGCTACGACGATGCCGTCGCCGAGCTGGTCTTCGGCGATTCGGTGCCTCGCGATCGGGTGGCGGTGGTCCAGGGACTCGGTGGAACGGGCAGCCTCAAGGTGGCCGGGGACTTTCTACGCACCCTCAACCCGGACGCCAAGCTGCTGATCAGCGACCCGAGCTGGGAGAACCACCAGGCGGTCTTCACCCGCCAAGGCTTCGAGGTCTCCTCCTACCCCTACTACGACGCCGACTCCCTCAGCATCGACATCGACGGCATGCTCGCCGCCCTGTCGGCCGCCGATTCCGGCACCGTCGTGGTCCTGCACGCCTGTTGTCACAACCCCACCGGTTACGACCTGACGCCCGAGCAGTGGCAGCGGGTGCTGGCCGTGGTCACCGAAGGCGGCCTGGTGCCGATCCTCGACATGGCCTACCAGGGCTTCGCCACCGACCTCGAGACCGACGTCGCGGCCGTGCGCGAGTTCGCCAGGGCCGGCGTCACCTCGTTCGTCACCACCTCGTTCTCAAAGACCTTCAGCCTCTACGGCGAGCGGATCGGCGCGCTCAGCGTGGTCTGCGCCGACGCCGACGAGGCCGCCCGGGTGCTCAGCCAGCTGAAGATCCTCGTGCGCACCAACTACTCGAACCCGCCCACCCACGGCGCCACCATCGTGTCCACCGTGCTGAGCGATCCCGAGCTGCGCACCCTGTGGGAGGGCGAGCTGGCGGGCATGCGAGATCGCGTCAAGACCATGCGGACGAGCCTGCGCGAGGGCATGGAGAACGCCAAGCCCGACGGCGACTTCTCCTACATCACCGAGCAGAACGGCATGTTCTCCTACTCCGGTCTCAGCAAGGAACAGATGACCCGGCTGCGCGACGAGTTCGGCGTCTACGGCCTGGATTCGGGCCGGATCTGCGTCGCGGCGCTCAACCAGGACAACCTGGCGAAGGTCGTCACTTCCATCGCCGCGGTCCTCTAAACCCGGCAACGGGCGGGAACCGCCCCCTCCGGTAGAAATCGCGCTGGAGCGTGCCATCCGCCAAGCCCGTCGCGAAGGCTTGGCGAACACCCGCCAGCAACGGCTGGCTTACACTAGGCACCACCGCCAGGATCAATCCCACCCAGAAGGCCCGAGGGTGGTCGGATCCCAAGCCTCAACCGCGACAAAGACGCCGAAACACTCCACTGAACCGCAACCGTCATCAACGACCACATCTACGGAGAAGACCGCATGAGCATCATCGACGCCCGCGTCCGCCTTCCCCAAGACCTTCGTGCCCAGGGCACGTATGCGGCTCCGGCCCGCCAGACCGAGCAGTACGACAAGGTGCTGGGGTTGACCGACAAAATGAACAAGGGACGATTCGACGATCTCCTCAACATCCTGGACGACCAGGGCATCACCCACGCTGTGATGCATGCCGAGTCGGAAGGTGGCGAGGACGCCCAGGAACTCAACGAAGCGCTGTGCCAGGTGTTAGCGGATCATCCCGACCGCTTCAAAGGTATCGGCGGTCTCAACATTGCCTCGGTAAACCCTACCCAGATCGCCAAGCAGGTCGCCCGAGCCGATCGGGACGGCCTCGTCGGCGTCACCTTGCAACCGGCCTTCTTCGGACTCGACATCGACGACCGCACCCTGTACCCGATGTATGCGCGCGCCGAGGAACTGCATCTCATCGTGGCCGTTCACACCGGCATCAACTACTCCCGAATGCATCCGCTCCGCCATGAACGCGCCGAGCTGCTCGACCAGATCGCCTGCGACTTCCCCGACCTACGCCTGATCGCCTGCCACGCTGGCTGGCCCTACGTCACCGAGTTCTGTGCCGTCGCACGACGGCATCCGACGGTCTTTCTCGAGTTCGGCGCCCTCGCGCCCAAATACGTGGCGAAGCCGGGCACCGGATGGGACGCGCTCTTCGGGATGATGCCGAACGTCCTACGAGACCAGGTGTTGTACGGCAGCGACTGGCCGATGATGGCCCCGGAGCGGGCACTGACCGAGTGGCGCAGTTCGGGCCTGGACGATGCGACGCTGCAAGCCCTGTTTCATGACAACTCTGCCGCCCTGTTCGGATTCACCGCCACCGGCCTCTAGATGATGACCGGCATCAAATCGCACAATACCGTGACCCAGATGCTCGCTGACGCCGTCGAGCACCACCCAGACGACGTTCTACTGCGGATGACCGAAGGCGAGCTCACCTATCGCGAGGTCTACACACGCGTCGCCAGACTGGCCGGTGGACTGACGGCCCACGGCATCAACATGGGGGACTCGGTCGCGTTACTCATGCACAACAGCCTCGACCAAGTGCTGGCCTGGTTCGCGCTGGCACGGATCGGGGCACTCCACGCGCCGATCAACACCGCGCTGGTCGGAGACCGACTCCAACATGTGCTGTCTACCGCCGGCGCCCGCACCCTGATCGTCGACGAAAATCTGGCCGCGGCTGTAACCAGCGTGCTCCCGGCCCTGCCGATTCTGGACCTCGTCATAGTCCGGGGAGAGACCACAACGCACTGGCCGTCCAGGCTGACCACCTGCGACTTCGCCGAGGTCGCGGCCCACGAAACGCCGACGGACGCGGCCCAGGTGGACGACTTGTCACCCGCCACGCTGCTATTCACCTCGGGCACTACCGGATTCTCCAAGGCGTGCGTCCTTTCCCACCGCTACCTGGCTCGACAAGGACAGATCCACGCCAAGCAGTTCAGATATACCGCCAACGACGTCCTCTACAGCCCCTTTCCCCTCTTCCACATAGACGCCGCGACACTCACCGTGGTCGCAGCCCTCGCCGCTGGATGTACCGCAGCCATTGGGCGACGTTTCAGCGCCTCGAACTTCTGGGACGAGGTGCATCGCTTCGATGCGTCGGTGTTCAACTTCATGGGCGCCACACTGACCATCTTGTGGAAGCGTGCCCCGAGCGCTGAAGACCGTCGGCATGGAGTGCGCCTAGCCTGGGGCGTCCCGATGCCGGAGTGGAAGTCGGGATGGGAAGAACGCTTCAACATTCCCCTCTTCCAGGTGTACGGCTCCACCGATGCCGGCGTCCCCGTCTACGACCCCCTCGATGGAAGCCAACACCGCGGAGCCTGTGGCAAAGTAGTCGATGAGTACGAAGTCGTCATCGCTGGCCGCGAGGGCACTCCGGACTCCCAGGGCGAGATCCTGGTGCGCGGCAGGGAGCCCGGTATCACGATGACGGGCTATCACGCCATGCCTGCGGCGACAGCCGAAGTGATCGACGAAGACGGCTGGGTACACACCGGCGATCGAGGCGCGATCGATGCTGACGGCTTCCTCACGTTCCACGGCCGACTCAACGACTCCATCCGTAGACGAGGCGAGAACATATCGGCCTACGAGGTCGAACAACTGCTGGTCTCCCATCCGGACGTGCTCGAGGTCGCGGCCGTGGGTGTCCCGAGCGAGCTGACCGAAGATGACGTCAAAGCCTGCGTTGTTCTGCGCCCCGGATCGGAAATTTCACCGGCAGAACTCCATGCGTTCTGCCGTGAGCGCGCCCCCGGCTTCATGGTGCCGCGTTACATCGAGATCCTTGTCGAGCTCCCCAAAACACCCACCCAGAAGATCGAGAAGTTCAAACTACGAGACGCCCAGGAAAATGTCCTAACCTGGGATGCTGAAGCGCGCGGTGCGGCGACTACCAAGACGTTGGCCGACGCTGCGGTGAAGCCTTGATCGACACCTGACCCGCATGGCGAAATTGTGAACGCTCTGTCTGTTTGAGCCCCCAAGGTGGCTGCCCCTGGGGGGCTCGTTGCTCTTGAAGGCCGCAGCGGTTTAGGCCCGGGACCGATGCCGTCGAGGGCGGGGGTGTCGGGGGTAGCACGTCCTCGTCGGTCTCGGTGGGGAGCCCGCACATG